>JBGAQM010000049.1:0-22682 GCA_044220735.1 Urbifossiella sp. | reverse complement strand
GCATGTCCCAGTGCAGGGCCGCGCCGGTCGCCGGGTGCGTGAAGCCCAGTTCCGTCGCGTGCAGCGCCAGCCGCGGGGCGCCGCTCGCGTCGGCCACCACCTCGCCGTTCGGCTTCTTGCAGTACACCTTGTCCCCGCACACCGGGTGCCCCGCCTCCGAGAGGTGAATCCGAATCTGGTGCGTCCGCCCCGTCTCCAGCCGGCACGACAGCAGCGTGTAGCCGCGCAGCCGCTCCTGCACCGTGAAGTGCGTCACGGCGCGCTTCCCCACGTCCGGGAAGGGGGTGCTGCCCCGCCGGCCGTCGCCGCGGTCGGGCACCAGGTTCGACGTGACCGTGCGGTCGAGGAAGATGCCGGGCACCACCGTCAGGTAGCGCCGCGTGACGGTGTGCTTGCGGAACTGCATCCCCAGCTCGCGCTCGGCGAGCACGGACCGCGCGAACACGAGGAGCCCGCTCGTTTCCTTGTCGAGCCGGTGGACGATGCGCAGCCGCGGCAGCTGCGCCGAGTCGCGCTTCAGGCGGTGGGCGACGGCCCACTGCGCCAGGTCTTCGAGCGTGGGGTCGAGCTCGCGCCGCTTCTCGGACCACTCCAGCTCGGCCGGGTGGCGGACGGTGTTCACCCCGGCCGGCTTCTCCACCACCACGACGTGCTCGTCCAGGTGCCGCACCACGAGCCGGTCGGGGTGCGCCGTCCGCGGCAGCGCCTTCGGGTGTTCGAGGAGCACGACGACCTCGCCGTCCTTGAGGCGGCGGGCGTCGTCGGTGGAAACGGCGTCGCCGACCTGGACGCGGCGGGCGGCGATGAGCTTGCGCACCTCGCCCCACGACGGCCCGCCGAGGCGGCTGCGGAGCACCTTCGCCAGGGTGTGCCCGGCCTCGGCGGCGACGACGGTGAAGCTGGTCGGGTCGGCGGGCATGTCAGCTCAGGGGCTTCGCGTCGGCGGGCGGGGGCTCGTCGTCCTCGGACCCGAAGTCCACGTCGGACCAGTCGTCGTCGGGGTCGGGGATGTCCATGTACCGGCCGCAGTGCGGGCACTCCTGCGTGGTCCCCATGTCCGCCGCCGGCCACTCCGACGCCTTCCCGCACTCCTCGCACGTCGCGGCCGCCGTGCCGGTGCGCGACGCCCGGCGGTCGAACAACTCGCGGAGGGCCAGGGCGTCGGCGAGCGTGTCCCGCGCCTTCTGGGCCTGGTCCACGTCGATGACGCGCACTTCGACGCCCGGCGCGGGCGCGGGCGTGAGGCCGATGCCGTCGGGCGGCTCGGCCGGGTGCTCGGGCGCCACCACCTCGCACAGGAAGCCCTTCTCGCCGAACCACGCCGCCAGGATCCCGGCGAGGCGCAGGTCGGGCGCCACGTGCACCACCCGCGGGTCGCGCTCCTCGGACATACCCCTCTCCCGAAAGGCCCCGGTCACCCCCGGGAAATCATACCCCACGGGCGGGCCGCCGTCGCGCCCGCCGCCGCGGAATAGAATGCCCGCCCCGCCCCCACTCTCCGAGAGACCCATGTCCCGACTCCCCGCACTCGCCCTCGTCGCGGCCCTCGCCGGCCTCGCCGTCGCGCAGCCGCCGACCCGCAACCCCGACGACAAGGGCGCCCCGCCGTTCAAGACGCTCGGCAAGGGCGAGCTCCCGCCGCTCGACGCCCACGACAACTTCGTCATCGGCCCGGACTACGTCACCGCCCCGGAGCGGACGAAGGTCGCCGGCGTGCCCGAGGGGAAGGTGACGCAGTTCGTCATCGACTCGAAGGAGACGAAGCTGTTCAACCCCGGCATCGCCCGCAAGGTGTTCGGCAAGGTGGACCCTAACAACCCCAAAACGCTGGTCGTCGAGACGCACACCATCGACTACAAGCGCGCGATCGGCGTGTACGTCCCGGCGCAGTACCAGGCCGGTACGGCGGCGCCGTTCATGGTCGTCCACGACGGCCCCGGCCAGGCCAACGGGTTGAAGACCGTCCTCGACAACCTCATCGCCCAGAAGCGCATCCCGCCGATCGTCCTCATCGCGATCCAGAACGGCGGCGGCGACGCGCAGGGGCACGAACGCGGCAAAGAATACGACAACATGAACGGCGACTACGCCACGTACATCGAGGATGAGGTGCTGCCGCGCGTCGAGAAGACCTGCGGCGTGAAGCTGACGAAGGACCCCGACGGCCGGGCGGCGATGGGGTGCAGCTCGGGCGGCTCGTGCGCCCTCATCATGGCGTGGTTCCGCAACGACCTGTACCGCCGCGTGCTCACCACCTCGGGCACGTTCGTGAACCAGGCGTGGCCGTTCGACGCGAAGTACCCGGACGGCGCGTGGGGCTTCCACGAGACGCTCATCCCGAAGGAGGCGAAGAAGCCGATCCGCCTGTTCATCCAGGTCGGCGACCGGGACCTGCTGAACCCGAACGTGATGCGGGACAACATGCACGACTGGGTGGCGGCGAACCACCGGATGGCGACGGTTCTGAAGGCGAAGGGGTACGAGTACCAGTACCTGTTCTGCCGCGGGTCGGGCCACTGCGACGGGAAGGCCCAGGGGCAGTTCCTGCCGCACGCGATCGAGTGGACGTGGCGCGGGTACACGCCGAAGGGCGCGCAGTAGCCGGTGTGGGGCCGGCTTCCAGCCGGCCGGCTTCGCGGCATGCTCGCCTTCGTACGGCCGGCTGGAAGCCGGCCCCACGCCCGGCGGCGAGGCGGCTACGCCCCGCCGAGCGCCCGGCCGAGCCAGGCGCGGGCGTACGCCCAGTGGCGGTCGGCGGTGCTCGGGGAGATGCCCAGCGCCGCCGCCGCCTCGTCGGCCGTCAGCCCGGCGAAGTAGCGGAGCTTCACCACCTCGGCCTTCTCCGGGTGCGCCGCCGCGAGCCGGTCCAGCGCCTCGTGCAGCGCCAGGAGCTCGTCGTCGGGCGCCGGGGCGGCGACGGCGTCGGGGTCGAGGTCTTCGCGCGGCCGCCGGCCGCCGCGCTTCGCGGCCTGCCGGCGGCGGGCCTGTTCGACCAGGATGCGGCGGATGGCCTCGGCGGCGGCGGCGAAGAAGTGGCCGCGGCCGTCGAACCGCTGGTCGCCGACGAGCCGCAGGTACGCCTCGTGGACGAGCCCGGTGGCGTCGAGGGTGTGCCCCGGCTGCTCGCCGGCCAGCCGGGCGGCGGCGAGCTTGCGCAGCTCGTCGTACACCAGCGGCAGCAGGTCCGCGGCGGCCTTTCGGTCGCCGCGGTGCGCCGCCTCCAGCAGTCGCGTCACGTCGGTCATGTCGGCGGCGCGTCGAGCGGCCCCTTGAGCGGCTTCGGGACTCCTGCCGGGATCGTGCCGCGGCCCCGGCGGGCTCACGCGATGCTCAGGTCGGCGCACGCCGCCTCGTAGCTCGCCTCCAGTTCGAGCGGGACGTACTGCGTCGCGGTCAGCCACAGCGGCAGCGTCGGCAGCGGCTTGCCGACCGCGAGGGCGTGCGACCAGGTCTGAAGCACCGCCCGGTCGTCCGTCCGCAGCCACCGGCATGCCGCCGCGTACACCGCCGGCGGGTCGCGGCCGAGCGTCGGGTCGCGGTGGCCGAGGGCCGCCATCAGCTCGGCGTACAGGTTGAAGTGCAGGACCGTCACCAGGTCCACGATGCTGACCGCCACCCCCTGCCGGAGCAGGGCCGCGCACTTGCCGACGAACGCGGTCCGCTTCTCCGGCCGGTCCTTGTTCCCGGGGCTCACGATCTCGACGGCCGCGACCAGCTGCCGGCCGCGCTCCACGTCGTAGACGCGGACCTCGTACGCGTCGTCGCCGGCCAGTTCGGTCTCGACCGCCACGCTCGGGGCGGCCGGCGCCCACACCGCCGTGGCGGTTCCACCGCCCGAGTCGGGACGCCCGTCGGGCAGTGCCTCGTCGTTCTCGAACGCGACGACGTCGATCTCGACCTGCGACCCGAGGTGGACGCGCGGCTCGGACACGTACCCCGGGGGGAGTTGCTTCCGCAGTTGCTGGACGAGCACGGCCGGCCACTGGCCGTGGAAACCCTCCCACGAGGCGCGGGTGCTCACCGGCGGTCGGAAGTGGTCGCGGAGCGGCACGGCGTGGTCCTCCTGCCGGGATTGTACCACGGCGGGTCACGGCACCGGCGTGGCGTCGAAGACGGTGCCGCGGGCGTTCCACTGCTCCTGCGTCGCCAGCCGGTGCCCGTCGGCGCTCAGGGCCAGGGCCACCAGCCCGTTCTCGTGCCGCAGCGCGAGTACCCCCTGCCCGGCGGCCACGTCCCACACGCGGACCGTCTGGTCGGCCGCCGCGGTGAACAGCCGCCGCCCGTCCGGCGAGAACGCGGCCGCCCACACCGTCGCCGTGTGCCCGCGCAGCCGGTGCCGGACCTCGCCGGTCCGGGCGTCCACGAGCGCGACCCCGTCCGGGTGGTTGAACGCCGCCGTGCCCCCGTCCGGGCTCAGGGCGAACGGCTGGAACAGCTGCTCCCGGGCCGTCGCGGTGGCGACGACCTCGCCCGCGGCCGTCACGGTCCGGAGGGTGCCCGCCTGTTGGATGATGAACTCCCGCCCGTTGCCGGCCGCGCGCACGAACCCGCCCGAATCGGGCTCGCCGGTCCACAGCGGCGGCCCGACCGCCCGCCCGGACGCGAGGTCGTACAACTGCCGGGTGCCGTCCGGGCCGACGACCAGGACGCGCTCGGGCGTGACGACGCGGGCCGCGCGCCCGGGGATGCCGTCCGGCGGGAACCCCGGCGGGTGCCTTCTGGTCGCCACGTCCCACACGAACACCCGGTCGTCGGCCTCCCAGTTCGTCGTCACCACCCGCCGCCCGTCGGGGGCGAGGGTCGCCCGGCGGAACGTGGTCGTCACCGTCAGCTGTGGCGGCCCGCGGAACAGCTCGCGCCCGGTCCCCACGTCCCGCACCACGAACGACCCCACCGCGGACCCCGGGGTTGGCAGGTGGGCCAGGACGGAGAACCCGCCGTCCGCCCGCGCGGCGACGCCGCCGACGTTCAGGTTGGCGAGGAGCCGCGGCCCCGCCTCCGCCGCGGGCGCGTCCCACAACTTCACCGTCCCGTCGTCGGAGGCGGTGGCGAGCGTCCGGCCGTCGGGGCTGAACGCCACCCCGGCGACGCCCGAGCGGTGCCCGCGTGCGGCGAACACCTGCCGCCCGGTGGCGACGTCCCACACCGGCACGAGTTGCCCGCCGGCCCCCGGGATCATGGCGCAGAACCGGCCGTCCGGGCTGAGGCGGAAGCCGACGAGCGAGGTGCCCATCGGTTCGGCCCGGAAGGTGAACGCCGGGCGCGGCTGGTCGCCGGACACGTCCCACCCCCGGACCACCCGGTCGAGGCCGGCGACGATCACCCGCGTGCCGCCGGCCTCCAGGTCGATGTTGAACGGCTCCGCGCCGGCCGGGCCGGGGTCGTAGAGCACCCGCCCCGGGCCGGGGTCGGTGTCGGGGTTGAGTAGGCGGACGGCGCGACTGTCCCGCCCGCCCTGGCGGTACGCGGCGCGGAGCCGCCCGTCCGCCGTGTACGCGACCACGCCGTGACTCCAGTCGTCCACCAGCCGCCGGGCCGAGACCTCCTTGCCGTCGTCGGCGTCGAGCACCACGAGGCCGCCGCCCTTCTCGCCCCGGTGGAACACCGCCAGCCGCCGCCCGTCCGGCGAGAACGCCGGCATACTGAGCCCTTCCTGAACGAACCGGCGTGACGCGAGCGGGGCACCGCCGGGGAGCCGCCACACGCGGACCTCGAAGTCGCTGAACCGGCGTGCGCCCGGGGTACTCGGCACCTGGACCTGGACCACCGCCGCGAGCCGGGTGCCGTCCGGGCTGAAGACGATACCGATCGCGTAGTCCGCCCCCAGTTGCAGCGCCAGGGCGTCCCGGTTCCCCGGGCGCTCGACCACCCGCAGCCGCCCCGCGCCGCTCGAATCCCACGGGCGGCCCTGGGCGACGGCGAGGTGCTTGCCGTCCGGGCTGAAGGCGCAGGCGGTCGCGGTGGTGACCGGGCCGGGGATCGTTTCCCGCTCGCCCTGCATCGCCCGGCGGAGGTAGTGCCACTCCCACCCGCGCAGGTCGTCCTTCTCGCCGGGCCGCGGGCGGGTGCGCTCCAGCAGGTCGCGGGCCAGCCCGACCTCGCCGGTCTCCAGCGACGCGGCCGCGAGGCCGACGCTGGCGACGTAGTTCGCCCGCCGCAGCTCGTCGCGCTGCGCCGCCGTGTCCTTCCGCGCCGCCTCGGCGTTGGCGCGCTCGACGGTCGCCTTGATCCGCTCCTCGACCGCCTCGGCCCGCTGCCGGTCGGCGTCCTTGCGCGCCCGCACCGCGACGTGCTCCGCGTCCTCGGCGCGGAGCATCCCGAACACCGCCCACCCGAGGCTCGGCAGCATCGACGCGAACACAACCGCGGTGAGGATCGTGGACTTCCGCCGGGCGAACTTCCGCAGGCGGTAGCCGAGCGTCGGCGGGCGGGCCTCCACCAGTTCGCCGGCGAGGTAGCGCTGCACGTCCTTCGCCAGCGCCGTCGGCGTGTCGTACCGGCGGGCGCGGTCCTTCTCCAGCGCCTTCATCACGATCCAGTCCAGCTCGCCGCGCATCAGCGCGCTCAGCCTCACCGCGTCGGTCTGCCGCGTCGCCGCGATGCTGGCCTTCGCCTGCGACGTGCTCAGCCGCTGGCTCGGCCGCGGCGGCTCCTCGTCGCGCACGATCCGCAGCACCTCGTCGAGCGCCGCCTTCCGCAGCCGGTCCGGCTCGACCGGCGGCGTGCCCGCGAGCAGCTCGTACAGCAGCACCCCGAGGGCGTACACGTCGGCGCGGGTGTCCACGTCGAGCTGGTTGAACGTGGCCTGCTCCGGGGCCATGTACGCCGGCGTGCCGACGAGCGCGCCGAACCCGGTGTACACCGTCTTCTCCGTCAGCTGCTGGCCGATCGCCTTCGCCACGCCGAAGTCGATCACCTTCGGCACCGGCGTCTCGTCGTGCAGCGCGACCAGCACGTTGCTCGGCTTGATGTCGCGGTGGATGATCCCCTTCTGGTGCGCGTGCTGGATCGCCTGGCAGACCGGCACGAACAGCCCGAGCCGCTCGCGGGGGGTGAGGCGGCGGGCGTCGGCGAAGTCGGTGACGGGGGTGCCCTTCACCAGCTCCATGACGAAGAACGGCCGGCCGTCGGGGGTGGTGCCGGCGTCGAGGACGCGGGCGATGTTCGGGTGGTCCATGACGGCCAGCGCCTGCCGCTCGGCTTCGAACCGGGCGAGGACGGCGCGCGAGTCCATGCCGGGCTTGATGAGCTTGAGGGCGACGCGGCGGCGGAGCGGTTCGAGCTGGTCGGCGACCCACACCTCGCCCATGCCGCCCTCGCCGATGCGCTCGAGCAGCTTGTACGGCCCGACGCGGTCGCCGACGGAAGCGCGTCGCGCGTCGGGGTCGGACTCGTAGGCGCCGGTGCGGGCGAGGTCGGCGGGCGGGCGGTCGAGGGCGTTGCTGACGGCGTGCGCGGCGAGCAGCTCGTCGATCTCCTTCCGCAGCGCCGGGTCGCCGGCGCAGGCGCGGTCGAGGAAGGCGGCGCGGTCGGCCGGGCCGGGGATGGCGAGCGCGGCGGCGAAGACGGACTCGTCGGTCACGGGCGGCCTCCGCGGGCGGGACGGCGGTTCTCCCTACCATGCGCAAGCCGCGGGCGGGACGCACCAAGAAAAACCGTCCCCGGGCCGGGGATTGCCACCCGGCCCCCGGGTCGGGGAGAATTCCGGGAATCGTGAATCACTCGCGCCGCCCCGCGGGAGTATTCCGCGGACGACGACCCCAGGACGGACCCATGCCCGGTGACCCCCTCGCCGAGGTGCTCCGCCGGCTCCGCCCGGCGGCCGACCGGCCGGACGCCGAGCTCGTGCGCCGGTACGCCGCCGCCCACGACGCGGCCGCGTTCGAGGCGCTCGTGCGCCGCCACGGCCCCGCCGTGTTCGGCGTCTGCCGCCGCGTCCTCCGCCCCGGCCCGGACGCCGAAGACGCGTTCCAGGCCACGTTCCTCGTCCTCGCCCGCAAGGCCGCCGCCGTCCGCGACCCGGCGGCCGTCGGCCGCTGGCTGTACGGCGTGGCCCACAACGTCGCCCGCCGGCTCCGCGCCGCCAACGCCCGCCGCCGCGCCGCCGAAGCCGCCGCGCCGCCGCCGCCGGCCCCCCCGGCAAACTGGGACGACGCGGCCGTCGTGGACGACGAGTTGGCCCGCCTCCCGGACCGCTACCGCGCCGCGCTCGTCGCCTGCGGGGTGGAGGGGCGCACCATCCGCGAGGCGGCGGCGCTCCTCGGCTGGCCGGCGGGCACCGTCGCCACCCGGCTGGCCCGCGGCCGGGCGCTGCTGGCCCGGCGGCTGGAGCGCCGCGGGGTCGCGGTGCCGGCGGCGCTCGTGGCGCTCGGCCCGGCCCCGGCGTCGGCGGAACTGATCGAACGGGCGGCGCGCGTCGGCGCCCCGGCCGGGGCCGTCCCGGCGTCCGTCCTCACACTCACGAATGAGGTCACGCGGGCCATGCTCCTCACCAAGCTCAAGGCCGTCGCCGCCGTCCTCCTCGCCGCCGGGCTCGGCGTCGCGGCCGTCACCGCGATGCCCCCGGCCGCCGCGCCCGCGGCCCAGCCTCCGGCGCCGGCGAAGGCCGACCCGCCCGCCCCCACGCGCGAGGCCGTCGCCGCCAGGAAGTACATCGACCGGCTCCTCGAACTGAAGCCGAAGGGTGGCGGTCAGTCGCTGGAGGACGACACGGCCCCGGTCCTCCGCGACCTCGTCAAGCTCGGCCCGGCCGCGACCCCCGCCGTGATCGCCGCCCTCGACGAGACGACCGACCCGTTCCTGCTGCGCTGCCTCGGCTTCGCCGCCCGGGCGATCGGCGACAGGCGGGCGGTCCCGGCCCTCATCCGCGCCTTCCCGAAGACGTGCCTCCCGTCCGCCAGCGACTACGGCAACGTCTCCGCCGACCCCGAACTGCTCGCGTTCCTCCAGGCGCACAGCCACGACAAGCGGCCCGGCGGCACGTACTACTCGTTCGGCCGCCCCATCACTGAGTTCCGCGCCGCGCTGCGGGCGCTGACCGGCACCACGCAGAACGAGATGGAGCTGAACTTCGCGTCGCTGGCCGGGTCGCCGCGGCAGCAGGAGTTGCAGCGGGAGCAGTTCCGCCGCTGTGCCGAGCGGTGGGCCGACTGGTGGGACCGGAACGGCCGCGGGCTGGTGGGCGATGCGGCGTTCGCGCCGGTGGGGCTGCCGCCGCGGCCGAAGTCGGTCGCCCCGCCGCCGCCGGCCGACTTCCCCCACGGGCTGCGGGTGAAGGTCGGCGGCGGGTCGTCGGGCGGCGTGCTGGAGTCGGCGCGGGCGGCGAAGGCGGGGGCGGTGTTCAAGGACCTGGACACCGGCCGGGAGGGGTCGTTGCCGGAGAAGCTGCGGGCTGTGCCCGGCCGGGCCGACCGGCTCGACGACATCGCCGCCTGGGCCGCCGGGGAGGGGTACGACCTGATGTGCACCGAGGTCGCCGGGCCGGGCGGCGAGGCGCAGTACGTCGTCCGCGGGCTGGGCCTGACGGCGTGGGAGGTGGACGTCGGCCGGCGCGGCACGCTAGCCGCCGAGGTGCGGGCGGAGGGCCGGTTCGACATGGGCCGGCCGGCGGGCGGGCTGCTGGCGCCGTTCGACCGCGCGGCCGGGCGGCACGCGCCGGGGGAGCCGGGGCTGTTCCTGTTCCGCACCCGCGAGGGCGGGTTCGGGTGGGTGTTCGTCGGCGTGGAGGTGCACGACGACACGCTCCAGCCCGGCGGCGCGGCTGGGGGCGACCCCGAGCTCGACCCGGTGGCGTTCCGCAAGGGGCGGCGGTACGGCTACCGGCTGGTGTGGGAGGAGCCCGACGCCGCGCCGCGGCCGTGACGACCCCGGCCCGGGTGCGGTCAGCGCGGGTCCGGCTGCCAGTGCGGCCACATCGCCGCGCGGCCGGGGGCGCAGGCGGTGATCCGCCGCTCGGCGCGGTCGGACAGGTTCATCACGTAGAGGTCGCGCACGCCGCCGCGGCGCGAGCCGTACGCCAGCCACCGGCCGTCCCGCGACGGTTGCGGGTGGTAGTGCAGCGACCCCGCCGGCGTGTCGGTCAGCCGCTCCGCCTTGCCGTCGAGCGTCGCCCGGAACAGCTCCACCCGGTCGCCCACCTTCGCGGTGTAGAACACCGCCGCGCCGCCGGCCGCCCACGCCGGCACGTCGCTGCTGCCGCCGTGGAAGTCGGGCACGTCGAGGAACTCGACCACCCCCTTGTACCCGCCGCGGTCGGCCAGCTTCCGCAGCCCGGTGCCGTCCGCCCGGACGACGTGCGGGTGGCAGTCGTAGTGCTCGCCGCTGAGGAACAGCAGCCACGCCCCGTCCGGCGACCACGCGGGGGCGAAGTCGAACGGCCGGCCGGTCTTGACGTGCCGCTTGCCCGAGCCGTCGGCGGCGGACACGTACACCTGGTAGTTCTCGTGGTAGCACAGGTGCTTGCCGTCGGGCGAGGCGGAGTAGCCGTAGGCGAACCCGCCGCCGGTCGCGGACACGTCGCGCTTGTTCCGCCCGTCGGGGTCCATGACGAACGGCCGCGACACGCCCTTGACGAGCGCGGTGAAGCCGAACCCCTTGCCGCCGGGGAGGAAGAACAGCCCGGCGTTGTAGTGGCTGACGCGGTCCGTCGCGGTGACGTTGGTGACGCGGCCGGAGGCGAGGTCGAGGAGGCAGGCGTCGAGCGTCCACCGCCCCTCGTCCATGCGGAAGCGCTTGTTCTCCTCCTCCCAGCGGGCGTTCTCGGGCGACTGCCAGCCGACGCCGAGGACGGCGGTGCGGCCGTCCGGCGACCAGCCGGCGAACTGCGTCCAGGTGTCGGGCTCCGTCGTGAGGTCGTCGGCGAGCGTGCGGCGGCCGGTGCCGTCGGCGCGCACGACGGCCGCGCGCATGGTGCGGACGTTGGCGTGCCGCCCGCCGGGCAGGTTGGTGCGGAGCTCGGTGTACCCGACGAGCGGGACGGCGGCCGGGGCCGGGTCGGCGGCCGCGGGGCGGGGGGCGAGGAGCACGAGCAGGAGCGCGAGCGGGGAACGCACGGCGGGCTCTCCTTCGGGGGCGTCACGCGGCAGTCCCGGCCGTGCCGGAGCGGGTCAGGTGGGGAGCCCCATCCGCCGGCGGGCGCTCTCCGAATAGCGGAACACCAGCTCCTCGCCCGCGGCGACCGGGCGGGTCGTGCGCAGCACCACCCCGCCGGCGTGCTCGACGCGCTCCAGGTTCGCGTCCGCGGCGTGGTTGACGAGGCCGCCGGCGCCGACCGGGATGAGCAGCAGGTCGGCGCCGACGCGGAACTTGTGGTGGTCGGCGAAGTGGGTGCAGCGGTCGGCGGCCGAGTCGCGGCGGACCAGCACGCCGACCACCTCCAACTCCGCCCCCGCCGGCAGCGCGGCGCGGGCGAACACGCCGAGCCCGGCCCCGGGGATGGCCGACGGCCGCACCTCGAACCGGTCGTCCGCCGGCGGGTCGATCAGCGGGTTCATCCGGGTCACTCCGGGTACAGCAGGTGCGGCGCCCGCCGGTCCGCGAACGCCGCCTCGCCCGGCTCCCACGCCGCGGCGAGTTCGCGCCACGGCACGCCGGCGTCGAGCCCTTCCCGCTCGCGGGCGCTGCCGAACAGCAGGTCGATCGCCGGCCGGTCGCGCACGAACTCGTACTCCTCGGTCCGCCACGCGAACCCCGGCAGCCCCCGCAGCGCCGCCAGCACCGCCAGCCCCGTGCGCACCGGGCGGAAGGCGCGGCGGTCGGTGACGTGCAGTTGCACCCCGCCGCAGTCCGCGCCCGCGTGCTTCTGGAACGTCGGCCGGAACCACGCCGGCCGGAACCGCACCCCCGGCAGCTTCGCCACTTCGAGCGTCCACCCCAGCACCGCCGCATCGACGGCCGGCCCGCCGCACAGCTCGAACGGCCGCGTCGTGCCGCGGCCCTCGGACTGGTTCGTCCCCTCGATCAGGCACCCGCCCGGGTACACCACCGCCGTCTCGACGGTCGGCATGTTCGGCGACGGCAGCACCCACGGCAGGCCGGTGTCGTCGAAGAACATGCCGCGCCGCCAGCCGTCGCACGGGACCACCGTCAGGTCCACGTCGATGTTGCGCTCGGCGGCGTAGAGGCGGGCGAGTTCGCCGATCGTGAGGCCGTGCCGCGTCGGGATCGGGTGCGGGCCGACGAAGCTCTCGAACCCCGGGTCGATGCCCGGCCCCTCGACGGCGCCGCCGAGCGGGTTCGGCCGGTCGAGCACCACGACGGGCAGCCCGAGCGGCGCCGCGGCGTCGAGGCAGAACAGCATCGTCGCCTGGAACGTGTAGTAGCGGCTCCCCACGTCCTGCAGGTCGATGACGAGCGCGTCGAGCCCGGCGAGCTGCGCGGCCGTCGGCCGCAGACTCTCGACGGTGGCGCCGTACAGGGAATGCACCGCGACCGTGTCGGCGACGCCGATGAGGTCTTGGGCGGTGCCGCGGAAGCCGTGTTCGGGGCCGAACAGCGCTACGAGTTTCGCCGCGCCGGCGAGCAGGTCGGCGGCGTGGCGCAGCTCCGCATCGACGGACGCGGGGTGGCAAACGAGCCCGACGCGGCGGCCGCGCAGCGGGGCGAAGTCGTCGTCGCGGAGGACATCGAGGCCGGTGCGGACGGGCGGCATGGGGGCATGATACCGCCGGCGTGGGGCCGGCTTCCAGCCGGCCGGACAATGGCCGGTTGGCAACCGGCCCCACCCCGCGGTTGACTCCGCGGGCGGCGATCGTACCCCGAGCCCCGGAGGCCGCATGTTCACCCGCGCCCGGCAGTTGCTCGAACTCGTCCGCTTCAGCCACACCGTGTTCGCGCTGCCGTTCGCGCTGTTGGCCGCGGCGCTGGCCTGGAAGGACGAGCCCTTTCGCGCCGTCGACCTCGCCGGCATCCTGCTGTGCATGGTGTTCGCGCGCTCGGCTGCGATGGCGTTCAACCGTCTCGCCGACCGCCACATCGACGCCCGGAACCCGCGCACCGCGACGCGCCACCTCCCCGCCGGGCTGCTCGGCGTCGGCACCGTGTGGGCCTTCACCATCGCCTGCGCCGCGGGGTTCGTCGCGTCCACGCTCCTGTTCCTGTGGCGGGAGCCGTCGAACCCGTGGCCTCTGTACCTGAGCGGGCCGGTGCTGCTGTTCGTGTGCGGGTATTCGCTGGCGAAGCGGTTCACGAGCCTGGCGCACGCGTGGCTCGGGGCGGCGCTGATGCTCGCGCCGGTGGCCGCGTGGATCGCCGTGAAGGGGCTCGACGACCTGACGGTGCCGCTGATCCTCGGCGCCGCGGTGATGGGCTGGGTGACCGGATTCGACATCCTGTACGCCTGCCAGGACGCGGCGTTCGACACGGCCGAAGGGCTGCACAGCGTCCCGGCGCGGCTCGGCGTGGCGCGGAGCCTGCGGGTGGCGGCGGCGTGTCACGCGGTGATGTTCGCGCTCCTGGTACTGCTGGGGTTCGCGTCGCCGCACCTGGGGGCGGTGTACTTCGCGGGGCTGGCGGCGGTGGGGCTGCTGCTGGTGTACCAGCACGCGCTGGTGCGGCCGGACGACCTGTCGCGGGTGAACCGGGCGTTCTTCCACGTCAACGGCGTCATCAGCGTGGGGCTGCTGGTGCTGGTGCTGGTGCAACTCGCGGTACGGTAGGCGATGCTCGCGCGGAAATGATTGTTTCCGGCGCCCCCCCGCGGGTCGCGGAAACATGTCACGCCGTCAGATCGAATCGCGTCGCACTGTCGTCGCGGCGACCGACGCTCGGGCGTGACGGGGCAAGGGGTTGCGGCGCAGTCGGTGGTTATTCGAGCCGAAATGATTGTTTCCGGCGACCCCCCCACCGGGTCGCGGAAACAATGATGCCGGGTTGATCGTCCACGGCGGTTGGGGAAGGGGTTCGGCCTTGATCCGCCCGTCGGGCCGGGGACAATTCGAAGTATGAGTACCGCACCTGCCAACGTCCCGGTCGCCGATGTCATTCCGCCGGAGTTGGAGGCGGACACGCAGGCCGTTCTCGACAAACTTGCCACGGGCCGGCCGCTGGACCCGGAGGTCCGCGTCCGGATTCACCGGGCGGCGGCCCGGGTCCACGAGGAGTTGGTCCGCAAGTACGGCGTCCTCGACATCGGCGTCCCCGCCATCCCCGAGCTGCGCGATAGTTGAGAGTGCGTGTTGAAAGTCCGGCTCGGGTTTGAGCCCGGAGGGCGACGGCTTTCCAGACGCCTTCCGAGACCAATTCCAATCGATCCAAGGAATGCGGCGGCCCGGGTAGCCGGCCTTCAGGCCTTCGGCCTGAAAACTGAGGGCCGCGAAGCGGCCGAAGACACGGTCCCTCGTGAATCGGTGAACCCGGGGTGTCGTCCGACCGCTGCCTCGCTCGGACCTCACGCCTCCGGCGTGGTCAGGCCGGCGCGCTTCAGCACCGCCACCAGCACCGCCGACGCCGCCAGCCCGGCGGCGCTCCCGGCCAACAGCGCCAGCCCCCAGCCGAGCCAGCCGTGCTCCGGCTCCAACAGCTTTCGCAGGTTCTCGTACACCCCGAGCGTCATCGGCAGGGCGACGCCGAACAGCACACCGAACCCCGCCAGGCCCGCCCGCGTGAACCGGTCCGCCCGGGTGAACCGCGACAGCCCGAATGCCAGCAACCCCACCAGCACCCCGCTGACGGCGCACCGCACCGCCAACGCGCCCCACACCCCCAGGTCGCCGACCACGCCCTTCTCCGCCGCCTCGCCGAACCCGCCGCCCACCATCAGCGACACGATCAGCACCACCCACCACGCGGTTGGCGTGATGCTCGGCGGCGGCTGGTCCGGCACCCGCACCCACACGCTCAGGGTGTGGCCGCTCCCCGGCGCGCTCGCGAACGCCGTCGGCCGGTCGCCGTCGGGGCCGGCGGCGCACGCCGTCAGCACGTCGCCGTCCACGCGGAAGATTTGCCGCACCGTTTGCCCGGCCGCCGCGCCGCTGGCGATCGACACGTCCGACCGCGGCGGGTTGGTCGAGAGGTCGGCCACGGACGTGCCGGTCTGGTAGACCCGGCCGAGCACCGTCACCGTGTACCCGGTCGGGGTGACGACGAGGAACGTGGACCGGCCGACCGGAATGTCCTTGCCGTCTACGACCACCGCAACCTGGCGCCAGGTGCCTGTGGAAGCGCTCATGGTGGGCCTCGTCGGGTGTGGGACGCTAAAGCCGCCATGCTACCGTCCGGCCGGGCGGCCGTCAAATTCTCCGCCCGAGCGATTTGATCACGCCGCCTGTTGCGCGGGCTCCTCGTCCGTCCAGTCCTCGAACCGCATCGGCAGCACGCGGCTGATGCCGCTCTCCTGCATCGTCACGCCCCACAGCCGGTCCGCCGCCGCCATCGTCCGCTTCTTGTGCGTGATCACGATGAACTGGCTCCGGTCCAGGAACTCCCGCAACACCCCCGCCAGACGCGCCGTGTTCGCCTCGTCCAGCGCCGCGTCCACCTCGTCCAACAAACAGAACGGGCTCGGCTTGTTCCGGAAGATCGCCAGCAACAGCGCGATCGCCGTCAGCGTCCGCTCGCCGCCGCTCAGCAGCGACAGCGCCCGCAGCTCCTTCCCCGGCGGCCGCGCCGTGATCTCGATGCCGCTCTCCAGCACGTCCACGCCGTCCTCCAGCACCACGTCCGCCTGGCCGCCGCCGAACAGCTTGCGGAACAGCTCCTGGAAGTAGCCGCGCACCGCCCCCAGCGTCGCCGTGAACAGCGCCCGGCTCTCGCCGTTGATCGCGTCGATCACGTCCGTCAGCGACTTGCGGGCGGCGGCGAGGTCGTCGTGCTGGGCCTTCAGCCCGTCGTGCTCGGCCTCCACCCGCGCCAGCTCCTCCAGCGCCTCCAGGTTCACGCTCCCCAGCCGCGCCAGCTTCTTCCGCAGGTCGTCGATCTCCTGCGCCGCGGCCAGCGCGGGGGCCGCATCCTGCCCCTCGCCGCCCGCCCCTTGCCCCTGGTCGAGGTCGATGCCGTAGTCGTCGCGCAGCCGGGCGGAGACGGCCTCGCGGCGCGCCCGCAGGTCGTGCACGGCCAGGTCGCGGGCGTGCGCCGCGGCCTGCTGCTCCTGCCAGCCGGTGCGGATGCCGTCGAGCTCGCCGCGGGCGGCGTCGCGGGCGGCGCGGTCGGCGGCGGCGCGGCCGGACAGTGCCGCCGCCTGTCGCTCCCGCGCCTCCTTCTCGGCGAACGCCGCCGCGGCGGAAGCGGTCGCCCGGAGGATGGAAAGAACGGTCTCGGTGAGGCGCCCCTGAACGTTCCGGGCCTCGGCCGATCGGTCGATCGCCTCGATGCGGCGCTTCTTCAGGTCGGCTTCGAGGCCGGCGAGGCGGTCGCGGGCGCGGTCGCGGTCGGCGGCGGCGCGGCCGGCCGACACCTGCGCCGCCGTGTGCGCCTCCTGCGCCGCGGCCTGCGCCGCCGCGCCCGACTTCGCCTCGGATTTCAGGCGTTCCAGCTCCGTTTCGAGCCCCGCGGCCTCGGCCTCCGCGGCCTCCGCTTCGAGCTTCGCCCCCACCCACGCGGCCTCGGCCCGGCGCACCTCCTCCTCGTCCGTCCGCGCCTCGGCCCGCAGCAGCTCGATGCGGTCGTCGAGCTCGTCGAGCTGCTGGCGCTGCACGGCGATGCGCTGTTGAAGGTCGCCGGCCTCGCCGGAGAGCATGTCGATTTCCGCTTCCGCGGCCTCGGCCCGCCCGGCCACCGCCTCGGCCGTGCGGCGCAGGTCGGCGAGTTCGACTTCCGCAGTGGTCACGTCGGCGGCGAGGGCGTGCGACTGCTCGCGGAGGTCGCGCAGCTCGCTCCTGCGCGACACCAGCCCGGCGCCGCCGACGAGCGGGCCGACGGTGAGCGTGCCGTCCGGTTCGAGGAGGTCGCCGGCGCGGGTGACGACACGGCGGCCGGGGTAGTGGCGGGCGTCGGCGAGCGTGTCGGCGAGGAGGACGGCGCCGAGGAGCTGGTCGGGGAGCGCGGCGAAGTCCGGGTGCTCGCAGCGGACGAACGACGCGAGCGATACGCGTTCCGGGACCGACACTCCGGGCTCGGCCGTGGGGCCGGTTTCCAACCGGCCGGGGTAGCCGGCCGGTTGGAAACCGGCCCCGCGGCCGACGCCGCTCGCCTCGGCAAGCGGGATGAACCCCACGCGGCCCGGTACCCCCGCCACCGCCGCGGCTACCGCATCCACGGTCGAAGGGTCGCGCACGACGAACCGCTGCGCCGCGTCGCCGAGCGCGAGTTCGACCAGCCCCGCCACCTCGCGCGGCACCGTGAGCAGGTCGGCGACCAGCGGCAGCGGCGTCGGGATGTCGCGGGTGCCGTCGCGCAGCAAATCCAACACGGCCCGCACGCCGGCGCCGAGGCCTTCCTGCGCGCGTTCGAGCCCTTCCAGCACCTCGACGCGGCCGCGGAGGTCGCCCTGCCGCACGCGCAGCGCTTCGAGCCGCGCCTGCACCGCGTCCTGCGACTGGTCGAGCGCGTCGCGCTCGGAATGCAGCCGATCCAGCGAGTCGCGGGCGTCGGCGAGGCGGGCCTGCACGTCGGCGTCGGCGCGGGAGAGGCCGTCGAGCGCGGTTTCGAGCCCGCCGCGGCGCGCCCCGAGGTGGCCGAGTTCGCCGCGCTTGCGGGTGTAGCCGGCCTGCAACCGCTCCACCTGTTCGAGGCTCGCGATCGTCCGCCCGCGCGCCGCGGTCGCCCGGCGGACGAGGTCGAACTGCCGGTCTTGCCCCGCGGTGATGCGCGCGGTCAGGTCGGCGGCGCGGGCGGTCGCGGCGGCCAGCGCCGCGGTCGCGGCTTCCGCGGTGTGCGTCTCGGCGGCGAACGCGGCATCGGCGGCCTGCGCGGCGGCGGTCGCCTTCGCCAGCTCGGCCTCGATCGCCTTCAGGCGGGCGGCGATGTCGGCGCGGGCCTTCGCCACGCGGTAGGTTTCGGCCTCGTGTTCGGCGGCGGCGGCGCGGTCGTGCTTCGCCCCGGCCTCGAAGCCGGCGATGCGCTGCCGCGCGTCGGCGAGCGCCGCCTCCTGCTGCCGCAGCTCCGCCTCCGTGGCGGTCAGCGCGGCGTCGAGCGCGCGGGCGGTGCGGTCCAGCTCCTCGGCGCGCGACGCCGACCCGCCGGCGGCGGCGGTCAGCTCCGCGAGCGCCGCTTCTTCCGCCGTCAGTGCCGCCGACAGGTCGCGGTACTCCTTCGCCCCCAGGCCGACGCGCAGCTCCTTCAGCCGGTCGGAATACTCCTTGTACTTCTGGGCCTTCGACGCCTGCATCCGCAGCGTCCGCAGCTGGGCGTCGAGGCCGTCGAGGCGGTCGCGGCTGCGCGTCAGGTTGCTCTCGACGGCGACCAGCTTCCGCAGCGCCTCGTTCTTCTTCGCCTTGAACCGGCTGATGCCGGCGGCCTCGTCGAAGATTTCGCGGCGGTCCTTCGTGGAGGCTTGCAGCAGCTCGTCCACGCGGCCCTGGGCGATGATCGTGTAGCCGCCGGCGCCGGCGCCGGTGCCGAGGAAGATGTCCTTGATGTCCTTCAGCCGGCTCATCGTGCCGTTGATGAGGTACTCGCCGGTGCCGTCGCGGTAGACGCGGCGCGTCACCTGCACCTCGTCCGCGTCCACGCCGAGCAGCCGCTTCGCGTTGTCGAAGGTGACGGTGACCTCGGCCATGCCGAGGCTCTTGCGCGAGGAGGAGCCGTTGAAGATGACGTCGGCCATCTCGCCGCCGCGGAGGCTCTTGGCGGACTGCTCGCCGAGAATCCAGCGGACGGCGTCGACGACGTTGCTCTTGCCCGAGCCGTTCGGGCCGACCACGGCGGTGACGCCGGGGGCGAAGTCGAGCCGGGTCTTGTCGGCGAACGACTTGAACCCGACGAGTTCGAGGCGGGACAGCATCGCGTCAGCGGCTCGGGTCGTGGGGCCGGCTTCCAACCGGCCGGGCCTGACACGGCCGGTTGGAAACCGGCCCCACGGTTATCGCCCGAACACCGTCCCCGGGTTCGTCCCGCGCGGGCCGGCCGGGGCCGGCGCGGGCTCGATCGCGGTCGTCGGGATGACCGGGCTCAGGCCTTCGGCCTGCGTCGGCGTCGCCGGGTTGCGCGGGCCGAACAGGCGGCCCGGCTCGCGGCTCAGCGGCGCCCGCGCCGGCGACTCGGCCGGCCGCGCCTCGCTCGGGTCCGCCGGCAGGTCCACGCCCGACGCCTCCAGTTCGAGGCCGACGGCGCCCACCCGGGCCACCTCCACGTCGGCCTTCACCAGCGTCGGGTCCAGCCGCGCGAAGTTCGCCAGCTGCTGCACGGAGAGCTGCCGCGGGATGGCGTCCTGGGCCACGGCGGCGGTCAGCACCTGGGCGGTGTCGGCCCGGCGGACCAGCTCCACCGCCTCGCCGTACCCGCCGCCGAGCCGCGCCACCGTCGCCAGCACGGCGGTCAGGTCGGTGGCGCAGGTCACTTCCTTCACGTCCGGCTGGCCCTTCACCCGCACGATCCGGCTCACCTTCGCCTCGGGGCCGTTCGCCGGCACGCTCACCGTGAACTCGTTCCCGAGCGGCAGCGTGAACGGGCCGCGGAGCTTCACCCCGTCGCCGAACACCACCACCTCCGACCGGCGGTCGGACGCGACGTGGACCAGGCCGGGCGAGCCGGGGGCGACGCGGTGGACGTGGAAGCTGTCGTTGAGGAGCGTGCCGCGGACCGCCGGGTGGGCCTCGTCGGCCAGCCGCAGGGCGATGAACGCGCCGTACCGCACCACCGGGTCGGTGCTGCCGAGCAACTCGGCCAGGTGGTCGGTGCAGGAGGCGTCGTCGGTCACGGCCAGCGCCTTCAGGGCGTAGGCCCGCAGGGCCGGGTGCTCCTCGACGGTCTTGGCGAGCACGGCGGCGCCGTCGGTGTGGCCGAGGTAGGCCAGCGCCTCGGCGGCCGCGAACCGGACCCACGGCGACGGGCTTTCGAGGCCGACCCGCAGCGGCCGGCGGCTCTCGCCGCCGAGCGCCTCGAGCTTCACCGCGGCGAGCATGCACGTGGCCGGGTCGAGCAGGTCGGCGGCGAGGCGGTCGCGGTACATGCTGCCGGGGGCGACCGGGACCATCGGCACCTGCCGGGACACGATCAGGAAGCGGTGGTGGTTGTGCCGGTAGATGTACGGCACGTTCACGACCACGACCTTCGGCTGGGCCTCGGCCACCTTGCGGCCCGGGTCGCCGTTGGCGTGGAAGGTGGCGTTCAGCCGCTCGGCCACCTCGGCGGACATGCGGATGTTGTCGTCGCCGGGCTTGAGGACGAAGAAGTACGGGCGGTTGTCGGCGACCTTGCCGCCGGCCCAGACGCGGCCGGCGCGGCGGGTCGGCTCCTCGCCGTCCACGGCGGCGGCGAACTGGGCCTTGTCGTAGGTCCCGGCCACGACCGCGGCCTTCTCGAGGGTGCGCGCCCACACCTTGCCGAGGAGCAGGCGGCCGGGCGGGCCGGCCGGGGCCGTCCCCTTCACCGCCGCCGACAGGTTGGAGGTCGTGTCGTACTCGGTGAGCTCGCACGGCATGAGGAGGCCGCCGCGGAGGCTGACCGTCTTGCTGTCGTCGGGCACGCTGATCTGGAGGTCGAGCGGCTCGCCCTTCCGCGCGCCGGGCGGGACGAGGGCCGACACGAGGACCAGCGAGGTGGTCTTGTTCGGGTCGTCGAGGATCTCGCGGACGTTGGTCCAGCCCTGCTTCTTGAGGCCGTTCTCGAGCAGCTGCCGCCACGCGCCGACCGGGGCGTGGCTGCCGGTGCCGGGCTGGAGCCGGTAGACGAGGCCGACGCCGCTGACGGCGATCGGCCCCATGTTCTCGGGGATGGTCTTGGAGCCGACGGTGGCGTAGGCGTCGGGGTCGAGGGCGGGGTCGTCGGACCCGATCTGGGACCGGCCCTGCACCTTCTCCGCGGCGGAGTTCGTGCACCCGGCGGGGACGACGGCGAGCGCCGCCAGCCCGGCCCACAGGACGCTCGCCCGGAGCATACGGTTCCCCTCCGGCCGCCGGCGAGTTCCCCCGAACCCGGTCCCGGCCGCCCGACACACCGCGGATACGCCGATTCGCCGCGGACCATACCGCGGCGCCGGATTCGGTCAAGAGAGAAGTGAGCGGGTTCGGTCGCCGCTCGCGGGTTTCGCGCGGGGAAGCGCGAAGCCGCGAGCGGCAACGGAACTGGAACGAATCGCGGGATACAACACCGCCACCCCTCCCGGAGGCTTCCCGTGCTCCGTTCCCTCCTCGCCGCCGCCTGCCTCGCTTCCGTCGCCCCCGCGGCCCGCGCCGACGAGCCGCGCCGCGGGCCGAACGTCGTGTTCGTCCTCGCCGACGACCTCGGCTCGGCCGAACTCGGCTGCTACGGCCAGACCCGCATCCGCACCCCGCACGTCGATCAGCTGGCGAAGGACGGCCTGCGGTTCACCCGCTTCTACGCCGGCAACGCCGTGTGTGCGCCGAGTCGGTGTGCCCTCATGACGGGCCGGCACATGGGCCACGCCGCCGTCCGCGACAACCGCGCCACGCCGCCCGAAGGCCAGTGGCCCCTCCCCGCCGACGCCGTCACGCTCGCCACGCTGCTGCGGCAGCGCGGGTACGTCTGCGCCGCGATGGGGAAGTGGGGCCTCGGCATGTTCGACACCACCGGCAGCCCGTTGCGGCACGGGTTCGACCGCTTCTTCGGCTACAACTGCCAGGCCCACGCCCACACCCACTACCCGACGTACCTGTACCGCAACGCCGAGCGCTTCACCCTGCCGGGGAACGACGGCGCGACCGGCGACAGCTACGCCGGCGACCTGTTCGAGCGCGAGGCGCTGGCGTTCCTCGACGAGAAGCACGACCGGCCGTTCTTCCTGTACCTGCCGTTCGTCGTGCCGCACGCCGCGGTGCAGGTGCCCGAGGACTCGCTCGCCGAGTACCGCGGCAAGCTCGGCGACGACCCGCCCTACGACGGCAAGAAGGGCTACCGCGTCCACCCCACGCCGCACGCCGCCTACGCCGCGATGGTGACGCGCATGGACCGCACCGTGGGGCGGATCGTGGCGAAGCTGAAGGAGCGCGGGCTGACGAACAACACGCTCGTGATCTTCACCAGCGACAACGGCCCGACGCACAACGTCGGCGGCGCCGACTCCACGTTCTTTCGCTCCGCGGGCACGCTGCGCGGCCTGAAAGGCAGCCTGTACGAGGGCGGCATCCGGGTGCCGTTCGTCGCGTCGTGGCCGGGCCGCGTCCCCGCCGGCGGCACGCACGACACCCGCCTGTACTTCCCCGACGTGCTGCCGACGCTGTGCGAACTCGCGGGGGCGCGGGTGCCGGACGGCGTGGACGGCATCAGCTTCGTGCCGGCGCTGCGGGGCGAGCGGCAGCCGGCGCACCCGTTCCTGTACTGGGAGTTCCCCAGCTACCGCGGCCAGCAGGCGGTGATTGTGGACGACTGGAAGGCGGTGCGGCAGAACCTGGTGACCGGCCGCGCGGTGACGGAGCTGTACGACCTGGCCGCCGACCCGAACGAGGCGACGGACGTGGCCGCGGCGAACCCGGCGGTGGTGGCGCGGCTCGAACGGCTGATGACGGAGCAGCACGCCCGCAACGCCGACTTCCCGCTGCCGACGATCGACGGCCCGCCGGCGAAGAAGAAGTGACGGGTTTTCGTGGGGCCGGTTTCCAACCGGCCGGCTCAGGCATGGCCGGTTGGAA
>JBGAQM010000048.1:0-22920 GCA_044220735.1 Urbifossiella sp. | reverse complement strand
CACGCGGCGCGGGTTCCTTTCCGCCGCGGGGGCCACGGCCGCGCTCGGCCCGGCCGGATTCGCGTCGCCCGACTCGACGGCGGCACTCGCCCGGAACCAGAAACGTGTCATCGTCGTGTACCTGGCCGGCGGCGCGAGCCAGTTCGAGACGTGGGACCCGAAGCCCGGCACCGACACCGGCGGCCCGTTCCGGGCGATTTCCACGTCGGTCCCCGGCACGCAGGTCTGTGAACTGCTGCCGCTCACCGCGGCGCGGATGCACAAGTTGGCCGTGGTACGGAGCCTCAACAGCACCACGCCGGACCACGCCCAGGGCGAACGGATCATGCTGACCGGCCGGCGGCCGGAGGCGGGAATCGAGTACCCCCACCTCGGGGCTGTGGCCGCGAAGCTCCTCGGCGGCGAGCGGGCCGAGATGCCCGGCCACATCCACATCCTCCCGGGTGGCGGCGGCGGCCGGGCCGACGCGACGTTCCTCGGGCCGCAGTTCGCCTCGGTCCCGGTTCCCGACGGCAAGCCGCCGACGAACCTCCTCCGCCCCGCCGGCCTGACCGCCGACGCCGACGCCGCCCGCGAGGCGCTGCGCCAGTCGCTCACCGACCGGTTCTCGCGCTCGCGTCGGAGCGCGGCCAGCGAGGCATACGCGGCGTCGTTCGCGCAGGCCGAGCGGGTGTTCCACCGGGCCGACGTGTTCGACACGGACCGCGAGAGCCTGAAGACGGCCGAGCGCTACGGCCGGCACGACTTCGGCCGGCACCTGTTGCTCGCCCGCCGGCTCCTGGAGGCGGGTGTGAGCTACGTCAAGGTGAGCCACTCGAACTACGACACGCACCACGAGAACTTCGACTTCCACATCGAGCAGCTCGGCGAATTCGACCGCCCCTTCGCGGCCCTGCTCGACGACCTGTCCGACCGCGGGATGCTCGATAGCACGCTCGTGGTGGTGATGAGCGAGATGGGCCGCACGCCGCGCATCAACGACCGGTTCGGCCGCGACCACTGGTCGAACGGCTGGTCGGTGGTGCTCGGCGGCGCGGGGATCAAGGGCGGCGCCTTGGTGGGCCGCACGAGTGCCAACGGCACGACGATCACCGACCGCGAGGTGGGGCCGTGGCACCTGTTCCACACGTACCTGCGGGCGGTCGGGCTCGACCCAGAGCGGAACTTCCACCCGAACCAGCGGCCGGTGCCGGTCGCCGACCCGCGGGCGAGCGCGATCAGCGAAATCCTGGCGTGAGGCCGATATGCCGCTCGACCCGACCGCGGCCCGCGTGGAGCGCGAGTTCCGGCACGCCAGCCCGCTGCTCGGCTGCCGGTTCGACCCGTCCGGCCGATACCTGCTCGCCACCGCGCAGGACAACACGATCCAGCGCTTCGACCTCGTAGCCGGGGCGCGAACGGCCCTCGTCGGCCACGCGGGTTGGGGTCGCGGCATGGCGGTGCGGGCCCCGGCGCCGCGAACGGCGAGCGTGGACCGGGCCGCCGCCCTGACCGCCGCCCGCGGGGCGGCCGTCGGGCCGGCCGCGGTCGCAACCCCCCCGCCGCCGGCCGACCCGTTCACGCTCGTCTCCGCCGACTACCACGGAAAGCTCATCTGGTGGGAGGGCGCCGCCGCGGCGCCTACTCCCGTCCGCACCGTCGAGGCGCACACCGGCTGGTGCCGGGCGGTGGCGCTGAGTCCCGACGGGTCCACCCTCGCCAGTTGCGGTAACGACCACCTCGTGAAGCTCTGGGACGCCACGACCGGTGCCCCGCGGCGGACGCTGACCGGGCACGCGTCACACGTCTACAACGTGGCCTTTCACCCGTCCGGCACGCGGCTCGTCTCGTCCGACCTGCTCGGCACCGTGAAAGACTGGGACCTCACAACCGGGGCGTGCGTCCGCGACCTCGACGCGAAGGTGATGCACAAGTACGACCCGACGTTCCGGGCCGACATCGGCGGCTCCCGCGGCATGGCCGTGGCGCCGGACGGCCGCGTGGCGTGCGCCGGCATCACGAACGTGTCGAACGCCTTCGCCGGCGTCGGCAACCCGCTCGTGGTGCTGTTCGACTGGGCCGACGGAAAGTCGAAGTTGCTCAAGCCGAAGGACGCGTACCAGGGTACCGCGTGGGGCGTCGGCTTTCTGAACGACGGAACCGTGATCGCGGCCGGCGGCGGCAGCGGCGGGCGCGTGTGGTTCTGGTCGGGGGCCGACGCGAACAGCACGCACACGCTCAGCCACGCGGCCCACATCCGCGACCTGGCCGTTCACCCCGCCGGAGACCGGTTCGCGGTCGCCTGCTCGACCGGCGCCGCGGTCGTCTACACGTTGCGCAAGTGAGGGCACACGATAACTTGCCGCCCGCCCTCACCCGTAGAAGGCCGCCGCCGCGAAGCTGACGCTCTCCGCCCCCTTCGGATGCACGTACTGCTGGTAGTGCAGCACGCGCCCGGCCGCCGGCCGCGCCGCCGCGAGCGTGAGGTAGGTCGGAGGTAGTCCGCAGATGCGACGCGCGTCCCCTTCCGCGGCAATCACCCCGAAGTAGGACACGGGGTCGGCCGCCTCCACCGCGGACAGGATCGCTCGGTCCTGTTGCTCGCTTGCGTCCAGCCACGAACCAGCGGCCTTCCGGCGGTCGCCGAACTTCGGCCCGATGTGCGCCAGGTCGCCGCTGATGACGTAACAGACCGGCTCCCCGGCGGTCGCCTCCGCGGCCCGCAGCGCGGCCGTCATTCGTGCAACGCCCTCGACCTCGCCGGGGTTCGACTTCCCCTCGACACAATCGCCCAGCGAACCACACAGCAGCGGCACGATGCGGATTGGCCCCCGCTCCGCAAAGAGCTGCTGCAAGATCACCACCTCCAACTCGATTGAGTGCTCCGGCACGTGCGCCAGCGGGTCGTCGAACAGCCCGGGGCCGTACTCCGCCGCGATCCGGTCCACGTAAGCGGTGTCCGTCTCGCAGACGCCGAGCGGGGTCTCGAAATGTTGCCGGCTCAGCGTGAACCTGTGCGCCGAGTAGTGCGACGTGGCGACGATCACGAAGACCCGGGCGTCGGTCCGCTCGGCCAGTTCCTTGAAGCCCCACCCGTAGGTGACGTTGCCGCGGGCGTAGTCCATGTGCGGTACCAGGACCGCCCGCAACCGCCCGTGCGACGGCGGCGCGGGCGCGCCCGCCAAGCCCGGACCACCCGGGGCGGTGAACAGCGCGTTCACCTGCTCGCGCAGCCGGACCGGCTCGCCGTCGTAGGCACCGACGCAGGACGGCTTGCGGACGGGGCCGCCGACGTGCTCCGCGAACGCGGGCGAATCGAGCAGGAGCGCCGAATCGAGGGCGCCGACCAGCCCATCGTGCGTATCGAGCGGCAGGACCGTACCGCCGGTGAGCGTCGTGATCTCGGCCTGGACGTCGCGCAACGTGCGCGTGCCGTCGAGCCGCTTTACCACCTCCAGCGCCAGCGGGCTGAGCCGGACCGGCTGGCCGACGCGGTACGGGTCGTACAGGTTGACAGACCCGTCGGTCCGTTCGGCGGCGAGGCGGTCGCGGAGTTTCGGACGCGCGGCGGTGGTCATCGCCGAATTGTCGGCGCCGCACGGCGGAAGGTCAAGCAGGGGGGAGGCCGGACGAATAGAGTAGCGTCGTCGATCCGGCCGCGATTCCGAGGGCGGGCATGGGCATCCTGCGGGTGAAGACCACCGAGTGCCGGGTCGGCGTCGTCGGCCTGTACAACGCCGGCAAGACGGTGCTCCTCACGTCGCTCATCAACCACCTCCAGGACCACGACGCCGACCGGTTCCCGCTCGGCAGCCCGGCCACGCGGGTGCGGAAGTTCACCGTCCTACCGCCGGACCCCGGGTGGGAGCCGTTCAACTACACCGGCTGCCGCGACGCCCTCGTTCACGGCGGCCGCTGGCCCGCGAAAACCCGCGACCGGGCGCAATACGTGTGCAAGTTCGAGCGGTCGGACTGGACGTTCAGCGACTGCCTGTTGAAGGTCTACGACCTGCCCGGCGAACGCATCGCCGACGCGGCCATGCTCGGCCGGTCGTTCGCGGCGTGGTCCGAGCACCTCCTCGCGGTCGTCGCCAACGACACCGCCTACCGCACCGCCTGCCAGCCGTATTTGACCGCGGCCGCGGAGCCGGGCGTGAAAGAAGGGGACTTGCTCCGGGCCTACCGCTTATCGCTGGCGAATTTGATCCTCGGGTTCAAGCCGCTGGTGTCGCCGTCCACGTTCCTGCTCGACGTTAACGGCCAACCGGCGCGTCCCGACACGCCCGACGCGCTCGCCGACTCGCGCTTCGCGGGGCTCGCGGCCGGCTCCGAGTTCTGCCCACTCCCCGCCGCCGTCCGCGCCGCCCGGCCGGACCTGGCGGCGCTGTTCGAGGGGCGGTACGCCGAGTACGTCGAGCGCGTCGTGCGGCCGGCGGTGGACGCCCTGAAGTCGTGTACGTCGCTCGTCGTACTCATCGACGTGACGATGCTCCTGGCCGGCGGCGTCGGCATGTACGACGACAACCGGCTGATCCTCCGCGACCTGCTCGACGTGCTGAACCCCGGCGAGCACCCGGTGTTCGGGCCGATCGCCCGGGGGCTGAGCAAGGTGTTCCTGCCGCACCAACTCCGGCCCGGCTGGATCACCCGGCTGGCGTTCGCGGCCCCGAAGCTCGACCTCGTCCACCCGACCGACCGCGACCGGATGCTCGGACTGATGCGGCGGATGGTGGCGCGCTACGCCGACAACCGCGACGGCCTGACGTTCGACTTCTTCAACCTCGCGTCGGTGGTGTCCACGAAGCCGCTGCCGTCGGAGGAGGGCAAGCGGTTCCTGGTCGGCGTCCCGTTGCGCGGCGCGGACGGGCTGAAGCTGCCGCCCGGCCCCGAGCAGCGGTTCGTGGTGTCCGGCCTGCCGGACGACTGGCCGAACGACTGGGCGGCGGGGGCGTATTCGTTCCCTGAGGTGTACCCGCGGATGCCCGTCCGCAAGGACTACCCGCCGGAACAGGTAAACCTCGACCGGCTGGCGACGTTCGTGATCGACTGACGCCCGGCGGCGTATTTGTCGGCCGCTACGGGATGTGGGCGAACTCGTTCGTGTTGAACAGAACGACGCACAGGTCCGCCAGCGCCCGTACGTCGGCCGGGTCGGCGCCCGCGGGCAGTGCGGCGAGGTCGAGCCCGATCGGCAGTCGGGCGCGGAGACGCTCGCGGACGGCGGCCGACTGGTCGCGCAGAAACTCCGCCGCGGTGGTTCGTTCCGCCGGAGTCGGCGTGCGGCCGAAGGCACGACGGTAAAGCGCCTCGACCGGTTCCGCCCCACCGCTCAGCCGCACGGCGAGCGCCTTCCCGTGTTCCTGTGTGAACGGCCCGTTCATCAGGATCAGCGCCTGCGGGGCGAACGTGCTCACCGGCCGCACGGCGCACGAGTTCAGCGTGTCCGGCTGGTCGAACGCCTCGAACACCGGCAGCCGCACGTTTCGCTTGTTGAACAGGTACACCGACCGGCGGACGTGCTGCGTCACGTCCGGCGTCACCGGCCACAGCCCGTCCGGCTCCCCCTCGGTGAAGATCAGGTCGTACACCTCTGGCTCGAGCGGCACCTTCACAGACGGCCCGCCCGCTTGAAGGTTGAGCGTGCCCGCGACGGCGAGCACGGCGTCGCGGACGGCCTCGGCCTCGAGCCGCCGGCGCGGCATCCGGGCGAGGAGCTTGTTGTCCGGGTCGGCGGGGTGCGGCGCGGCCTGGGCCTGCCGGTAGGTTGCGGACAGGACCATCAGCCGGTGGACGTGCTTGAGTGACCAGCGGTTCGCGACCAACTCGGTCGCCAGCCAGTCGAGCAGTTCGGGGTGCGTCGGCCGGGCGC
Organism: Urbifossiella sp.; assembly: GCA_044220735.1. Taxonomy (GTDB): domain Bacteria; phylum Planctomycetota; class Planctomycetia; order Gemmatales; family Gemmataceae; genus Urbifossiella. The sequence continues at coordinate 17,072 of JBGAQM010000048.1, read as the reverse complement.
CCTTCAGGCCGAAGTCGTTCGGCGTGGCGACGAGGCCGCGGCCGAAGTGGTGCTGCCACAGCCGGTTCACGATCACGCGGGCCGTGAGTGGGTGGTCGGGGCGCGTCAGCCAGCGGGCGAGGTCGAGGCGCGACTTCGGGGCGTCGGGCGTGGCCATCACGCGGAGGTACGCCGGCCGCACGACGTCGAGCTTGGCCCTCGGGCTGCCGCGCTTCAGGACGTGGGTGCGGGCGTCCGGGTCGGTCGCCTTGATCGCCCACGCCGCCGCGGGCGGCTCCGGCGCCTTCGCGGCAATCGCGTGGATTTGCTCGCGCAGGGCGGATCGCGTCGCCCGGTCGGCGGCGGGCATCGCGCCGAGGACTTCGTCCCACGTCACCCGGAGCAGCGGCCCGGTCTCGCCCGCCAGTTTCTTCTGCTCCGCCGTCCGCTTCTCGGTCGGGGTGTCGAGCGCGGCCTTGTACACCGGGTCCAGCGCCGCGCGCTTCCGGGCCGCGAGCGTCGTCCGCACGGGGGCGTCGAGGTCCGCCACCTGCTTCTTCAGCGGCGCGGCCAGCCTCTCGAGATCGTCGGCCTGCTTCTTCCGGGCGGCCTTTTCGTCGGGTGTGGCGAGGTCCACGTCGGCGTAGCGCGTGCCGCCGAAGAAGGCCTGGATGCGGTAATAATCGCCGAGCGAGACGGGGTCGAACTTGTGGTCGTGGCAGCGGGCGCACGCCAGCGTCAGACCGAGAAACGCGGCCCCGACGCCGTTCACCATCTCCGTGAGCACCTCCTGCCGGAGTACGTCGGCGTCGGTGTTCCCGCCGACCATGTGGACCGGGCCGCAGCGGTGTATTCCGGTCGCGACCCACAGATCTTCGGCGTCGCGGGGGTTCTTGCCCGCCGCGAGTTCGTCACCGGCCACTTGTTCCGTCAGGAACACGTCGTAGGGCTTGTCGGCGTTCAGGCTGCGGATGACGTAGTCGCGGTAGCGCCAGGCGTGCGGGCGTTCGCCGTCGGACTCGTACCCGTTCGACTCGGCGAACCGCACCACGTCGAGCCAGTGCGTCGCCCAGCGCTCCCCGTAGCGCGGCGACGACAGCAGCCGATCGACCAACTTCGCGTACGGGTCGGGCGTGTCGTCCGCGAAGAACGCGGCGACCTCCTCGGGCGTCGGCGGCAGTCCGGTGAGGTCGAGCGTGACGCGGCGGATGAGCGTGAGGCGGTCGGCCTCGGGCGCCGGACTCAGGCCCGCCGCGTCGAGCCTCGCGAGCACAAACGTATCGACCGGCGTGCGGACCCGGCCCGCGGCCTTCACCGCCGGGAGCGCAGACCGGACCGGGGCGCGGAACGCCCAGTGGGCCTTCTCGGCGGCCGTGATTTCCGGGTCTTCGTAGGTTGGATCGGCCGCACGCGACTGGGCGAGGAGGAGCCCGAGCGAGAGCACGAGAAACGTCATCAGGCGGGGCATCGGTCCGGCACCACGGGCGGCGGAAGGGGCGGGGAGTTGAAGTGTACCCGCAACACCCGCACGCCCGCAACCGTCGCGTGACTTCAGCCGTAGAGGCCGACGGGCGCCGGCGTCGTGGACCAGTCGAACGGCGGCTCGATCAGTTCCTCGTCGCCGCCGCGGTCGCGGAAGACGTGGAGCACCCGCACCCGACTCAGGTCGTCGAATTTCGGCTCGGGGTACACGTCGGACCGGAACGGGTTCCCCGGCTCGTAGTCGTGGATCATCACCCGCACCTTCGGCAGGCCGCGGAAGTGGTGCTCCTCCGCCGCCCGCTTCCCGCCGTGGACGTCGTACAACTCCAGCAGCACGCGGATCACCTTCTCCAACTTCCGGTGGCCGACGCCGTCCTCGACGAAGAACATGTCCACCCGCGTGGCCCGCAGTACGGCGTGCAGGTGCTGTCGGCAGCGCACCGGCAGCACCCGGGCGTAGGGCGGCCCGACCATCGGCGGCGCGGCGTCCTCGCCCCCGTCGGCGTCCTCTCGGCCGAGGCACTCGATGAACCACCAGTGCGGGGCGAACCAGAACCCGCCCCCGCCCGGCCCCTTGAACGCGCTCGCCCGCCGGAACAGCTTGCCAACGCCGCGGAAGAACTGCCGCCGCAGCTGAATCTCGTCGCGCCGCACCAGCCGCTCGCGGACCACGTCGCCGTCCAGGTCCGCGGCGCCGACGCGGAGGGGCCAGCGCGGGTCGAACTCGGTCGCCTCCGACTGGTCCGCCGGGACCAGCTCGAGGCCCGCGGTCGTGCCGTCGCTCGGGGCGGAGCGGGCGCGAAAGCCCCAGCGACGGATGCGACTCGAAGCCGATTTCCGTTCCGCAGGGTTTCCACCGCTCAGCGCGATCGTCGGGCGGGTACGACGGGCCGGGTCGGTTCGCGCCGCCGTCGCCAACCAGTACAGCCCCACGAACAGGAGGCCCGGTACGAGCCACGCGGTCATGGCCCCGAGCAGGGCCGTCACCGGCATCGCTTCCTCGCCGCCGCCGGTGAGCCGGCCGCCGCACGCGGTCAGGAGGAGGTTGAACATCACCACGCCCGCAAGCCCCACGACCAGCGCCATGACGCGGTGAAGCGGCAGGGCGTACACCGGGGTGCCCTCGCCGGCACGCCACAGGATCGCCGCCCCGTCGCCGCCGGGGCGCGCGTAAGCGACTGCGGCTGCGGCGGCGACGGCCGCGCAGATCGCGAGTACCGCCGTCGGCGGGACCACCCAGGCCACGACCGACGCCAGCACCGCGTAGCCGACGACGGCCGCCAATTCGGCCCCGCGACGGTCGGTCTCACCGGCCCAGCCGCGGACCCAGCGGTCGATCACGGTCACCGGGATGAACACGCCGACCAGGGTGCAGACGAACAGCGCCGCCCACAACACGATCAGCACGGCGAGGTACAGGACGTACGACGAGTACACCCCCACCACGCGCCACCCGCTCGGGAACACCGCCCACGCGACGCCGGCGGCGGCGCCCCAGACGGCGAGAGCGGCCAGGATGGTCCAAACCAGTGGCGGCGTGCGGCGGGGGAAGGGCGGGGTGCCCCGGAGGTCGAACCCGTGGTCGTACCGGAACGCGGCGACCGACTTGCCGAGGCGACGCCCCCACGCGGCGACCGACCGCACCCACGGCAGCGGCTCACGGCGGTGCCGCACGGCGACAGCCGCGACGAGGGCCAGAAGCCCGGACGCGGCAATAAAGTCGTGAATGTCGTTGGCGGCGTACCGGCCGGCGACCTCGAGCCCGGCCAGGCTGCCGACCACCACGAGGGTGAACCACCAGCCGGACAGGGCGAACCGGGTCTCGCCGAGGAGTGACGCCGCGAGGAGTTTCATGACGGTATTTCACCACACGGCGGGCGCCCCGTCACCCGGTCGGGTGAATCCGCACCCCCGGACCGACGGGCGCCTGCCATTCTACCCGCACGACCGGCAGCCTTCAGCACCTGGAAACCGGATTTCGTCCCGGTTCGACTCAAGTCCCCCCTCCCGACACCACCTGCCGCAACTCCCCGGCCAGGAACATTGAGCCGGTGACGCACACGAGGTCGTCGCGGTCGGCCGCCGACCGCGCGGCTTCCCACGCCGCCGCGGCAGTCGGAACGACCGAATGCACCGCCGCCGGGGCGATCGACGCCAACACGCGACCCGCCTCCTCGGGAGGAACGCACCGCGGGTTGATCCCGTACCGCGTCAGGTAGAAGTGGTCGAAGTAGCCGGCCAGGATGCGCAGGATGTCGGCCACCGGCTTGTCTGACGAGACGGCGAACACGACCGCCTTCCGGCGCACCCGTGGGAACGACTGGGCGAGAGTCTTCACCAGCGCCGCCGCGCTCGGAACGTTGTGGGCGGTGTCGAGAACGACGACCGGCGCCCGCGACACGACCTCAACACGCCCCGGCCAGCGCACCGACGCCAACCCCGCTGCGATCGCCCTGGCGGGGACGTGAAACCCGGCGTCGCGCAACCGGTCGGCTGTGGCCACCGCCAGCGCCGCGTTGTGCGCCTGGTGCTCGCCGAGGAGTGCCAGAGGGGTCGGGCCATACGTGTCCCGGGGCGTCGAGATCGTCACCTCGGACGAACCACCCGCGACCCCAATTCTGTACTCGTAGCCGAAGTTCTCACCCCGTTCCCATAGCGGGGCAGTCAGGTCTGCCGCGATTTGTCGCACGACGGCGCGCGGGCCGGGTTCAGTCACCCCACTGACGACCGGCACGTTCGGCTTGATGATCCCGGCCTTCTGCTCCGCGACGGCCTCGACCGTCCCGCCGAGTTGGGCGGTGTGGTCCAGGCCGACCGACGTGACGACCGACACGAGCGGCCGACACACGTTCGTGCTGTCGAACCGCCCGCCGAGGCCGACCTCGATGACGGCGAGGTCGCACCGGCGGTACGCGAAATGGAGAAATCCCAGGGCCGTGCCGATCTCGAAGAACGTCGGCGGCGGGAAGCCGTCGGCGTCCATGGCGGCCACCGCGGGGGCCAGTTCTGTCATCCGGGCGGCGAGCTCGGCTTCGCCGATCGGCACACCATCGACCTGGATTCGTTCCCGGACGTCGGTGAGGTGCGGGGACGTGAACAGCCCGACGCGGTAGCCGGCGGCGCGGAGGATCGCCGCGAGCATGGCCGCGGTCGAACCCTTCCCCTTCGTGCCGGTGACGTGAACGAGGCGGACGCGCTCGTGCGGGTCGCCGAGGCGGCGGAGGAGGGCGCGCATCCGCTCCAGCTTCAGATCCGCCGGGTGCGCCGCCCGCACCTCGTAGTTGACCCGGGCGTACCAGAACGCCAGCGCCTCGGGGTAGGTCATCAGGGGACGGGGGACCGGAGGCCGGGGGCACAAAGAAAAGCCCGGGGACGCGTCCCCGGGCTTTGCGACGATCGTTTGTATTGTAAGCACCCGCCGGCCGCCGCCCACTCCTCAGCCGACCACCGGCATGCACACCTGCTCCAGCAGTTTCTCGCACCGCTCCTGGATCACGTCGGCCAGGTTCGGCAACGGCGTCCCCTCGGGCAGCGACTCGCGGACGGCGGCGATCCAGCGCGGGAAGCTGTACACCTGGGCCAGCCCGTCGAGCGCCGCCGGCTCCAGGCGGGCGTGCTTGCCGGCCCGCTCGGCCTCGGCCCACAGCGACTTACTCTTGCCCGTCAGGCCCAGGTCGTCCTCCGGCCGCAGCAGGATGAGGTGATCGACCACGGTCGGTCGGGTGTCCATTGCGCCGAGCTTTACCTCCAAATCCTTCGGCTTGCCGGCCCCGCGCGACAGGAACAGACCCACACCGACCTTCCACGGCTGGCCGTCCTTGCAGGCCCAGTGCGCCAGCGTGACCATGCCGTAGGTCGGGTGGTCGCCAAAACTCCACTCGGGCACGACGTGCTGGAGCCGCCACGGGCCGACCTTTACGCCGTGTTCGTGGCACGCCGCCAGGAACGCCCCCAACCCCGCCTGCAACTCGCGCGTCGCGCCCGTCAGCGCGCCTTCGGGTTCGAGTTTCCGGCGGGCCGCGCGCTGCTCCTGTTCCCACAACTCCACGAGCGCCGCGTGCGACAGGATCGACGACCGCGCCGGCGATTCCGCGACCGGAGTCGGTTCCACGACCACGGGGGTGGTCGGCTCCGGCGGGGGGAGCGCGGCTGCCGGTTCCGCGGGAACGTGGATGATGTCCACGGCCCCCACGCGGTATTCGTCGTCGTCGTGGCCGAGGAGTTGCGCGAGCCGGGTGAGCGTGCCGCGGTCGAGGCCGCCGTACGTCTGCGGCGGCGGGGCCGCGAGCGCCGGCGGCTCGGCGGCGGGGAGCCGGTTCACCGGCGCCACCTGCTCGTCGTACAGTTGCGAGACGCCGTTCGCCCGCGTGCCGCGCGGGCCGGTCTGCACGTCGTCGGGGCCGTAGACGACGTGGTCGAACAGGTGGCGGAACTGCTGGAGCATGTCGCGCAGGGTCGGCTCGGTCGCCGCGACGCGGGCGATTTCCTCCTCCGCGAACGGGGCGACGTCCGACTCGGCCTCGCCCTCGGGCAGCTCGTCGAGCACCGGCCGCAGCCGCGCCTCGACCACGTTGCGCACGAGCCCGCCGTCCGGCGCCTCCAGGCGGATGGCCTTCACGGTGCCGTGCTTCGGGACGTGGACGGGGTTGTTCAGCCGGTCCTGGATGTAGCCGTCGAGGCTCGGCACGAACCGGTTCCACAGTCCGCGCTCGGCGAAGATGAGGAACAGCAGGCCGTCCACCTGGTGCATCACCTGCACGATGCCGGCGAAGAACGCCTCCGCGGTCTTGTGGGCGTCGTCGCTGCGGCGCGCGAGGAGCAGGTCTTCGAGCTGGTCGAACGCGACCACGACCGGCGTCTTGAGGCTGCGGAACAGGTCGGCCAGCACCTTGAACAGCGCCAGCACGAGGTCTTGCCGCGTCGGCCGCACCTGGAAGTCGAGCTCGGCGAAGCCGTAGGTCAGGAAGTTCGCCAGCTCGGCCTCGTCCTTCAGGAGTGCGGCGCGGGCGAAGCCGGTGAGGATGTGCCGCCGCATCAGCCCGGCGGTGTTGTGGGCCTCCGTGCGGCCGACGTGCGCGGCGACGAGGTCGAACGCCCGCTGCGGCGTCAGCCCGGCGTCGGTCAGCGCCTGCGGCAGCGGCGTCGGCATGCGGGCGAAGTTCGAGTACCCGCTCAGGTTCTCGGCGAGCCACTCGGCGCGCTCCTGCGCCTGCTGCGCCCCGAGACCGAGCCGCCGCGCCCACCGGCCGAGGCCCGGCGGCGGGAACAGTTCCACCTTGTCGGCCGGGCTCAGGTCGCGGAGCGCGACGCCGAGTTGCCGGCGGACCAGTTGCTCGCCGACTTGGTCGAGCGGCCGGACGCCCTTCTGCTTCCCGCCGCCGAGCAGCGTGTCAATGATTTGGAACAGTAGGTATTCGAGGAAGTCGGTGTCCTTCTGGTACACCCCCGGCGTGACGAGCAGTTGCCACGCCCCGCCGACGCCGTGCTTGATGCTGTGGAGGAGGTGCGTCTTGCCGGCGCCCTTGTTGCCGAGGACGGGCACGACCTCCGAGTGCGCGGTCGGGTCGTAGCGGTACAGGTCGATGATGGCGTGGAGCAGGTCGCGCTCGGGGGCGAACAGTTCGGGGACGTGGTAGCGGGCGCAAACCTCGTCGTCCGGGTTGCGGGCGAAGTAATTGCGGAACGGGTTGCCGGCGCGCTTCAGCACGTCGCGGGCGCGGTCGGTGAGGGGGCGGGCGGCGGCGGCGGTGGTCATCCGGGTCCCTCCGGGGGTCAGACGGCGGCCGCGAGCCGGTCGGCCCGGCGCGCCACCGTGTCCGTGCGAATCGAGGCGTAGTACGCGACGCCGTGCCCGACGAGCAGGGCGAACGCCGGCTCCGGGAGGGCGTAGAGGGGGCCGGTCCACGGGTGGAGGTACACGGCCCCGCGGTCGTGTAGCTGGCGGAGGGCGTCGTGGAACGCGCCGACGCTCGCGGCCCCGGATCGCCGGTAGAGGTCGGGCAGGGGGCAGTCCTCGCCGGCCGTCGCGGCCCAGTCCGTCAGTCGTGACAGAAGGGTGTCTGCGAGATCGGGCGGCGGCGGGCTCGGCGGTTCGGACGCGACGCGGTTCGTGGTCACCTTCGGGAGCACGCGGCCGACGGCCTCGCGGAGCCCGACCAGGTTGTCGGCCATCCGCCGCGCCGCGGCGAGGAGGTCGGTCACCTCACCCTGCCGGGCTTCGAGCACCCGGACGAAGTCTTCGAGGACCTGTTTGGGATTCGCGGCCGCGAGGAGGTACGCCCAGCCGGCGTCACTAAGGGTGTACAACTCGCGGCCGGGCTTGGGGCGGGCGTCTGTCGGTTTCAGGAGCCCGTCCGCGATCGCCTTCTGGGCACTCGCCTTCCCAGCAGGAACGGCCGGGAACAAGCCCGGTTCGGACTTCGACGCGAGGAGCGGCACGCCGGCCGGGTCGGCCGCGGCCCGGCTGAGGGCGTCGACGATCTGCTGGGTGAGCTTGTCGGCCACGGTCCGCTTCCGTGCGGGGTTCGGGCCGGCATGGTACGCTCGCCGGGGTCGCGTGTGCAACCCCGACCGTGGTGAAGACGCTTGCCGTATCAGCCGATCAACGGCGTGCCCGGCGGCACGTCGGGGCGGCGTTCCTCCCACTCGCGGCGGACCTCGCGCAGCCCGACCGCACACACCTCGAACTGCTCACTCAGCCGACGGTACAACTCGGCTTCGCCGGGCGCGCGATCGGCGGTCATGCGGCTCGTCAGGAGGTACCCGCGCTTCCCCTGCACGGTGTAATCGACGAGCGAATCCCGGGCCCCGCGGGCGCGGCTGCGGTTCAGCGCCTCCGGGTAGACGCCGGTCCAGAACAGGGCGAAGTCGCCGACGTGGCGGTAGAACTCGCCCTGCGTCCGGCCGGCGGGCAACTGGTCGGCCTCCAGCACCATGCCGACCAGTTCGGTGAGCGGCCGGCCGTCGGAGCCGGGCAGGCGGTGGACGGCGTCGCAGTGGACGAACCGCGACAGCAGCGACGAGAGGTAGTCGGTCAGGGGCGGGTCGGCGACGCCGAGGTGGGAGAAGAAGGCGTGCTCGGTCAGCCCGGCGAACAGCCGCCGCAGCGGGTGTTCCGCGGGAGGGTCCCACATGGCTGGATGTCCTCGGTTCGACTCCTGGGAAATGACCGGGGCGGTCGGCCACCGGTATTGTGACGCCAACCGCATACAAACACAACACCTCATCGTCCAGGGCAAATTCCGTGTTGCCCTGAAGTCGTCCCGTGGTACCGATCCGGTCGTGTGTTACGGGGACGGAGAGACGGACGGGACGACGACTTCGGGGGGTGCAACTCCCGTACCCTGGCCGGCGGCCGCGGGGACGGCCGCGGCGAGGCACTGGGCCGGGTGGCCGAGTGCCCGGTACAGGCGGAACTGGGCACGGTTGTAGTCCGCGACGGCGGTGAAAAAGTCGGCGTTCGCCTGCCCGAGTGCCTGGACCGCGGCGACCGCCTCCTGCGGACGGACGACCAACATCACCGCGTCGCCGAGGCGACGCGTCTGGCCCAGTCCTTCGAGGCAGCGGTTCGCCAACTCGATCGACTCGCGCAGCGCCGGCTCGGCCTCGTTGAGGCGCTCGGCCGCGGAGCGGACCTGCGCGAACGCCTGCACCACCTCGGCCGCGACGCGGTCTTGCGTGCGGAACAGGTCGAGCAGCGCCGCCTCGTTCTCGGCGCGCCGCTCGGCCACCCGGGCGCGGTTGCCGAGGCCGAGCGACTGGAACTCCCACAGCAACTGCACGTCGAGGTCGAACCGGCCGGAAAAGTTGTCGAGCCGGTCGTTCGGGCCGCCGCCGAAAATGCCGTACCCGAGGCTGCCGCTCGGGTTCGTGGACACGCTCCGTACCGCCAGACTCGGCACCAGCGGTCGCATCTTCTCCTGCTTCAGCCGCGCCAGCGTCGCCTGCACGACCGCCTGCTGGCCGGCGAGTTCGGGCCGCGTCGAGAGAGCGATCGGGATGAGCGAATCCACGGCGGCCGTGGGGTCGATCACCGTCACGGGCAGGAACGCCGGCTCGGCGGGTTCGACGACGAGCGTCGGGTCGAGTCGGAGTAACCGGCCGAGTTCGGCCCCGGCGGTGCGCCAGCGCTCGCGGGCGGCGAACACCACCTGGCGGCGGCGGGCCAATTCCACCCGGGCACGATTCTCCTCGGCCGGCGGGGCAAGCCCGGCCGCGAGCGCGGTCGCGCGGCGGGCCAGGTCGGCGGCCATCTTCTCGGCCAGCAGCGCGCCGGCGAGTTCGCCGCGGGCCTGCTGGACGGCGAAGTAGGCGTCGGCGACCTGGAACGACACGTCGTTGATGGTCGCCTGCTGGAGCGCCTGCCGGGCCGCCACGTCCTGCCGGGCGGCGAGCGGCGAGTACACCGCGTCAGACACGTTGAACACGACGTTCGGCCCGAAACCGGCCATGAACGTGTTGCGGTTCGACCGGAGGATTTCGCCGGCGAAGTTCTGCTGCGGGCCGGTGTGCGCGAAGTAGTCGGCCCCGACGGAGATGTTCGGGAGCCAGAGGACGCGGGCGCGGTCGAACGCCGCGGCCGCGGCGGCGACCTGGCGGCCGGCGATCTGCACGTCGAGCGGGCGGGCGCCGGCGAGTTGGAGGGCGGTGGCGAGGTTGATGGGGAGCGGCGTGTCACCACTCCCGGCAGTCACCGGTAGAGGGGTCGGGAGCGGGCCTTTGCCCTCGGCCAGTGACTGCGGCGGTGACGGGTACGGGGGAGCGTGCGCCGCGTGCGCGGCAGCCTGCTGGCCGCGGGCGATCGGGCTCGGAGCGTCGGTCGTACAGCCGGCGGCCGGGACGAGCCCGGCCGCGAAAAGCGCGATGGTGCGGCGAAGCGCCCGCATCCGGTTCCCCCCGGCGGATGGCGCGGCAAGCGGCGTCTGATACCGCTGCCGCCCGCCGGGGGCAACCCCGACTCGCTCGGTCAGACGGCCAGAAGTTCCTGGGCCTGCCGCACGCCGGGGGCGGGGTAGCCGTGGGCGCTCGCGGTCACGCGCGACAGCGCGACCAGCTGCCGCCACCGGAATGCGGGGCGGGCGGCGGCGAACTCCTCGGTCACGGTCCGGTAGTACTTCTCGGCGTGGAGCGCCCCGTCCTCCGAGATTGCGTAGCCCCGCAGGAGCGCGAACACGTCGCGGGCCGCGGCCGGGGTCGTCTCGCCGATCCGGTGCGTCAGCGCGGCCGCCCGCGTCTGGTTCTTCTCGCGCACGGCCCCGTCCAGCTCGCGGAGCAGGGCGTCGGCCGCGATCCCGCGGACCGAGTCCAGGTGCTCGGAGCGCGGGTACGGCGTCCACGTCAGGAACTCGGCGCGGGCACCGCGGTCGCGGGCCAGTTGGTAGCCGGCCAGGATCAGGCTCGTGTAGGTCGTACGACGGCCGCCGGCGCGGGCGATCGTCCGCCAGGCGTGCGTCGAGTCGCACGAGTGGACGCCGACCGAGTCGCCGTGGCAGCTGCCGGCGGGCTTGTTCGGCTGCGCCCACTCCGGCTTTCGGCCCTCGTCGCGCAACACCAGCTGGTTCGATGCCAGGGCCAGTGCGTCGCCGATGGCACCGGGTGCGATCCCCTCCGCCAGTGCGGCCCCGACCGCGTCGCCGGCCTGCGTCGGGGTGGCGCGGAAGATGGTGTCGGCGAACCGCTCCACCCAGCCGTCGTCGGGGACGCGGGTGCCGGGCGTCACGCCGAGCAGGCGGTGCTGGTCGAGCACCTTGGGGAGCATCGTGCGGACTTCCTGGTTCTGGACGGCGGTGTTGGGGTGCCGCTCGTTCTTCACGCAGTAGTGAACCGACTGCCGCAGCATCGTGTGGGCGCGCTCGCGGCCGACGAAGTCGATGAGGTCGATCGACCGCGACACCATCACCGTGCGGTGGACCTCGGCGGCGTCGTCCACCATCATCATCAGCCCGTCGACCGCGTCCGGGACCGGGCCGGCGGCGATGGCGGCGAAGGAGCGTTCGGCGCCGTCCAGGTCCTTCTGGCGGGCCAGCTCGCGGAGCCGCTCGCCGCTCGCCTCGCCGCCGGTCGGCACCGGCTTCAGCACCTCGGCGCGGGGGCCGCCCACCTCGCCGAGCCGCGTCGCGTTCCGGTGCAGCACCTTCAGCACGGCCAGCGGCCGGCGCTTCGGGTCGGCCTCCTCGCCGGCCATGTGGAACGACGGGGTCAGTGCCATCATCGTGTGGAAGCCGACGTAGTCCTCGCCGCCGAAGGCGCGGGCGTTGGCCAGGGCCGCGGCCGCGACCAGCCGGCGGAGGTCGGTGCCCGACTTCAGCTTCTCGGCGGCCAGCGGGATGATGCGGTCGGCGGGCGTCTCGTGGATGAAGTTCACGAGCGGGTCGAGGTCGCCGAACGTGAGCCGACCCGGCTCCTCCTGCGCCCAGGCGGTGCCGAGGCCGAGGTCGGCGGCGACGCCGCTGCCGAGGGTGGCGACGAACATCCCGCGGCCGATGTCGGTCAGGGCTTCGCGGCGGCTGGGTCGAATCATGACACCCTCGGGGAGAGGAGGGGCCGTCCGCGAGTGGGCGGCCGGGGTGGGGAGAGAGTGGACGACGGATAAAGCTTACCGCTGCGTGAACCCCTGTGCAAGCGTCAAACCTATCCCGCCGGATCGAGCCCGCGAAGGGTCGTCGTTCCGGAGCCGAAGCGGTCGGCGGGGACGCCGAGGCGCTGGAGAATCGAGACGAACAGGTTCCCGATCGGCGGGCCGTTCGCGGGGTCGAACGCGAGGTGCTGGCCGTGGCGGAAGCCGCCGCCGGCGACGAGCACCGGCAGGTTGCGGACGCCGTGCGTGGCCGCGTTGCCCAGATTGCTGCTGAAGAAGACCGTGGTGCGGTCCAGGAGCGTGCTGCCGTCCTCGCGGGTGGCCTTCAGCTTGGCCAGGAAGTCGGCGAGCGCCTTCATCTTCTCCAGCTCGACGGTGCGGAGCTGGGCGATCTTGGCCGCGTCCTGCCCGTGGTGCGACAGGTCGTGGTGTCCGTACGACACGCCGGCGATCGGCGGGACGAGACTCGTGCCGAGCATCAGCATCGTGACGAGGCGCGTCGAGTCGGTTTGGAGGGCGAGGTGGATCAGGTCGAACAGCGAGCGCGTCTTGCCGACGAGGTCGGCGGGGTTGAGGACGTTCTGCGGCGGGCGGGCGTCCACCTTCGGCTTCGGCCGGCGTGACCACTCCTCGGCGCGGGCCAGCCGGCCCTCCAGCTCGCGGACGCTGGTGAAGTACTCGTCCATCTTCTCGCGGTCGGCGGCGCCGAGGGCCGGGCGCATGTCGGCGGCCTGGTCGCGGACGGCGTCCAGCACGCTGCGGCCGTCGCGGAGCCGGCGGGCCTGGTTCGCCACCTCGTCGGGCCGGCCGTCGAGGAACAGGCGGCTGAAAACCGACGCGGGGAACAGGTCGGGCGGCACGAGCGCCCCCGTGCGCGTCCACGACAGCCCGAACCCCTCCGCCGACAGCGGCAGGCTCGCGAACCGCGTCTCGCCGCCGACGTGTTCGGCCGCGAGCTGGTCCACGGAGATGGTGTTGCGGAAGCCCGCACGCCGCTCCGGGTGCGGGGCGCAGGTGAGGTAGCTGAAGATCGAATCGTGCGACGGCCCCACGTCGGGGTGGGCGAGGCCGGAGGCGACGGTGAAGTCGTTGCGCAGGTCGCGGAGCGGTTCGAGATACGGGGTGAGTTCGTAGTCGCGGCCCGCAGCCGTGGGGAAGAAGAAGGGTGCGTGCAGGCCGAGCGGGGCACAGACGAACACGGCCCGGCGCGGCACCGCGGCGGCGGGTTGTGCGAAGGCGTCGAGCCTCGGCAAGGCGAGGGAGACGCCGGCGGCCTTCAGGAACGTGCGTCGCGTGCGACGGGTCGTGTGCATCACTTTTCCCGGAAGAGCTTGCTCTGGATGATCGCGTGGACGAGCGCCCGGAAGCCGTACCCCTCGTCGCGCACCCGTGCGACGATCGCGTCCACCTCGGCGCGGTCGGCCGGCTCGGGCGGGCCGCCGGTGCCGTAGGTAATGAGCTTCACGGCCAGCGCCCGCGCCAGCTGGTCCTTGTCGCGGAGCAGCAGTCGCTTCAACCCGTCCACGTCCGCGAAGCGGGCGCCGTCCGGCAGTTCGTCCGACGGGTCCACGCGGGGGCCGTGGAGGTACGGCATCCGTCGGCCGTCGATCGTCACCGGCTGGCCGCGACCTGTGGTCCGGTAAAACTCGCGGTAGCCGCCGATCACGTCGAAGCTCTCCAGCGCGAACCCCGCCGGGTCGATCTTCGCGTGGCACGCGGCGCAGCTCGCCACCGACCGGTGCTTTGCCAGTTGCTCGCGGATCGTCGTCGCCCCGCGGATGTCCGGCTCCACGGCGGGGATGTCCGGCGGCGGCTTCGGCGGCGGGACGCCGAGCACGCGGTCGTTCACCCACGCCCCGCGGATCACGGGGCTGGTGCTCGTGCCGTTCGCCGTCACCTTCAGCACGGCGGCCATCGTCAGCACGCCGCCGCGGTGGCTGTCGGCTGGTAGGCGGACGCGGCGGAATTCCCAGCCGTCCACGCCGGGGATGCCGTAGTGACGCGCGAGTCGGGCGTTGAGCAGCGAAAACTCCGAGGCGACGAAGTACGTCAGCGGCAGGTCGTCGGCGAGGACGGCGGCGAAGAACAGTTCGGCCTCGCGCTGCATCGCCACGCGCAGGGCGTGGTCGTACTCGGGGTAGAGGATGTGGCCCGGCTCGGTGAAGTCGAGGTCGCGCAGGCCGAGCCACTGGCCGACGAAGCTCTCGACGAACGCGGCCGACCGCGGGTCGCGGATCAGCCGGTCGGTCTGGGTTCGGAGTGCCGCCGGGTCGCCGAGTGTTCCTGCAGCGGCGAGGGCGAGCAACTCGGCGTCGGGGGCGGTGCCGGTGAGGAAGTACGACAGCCGAGCGGCGAGCGCGTGGTCGTTCAACTTGCCGGCCTGTTCGCCGAGGTAGAGGAAGTGCGGCGAGCAGAGCACGCCCGCGAACCCGGCCCGAACCGCCTGCTCGAACGACGCTCCCTCCGACAACCGCCGCTTCGCGAGCGCCAGGAACGGCCGCACGTCGGTGTCGGTGATCGGGCGACGGAAGGCCCGACCGGCGAACTCGCGGATGAGGCGTTCGGCGTCCGCCTCGGGCGCCTTCGAGATCACTTCCACCCGGTCGCGCCGCGTCGGCGTTGGCGCCTGTGCGAGTTCGCCGAACAGGCGGCGGTGGCTCGGCGGGGGCCACACGTCGTGCAGCGGCCCATCCACCTCGACGTGGTGGATCAGCAACCCGGGACCGTCGTAGGTGTCGGCGCCGACCTTGTGAACCGCCTGCGCGGAGGCCAGGCCGTAGGGGAGGATGCGAATCGTGTTGCGGGCTTCGAGGGCTTCGGTGAACTCGACCGTCACCGCCTTCCCGACCGGGGCGTCGAAGTAGCCGACGTGGCGGTTCTTCGTGCCCATCAGCATCGGGCCGGCGTCCACGCGGAACGACACCGGCTTGTCACTCTGCACGGCGGACGCGGTGACGCGGAAGCGGTAGCGGCCGCGGTCGGACGGGTAGAAGGACCCGACCGTGACCGCCTGCCACGCCGACGAGCTGAACATCACGAGCCCGTCGTCGCGGTGGCGGAACACCTTCTCGGTCGTCACCTTGACGTGCCGCTCGTCCTTCAGGCTGATCCGCTTGGTGACCAGCGGCGGCGCCTTCGGCGTGTTGCAGACCGCGACCGCGAGCGCCGCCTCGGCCGCGTCGAGGTAGCGCTCCATCAGGAACGACGAGACGTGCTGCCCGCCGCTGTTCGTGTCGAAGCCGTTGGCGGAGGTGTCGGGCGGGAGGTATTCGCGCAGGTCGGACTCGATGCCGAGCAAGTCGCGGACGGTCGCCTCGTACTCGACCCGGTTCAGGCGCCGCAGGGGGACGCGGCCGGTCGCGGACCGGCGAGCGGCGTCGGCCTTCTCGATCTGCCCCACGAAGGCGGCGCTGTCCGCGGCCGGGGGTCGGGGGCGGCCTTCGGGCGGCATCTCGCCGGTGCGGACGCGCTCGGCTGCGTCGCGCCAGCGCTCGCGGTTGGCTGCGTCGGCGAAATCGGCGGAAAGCCGGTCGGCGCGGAACCCGCCCTTCGCCTTGTCGCCGGCGTGACAGCCGAGGCAGTGGCGTGCCAGGAACGGGCTCGCCGGGTCCGGCTGGGAGTGAGCCGGACTGGTGGTGAGGAGGACGAGTGCGGCCGCGACGACGCGGCGAGGGAGAGGCATGAAGCGGCCCGGGCGGGCGTGGGGTGTGACTACCTCGATTATGCCGTCACGCCACGCCGCACGCCAGCGAAACCCGGTGTTCACTTCCCGAGCAGGTTCAGCACGGCGAGGCTCATCGACCGCACGCCGGTGCGGATGCTCGGCTCCGGCAGCGGGGCGTAGGCGTCGGTGTGCATCCCCGGCAGCGGCGGCGCCCCGGGCTGCTGCGCCGCCGCGTACTTCTCCTGCGACACGGTGCCGAGGAAGAACATGAAGATCGGCGTGCTGCCGGCCGAGAGGCGCCCGAAGTCTTCGGCCCCCATCATCGCCTGCCGCGGCTTCACGTTTGCGTCGCCGAGTGCGGCGCGGAACACGGCCCCCGTCCGCCGGGCGAGCGGCACGTCGTTGTAGGTCGCCGGCGTGTACTCCTCCAGATTCACTCGCACCTCCGGGTCGGGGGCCCGCGCGCCGGCGGCGGCGGCGCGGGCCACGCGGTCGATCGCCTTCAGCACGTCGTCGCGGACCTGCGGCGTGGTCGTGCGCACGGTGAGTTGCAGCCGCACCTCATTAGGGATGATGTTGTGCTTCGTCCCGCCGTGGATAGAGCCGACGGTGATGACCACCGGGTCGAACGGGTTCCGCTCGCGGCTCACGATCGTCTGCAAGTCGAGAATGATCCGCGCCGCCAGGACCACGGGGTCGATCGTCTGGTGCGGCGCGGCGCCGTGCCCGCCCCGGCCCTTCACGACGATGTCCACGCTGTCCGAGTTGGCGAGCGCCAGCCCCTCGGCGTAGCTCACGACGCCCGCCGGCTGGTGCGGGTCGGAGTGGAGCGCCAGGCACACGTCCGGCTTCGGGAAGCGACGGTACAGGCCGTCGTCGAGCATCATGCGGGCGCCGGCGACGATCTCCTCCGCCGGCTGAGCGATGAGCACGAGCGTGCCGCTCCACCGGGCCTTGAGCGCCGCCATGACGCGGGCGGTGCCGACCCAACAGGTCATGTGGATGTCGTGTCCGCAGGCGTGCATGACGCCGACCTCGGTGCCGGTGCGGTCCTTCATCCGCACGCGGCTGGCGTACGGGAGGCCGGTCTGTTCTGTGACGGGCAGGGCGTCCATGTCGGTACGGACCAGCACGACCGGGCCGGGGCCGTTCTTCAGCACCGCCACGACCCCGTTCCCGCCGACCTTCTCCGTCACATCGTAACCGAGCTTTCTCACCTCGTCCGCCATCCGGGCGGCGGTCTTCACCTCCAACAGCGACAGTTCCGGGTTGGCGTGCAACTGCTGGTAGAGCGCGACGAGCTCCTTGGTTTCGGCGTCGAGCTTCGCATCCACGGCCTGGAGCCGCTCCTGGACCCAGGCCGCCGGGCGT
>JBGAQM010000047.1:0-23049 GCA_044220735.1 Urbifossiella sp. | reverse complement strand
GGAACGTGTACGGGGCGTGGACGAACAACGCCGTCTCGCCGCGGAACGCCGCCACCGCCCCACCGCGGGCCGCCGTTTCGAGCGTCCGCGCCGCCGTCGTGCCGACCGCCACCACCTTCCCGCCACGCACCCGGCACGCCGCCACGGACGCCGCGGCATCTTCCGTCACCTCGCACCACTCGGCGTGGATCGCATGCTTCGTCGGGTCGGCCGCCGTCACCGGGGCGAAGGTGCCGGGGCCGACGTGGAGCGGCACCCGGGTGTCGCTCACGCCGCCCGCCGCGAGCCGTGCGAGCAGTTCCGGCGTGAAGTGCAGGCCGGCGGTGGGCGCGGCGACGGACCCGTCGGCGGCGGCGAACACGGTCTGGTAGCGGTCGGCGTCGGCGTCGGCGGCGCGGCCCTTGCGGATGTACGGCGGCAGCGGGACGTGCCCGCACCGGGCCAGCAACTCGGCCGGCGTGCCGGGCCGGTCGGGCTCCATCAGCCAGTGCCGGTCGGGGGTGCGGCCGCGGAGGGTCAGCCGCAGTGGCCCCGGGTCGAGCGCGAACGCCTCGCCGGGCTGGGGGTAGCCGCGGGTCTGCGCCAGTAGCTCCCACAGCCCGTCGGCCGTGGTGCGGACGAACAGCCCCTCCCACTTCCCGCCGGTGGCCTCGCGCCGGCCGACCACGCGCGCCGGGATGACGCGGGTATCGTTGAGCACGAGGAGGTCGCCGCCGGCGAGCAGGTCCGGCAGGTCGCGGAAGACGCGGTGTTCTAGATCGCCGGTCGCGCGGCGGACGACGAGCAGCCGGGCGTCGTCGCGCCGGGCGGCGGGGTGCTGGGCGATCAGGTGTTCGGGGAGGGGGTAGTCGAAGAACATGACAGGCGAGCCGGGGCGTGAGCCCCCGGTTCGTGGTCGGCGTGGACGAGAATCCGGGGGCTCACGCCCCCGGCTCGCCGCGTCACTTGAAGTTCCGCACCCACTCGACGAACGCGGGCTTGTGCTTCTCCACCGTCTTCTCGGGGCCGCGGAGCCACGCCGACGCAGTGATCCCGTCCTTCGTCTCGAACACCACGTACACCTGCCGGTAGCCGGCGACCGGCGTCGTCTTGGCGTTCGGGTCGAACGGGCCGCCGGCCTTCTTCAGGAACGTGCCGCCGACCTCCTGCAGCACGCCGTCGTTCGGCCCCACCTTCACCTTCTCCTGCTTCTCGTCCACCTTGTCCTTGCCGGCCGGCGGCTGGAACACGGCCAGCTGGCGCTTCAGGTTGGCGTCCACGCCGCCGCCGCCCTTGAACTCGAAAATCACCACCTCGGCGTCCTCGGGGTCGCCGGCCACCTTCGGGGCGGCGAGCTGCGCCTTCCGCATCGTGCTGGACGGCGTGACCTCTTTCCACTCCTTCGGGGCGGCCGACTTCATCCCCGCCCAGTCGACGACGGCGCCGGCCTGCTCCTCGCCGCCGGGGGCGGTCGGCTCGGCCGACGAACAGGCGCCGGTCACGGCGGTGAACAGGGCGACGACAACGATCCGCTTCATGGGGGCAGTTCTCCTGGGGCGCGGGGCCGGAGGGGATTGTACGAGGCCCCGCCGCCCGCGGCGTTGCGGGGCGTGGTACACTGTTCGGATGACCCCGCGGCGCTGGCCTTTGCTCGTCCCCGCGCTGCCGGTCGCGCTGCTGGCCGCGGCCGGGCTGTGCGGCGATTGGGCGCTCGGCGTCCGCGTCGTCCGCCCGGTGCCGACGCCCGACCCGCCCCTCCCCTCCGCCGCCGACGTCCCGCCCGACCCGGCCGCCGCCGCCGTGGGGCTGTTCCTGCGGTCGTTCAGCACGGTCGCCCGCGACCAGCCGCACGCCGCCACCGGCCTCCTCGACGCCGAACGGTTCTTCGCCGCCGTCACCCGGACCGACACGTTCCGCGCCGCCGCCGTCGAGGCCGACCCGGTGGCCGGCCCGGTCCGCGCCCGGCTCGCCCTCGCCGACGCCGTCCGCGCCGGCGGCCCCGGCTTCACCCCGGACGCGATCGAGGTGCGGCAGGTGCGGCCGGGGGTAGGTGCGAACGAGTTCGTCGCCGCCGCCCGCCACCGCTCCGGCGGCCGCGCCGCCACCTACCGCTGGTGGCTCGTCCGCACCCCGGGCGGGTGGAAAGCGTTCGACCTGGAGGACGCGCGGACCGGCCTCCGCCGCAGTCGCCAGGCGGCGGGCCAACTCGTCCGCGGCGGCGTGTCGCCGGAGTTGCGGTCAGGTCTGGCGGCGGCAGGCCTGGCGCGAAGCTCGCCGCCGGCGACGCCGACGGCGCGGCCGCGGCGCTGGCCCCGGGCTGAAGGTGGCGGCGCTTGCCGGCGGACGGGTTCGCGGCGCGCTGTCTGATCGAGGGCGGCGTCGCGGCGGTGAAGGGAATGGCGTCGGAGGCGCGGGGCTGGGCCGACCGGGCCGACGCGCTCAGTCCGGGAACGCCGGCGACGAACTACCTGCGGGCGTCGGCCGCGGCCGCCGTCGGCGACTGGGCCGCGGTGGTGGGGCCGGCGCGGGCGTACCTGGACGCGGTCGGCCCGGACGCCCCGACAGCCCGGCTGTTGGGGGCGGCCCTGCGCGAGCTGGGCCGCCCGGCCGAGGCCGCGGCCGCATTCGAGGTCGGGTTGCGTGACGACCCCGGCCGCGCGGACCTGCGCGCGGCGCGCGACCACGCCTGGGAGCTGGCCGGCGGCCGGTAGCCCGAGGGCCGCGTTGCGGGAGCCCGGGCCGCCGAGGGTTGCCACCACCTCCGGGGTCGGGCAGAATCGATTCGCCACCGGAGTCGGAGGATGCGCCACGTCGCCGCAACCGCCTTGCTCGTCGCCCTGCTCGCGGGACGGGCCGACGCGGGCGACTATCTCACCGAGGTGAAGCCGCTCCTCGCGGCCCGGTGCGTCGCGTGCCACGGCTCGCTCGCGCAGAAGGGGAAGCTCCGACTCGACACCGCTGCCTTCGCCCGCGCCGGCGGTCGCGGCGGGCCGGCGGTCGTCCCCGGCAAGGCCGCCGACTCGCCGCTGTACCAGGCGGTGATCGGCCGTGGCCGAGATCGGATGCCACCGGCGAGCGACGGCCACCCGCTCGCCGCGGAACAGGTCGCGCTGCTGAAGGCGTGGATCAACCGCGGCGCCTCCGGCCCGGAGAACGAGGCCGTCCCCGAAGACCCGAAGGACCACTGGGCGTTCCGCCCCGTCCGCCGGCCCGTGGCGCCCGACGGGCAGAACCCCATCGACCATTTCGTCGGGAAGGCGCTGCGGGAGCACAAGCTCGCACCCGTGCCGCGGGCGGACCCGCGCACGCTCGTCCGCCGCCTCCACCTCGACCTGACCGGCCTGCCGCCGACGCCCGACGAGGTGGCCGCCTTCGTGGGGGATGCGTCGCCACGAGCGGCGGAAAAGCTGGTCGATCGGCTCCTCGCGTCGCCGCACTTCGGCGAGCGGTGGGGCCGGCACTGGCTCGACCTCGCGCGATTCGCCGAGAGCGACGGGTACGAGAACGACACCATCCGCCCCGGCGCCTGGCGGTTCCGCGACTGGGTGGTGAAGGCCGTCAACGACGACCTGCCGTTCGACCGCTTCACCGTCGAGCAACTGGCCGGCGACCTGCTGCCGGCCGCGACCCCGGCGCAGCGCGTCGCAGCCGGGTTCCACCGGCACACACTCTGGAACAGCGCCGCGTCCGGCGACAAGGAGGAGTTCCGCACCTACGCCGTGAACGACCGGACCGAGACGACCGGCCTCGTGTGGATGGGCCTGACGGTCGGCTGCGCCCGCTGCCACGCCCACAAGTACGACCCGCTGTCGCACGCCGAGTACTACCGACTGTTCGCGTTCTTCAACGCCACCGGCCACGCCGAGGTGCCGCTCGCGGACGGGAAGTCGGCCGCCCCGACGATCAAGCACGAGCCGCGCGAGACTCGCGTTCACCTGCGCGGGAATTTCCTTCAGCCCGGCCCGGTCGTCGCACCGGGGACGCCGGCGTTCCTGCCCCCGCTGACGCCCCGTGGCGACGCCGCCGACCGCCTCGACCTCGCCCGGTGGCTCGTCGATCCGGCGCACCCGCTGACCCCCCGCGTGGCCGCGAACCACGTCTGGCAGCACCTGTTCGGGGCCGGCCTCGTCGCCACGCCCGAGAACTTCGGCCGCGCCGGCACGCGCCCGCGCCACCCGGAGCTGCTCGACTGGCTGGCGTCGGAGTACGTGCGACTCGGGTGGTCGCGCAAGGCGCTGATCCGCACGATCGTGCTGTCGGCGACGTACCAGCAGTCGTCGCGCCGTGCGGAGGATGTGTCCGACCCCGGCAACGATCTCCTCGGCCGGCAGAACCGCTTCCGCGTCGAGGCCGAGATCGTCCGCGACCTCGCCTTGTCCGCCGCCGGCCTCCTCAAGACCGACCTCGGCGGGCCGTCGATCGTGCCGCCGTTCCCCGACGGCCTACTCGACCAGAAGTTCACGAACGAGTCGCTGCGGATGCCGACCGCAGACCGCCACCGCCGCGGCATCTACGTCCACGTCCAGCGGACGCTGCCGCACCCCACGCTGGCGGCGTTCGACGCGGCCGACGGGAACACGCCGTGCGTCCGCCGCGACCGCAGCCTCACGCCGATCCACGCGCTGACGCTGCTCAACGACCCGGTGTTCGTCGAGTGCTCGCGGGCGCTCGGCGAGCGGCTGCGGGCGGTTCCAGGGGATGACGACACGCGGGTCCGCTTCGCGTTCGAGCTGTGCCTGGCCCGGCCGCCGACGGACCGCGAGCGCGACGTGCTGCGCGCCCTCGTTGCGCGTCAGCGGTCGCTCGGCGGGGCCGAGGGCGCCGTGTGGCACGGCGTCGCGCGGACGCTGTTGAACCTCGAAGAGTTCACGACGCGGGAGTAGACCGGTGAGACGAGTTCCCAACCGCCCGGCGAGCCGGGGGCGTCAGCCCCCGGATTCTTGAGCCCGGAGGGCGACGGCGTGTAGCCCCGCGTGGAACCCGGGGCGGCGTGTGCGGTGTCACGAGGGGTGAAGCGCCAGGAACTCCGCCGACGCCCGCCCCGGGTTCCACCCGGGGCTACACTACACGCCGTCGCCCTCCGGGCTCAAGCCCCGAGCCGAGAATCCGGGGGCTAACGCCCCCGGCTCGCCGGACGGGAGGATGCTCTTGGAACGCGTATGACTCACACGCCCGACCGTCGCGAAGCCCTCGCCCGCACCGCCGGCGGCATGGGCCTCGCCGCGCTCGCGTCGCTCCTGGGCGCAGATCGTACTGCCGCGGCGCCGCACCACCGCCCGACGGCGACGAGCGGCATCATCGTGTTCCTGATCGGCGGCACGAGCCAGGTGGACCTGTTCGACCCGAAGCCGGAACTGGCCCGCCTGCACGGCCGGCCGATCCCGGAGTCGTTCCGCGCCTGCGTGCGCCTCGGCCAGACGAACTACGCCGCGCCCGTGATGCAGTCGCCGTTCGGCTTCCGCCGCTACGGCCGCTGCGGGATGGAGCTGTCGGAACTGCTCCCGTCCATCGGCTCGTGCGCCGACGACCTCGCGCTCGTGCGGTCGCTCCACCACGAGGCGTTCGACCACGCCCCCGGCGAGCTGATGCTCTGCACCGGCAAGGACCAGCCCGGCCGGCCGACGATCGGGTCGTGGCTGACCTACGGCCTCGGCTCCGTGTCGCGGGACTTGCCCGGGTACGTCGTGCTGCTGAACGGGCGGGCGCCGAAGGCCCGCAGCCTCGTGTGGGGCAGCGGCTTCCTCCCCGCGACGCACCAGGGCGTGCTCCTCCGCGGTCGCGGCTCGCCGATCCTCGATCTGGAGACGCCGCGGGACGTGCCGCCGGCGATGCACCGGGCGCAGCTCGACGCCGTGCGCGAGTTGAACACGCTCCGCCGGGAGGAGACCGGCGACCCGAAGCTCGACGCGCAGATCGCCGCCTACGAGCTGGCGTACCGGATGCAGTCGGCGGCACCGGATCTGGCCGACCTGTCCCGCGAGCCGCGGCGCGTCATCGACTCCTACGGCGAGGGCGGGTTCGCCCGCAGCCTGCTGCTGGCGCGGCGGCTGGTCGAACGCGGGGTGCGGTTCGTCCCGGTCACGCACCACGAATGGGACCACCACGAGCGCATCGCCGCCGGTCTGCCGCCGGCCTGCAGGGAGATCGACCGCCCGGTCGCCGCCCTGCTGACCGACCTGAAGCAGCGCGGCCTCCTCGGCTCGACGCTGGTGGCGTGCCTGAGCGAGTTCGGCCGCACCGCGATCACGCAGGGGAAGGACATGGCGACGGCCGGCCGCGACCACCACCCGCACGCGTTCAGCGTGCTCCTCGCCGGCGGCGGGGTGAAGGGCGGACAGACCTACGGCGCCACCGACGAACTGGGGTGGAAGGTGACGGCCGACGGCGTTCACATGAACGACCTGCACGCGACGCTGCTGCACTGCTTCGGCCTCGACCACCGCCGGCTGACGTTTCGCCACCAGGGGCTCGACGTGCGGCTGACCGACGTGGCCGGCCGCGTGGTGACGAAACTGCTGGCGTGAGCGCGGGTCCGGTAAGGGGCGGCATGGTTCATTACGACCACGCAATGCTCGGCGGGACGCTGGCCGTGGCCGCCGGCTTCCAGCGGCGCCACGGCTGGCCCGCCGTCGTGCTGGCGGCGCTCGCCGGGATGGTCCCGGACTGGGACGCGACGACGAAACACGTCCGGCCCGACGCCTACGCCGCGGGGCACCGCGTCTGGGGGCACAACGTATTCGCCGCAACCCTGGCCGGGGCGTCGCTGGGCGGCGTTGGCTACCTCATCCTCCGGTCACGGTCGCATCGGTCCGCACCGCCTCCCGCCGACCTGGGCGGGGCCGGCCCGTGGGTCGCGCTGGGGGTCGCGATCGCGTGGAGCCACCCGCTGCTCGACCTGCTCTACTGCGGGTGGGACGCGGACGTGGACTGGCCGGTCCGCCTGTTCTGGCCGGTGTCGGAGCGGGGGTTCGGCCTGCCGTGGGTGCCGTGGTCGGACTGGGGCGCGACGGCGGTGCTGGCGGCCGGCCTGCTGGCGTGCGCCCTGGCGCGGGCGCACCGCCAGTCGTGTGCCGTGGCGACGCTCGCGGTGCTCGCGCTGTACGTCGGCGTCTGCGGTGCGTTCGTGTGGCGATGACGCCCGGGCCGCGGGTGGCCCGGGCGCGGGGACGCGTTACTTCTTGAAGTCACCCGCGCGGATAATCACCAGCCGCGCCGGATCAACGTGCCGGCGGAACGCCGCGGTGATCGCCTCCGGCGTCAGCTCCGCGATCTTCCGTTCTGCCTCGGCGACGTGGGCGAACGTGCGCCCCAGGCTCAGGTTCGACACGATCTGCCCGGCGATGGCCGCGTCCCCGGTCCGGCCCACCTTCGCCGCCTCCAGGTACGCCTTCTGCGCGCCCACCAACTCCTCCGTGGTCGGGCCGTCGGTCAGGAACTTGGTCAGTTCCTCCACCGCCGCCTTCTCCACCTTGTCGATGTTCTGCGGGTTCGTGATCGCGTTGATCGTCAGGCTCGCTACCGGGTCACGCGCCGACGCCGTGAACGCCGACGTGACGCCGTACGACAGCCCCTCCTTCTGGCGGATGCGGTCGCCGAGCCGCGACGACAGCGTGCCGCCGCCGAGGATGAAGTTGCCCAGCCGCAGCGCCGCGTAGTCGGCGTCGCCCTCCTTCGCCGGGAACGCGATCGCCGCCAGGAACACGGCGTTCGCCCGGTCCGGCGTCAGGATGTCGTCCTTCGACCCGGCCCGCGCCGCCGGCGCCGCGCGGGCGATCCGCCGCACCGGCACCTTCGACTCCCACTCGCGCAGCACGTTCCGCACCTTCGCCACGGTCGTGTCCGGGTCGAAGTCGCCGACCACGGCCAGCTCGACCTGACTGGCGCCGACCTGCGTTTCGTACAGCGTGCGGACGTGCGACAGCGTCAGGGCGTCGGCGCGGGCCAAACTCTCCTCCAGCGTCGGGACGTAGCGCACGTCGTCCTTCGGGTACGACGACAGGGCGCGGGCGAGCTTGTTGTTGGCGAGCGTCGCCGGGTCGCCGGCCGAGCCCGCCATCGCGGCGCGGCTGGCGCGCTTCATCGTCTCGAACTCGTCCGCCGGGAACGCCGGCTCGCGCAGGATTTCGCCGAGCAGGTCGATCGCCTTCGGGAGCGTGTCGCGCTTCGCCTCGACGGAGAACGTCAGCTGGCCGATCACGCCGGGGCCGCCGCCGCCACCCTTCCCGCCCTTCCCGCCGCCCCCGCCGCCGCCGGTCGAGATACGCACCACGAGCGACTCCATCTCCTCGCGCAGCGCCTGCCGGTCGTGCTTCTTGGTGCCGGCCGACATCAGCCGCGGCAGCATCGCGGCGGCGGCCTCCTGGCCCTTCAGCGAGTCCTCGTTGCCGTAGTGGAGCGTCAGAACCAGCGACACCGTCTCGCCGCGGTTCTTCTTCGCCAGCAGCCCGGCCTTGAAGCGGCCGTCGTCGATCATCTTCACCCGGGCGTCGAGGTTCGCCGGCGTGGGGTCGAACGCCTCGCCGGACGCGACGGTGGCACCGCCCTTGTAGTCCTTGACGATCGTGTCCACCGGCGGCGCGGCGGGCACCGCGAGGCGCTTCGGCTCCGTCTCCGGGATGAACACGCCGACCGTGCGGTTGTGCTTCGGGAAGTATGTCTTCGCCACGCGGTTCACGTCGTCCACGGTGACCGCCGCGAGACGGTCGCGCTGCACGAACAGGAGCCGCCAGTCGCCGAGCGCCGACGCCGAGCTGAGCGCCATCGCCATGCCGGAGGCGTTCGCGGGGAGGCCTTCCGAGTTGCGCTTGCTGCGGAGCTTCGCCTTCTCGACCTCGTCGGCCGTGAACGGCACGTCGCCGAGCGACTCAAGCACTTTCAGGAGCGTGTCGCGTGCGGCGTCGAGTTGCGCCGCCTCGGCCTGCGCGGACGCGAAGAACAGCCCCGGGTCGTGGGCGTTGTCGGCGCGCGCGAACGCGCCCGTGGTGAGCTTCGATTCGACGAGCGCCTTGTGGAGCCGGCCGTTCGGTGACTGGGAGATGATGCCGGCCATCAGGCTCAGCGGCGCCCAGTCGGGGTGCGACGCGGACGGGATGTGGTACGCCGCCGCGACCGCCCCGACGGTGCCGACGCGGCGTAAGATCACCGTGCGCTCGCCGTCCTGCGGCGGCTCCTCGGTGTACGTCGTGTCGAGCTTCCGCGCGGGCCTCGGGATCGCGCCGAGGTGCTTCTGGCAGAGGGCCAGCGCCTTCGCCTCGTCGAACTTGCCGGCGACGATGAGCACGCAGTTGTCGGGCTGGTAGTACTTCTTGTAGAAGGCCTGCAGGTTGTCGATCGGCACGCGCTCGATGTCGGAGCGGTTGCCGATGGTGGACTTGCCGTAGTTGTGCCACTCGTACGCGGCGGCGTGGACGCGCTGCCCGAGCACGCCCGCGGGGCTATTCTCGCCGCGCTCGAACTCGTTCCGCACGACCGTGAACTCGCTCAGCAGGTCGTCGCGCTTCACGAAGCTGTTGACGAGCCGGTCCGACTCCAGGTGGATAGCGAATTCGAGGTTCTCGTCGGCGGCCGGAAGCGTCTCGAAGTAGTTCGTGCGGTCCACGTTGGTGGTGCCGTTGAAGTTCGCGCCGTGGTCGCGGAGCGCCTTCGGCACGTTCGGGAAGTTCGGCGTCCCCTTGAAGACCATGTGTTCGAGCAGGTGGGCCATGCCGCTCTCACCGTACCCCTCGTGGCGGCTGCCGACGAGGACGGTCATGTTGACGGTGACGGTCGGCCGCGACGGCTCGGGGTAGAGGAGCACGCGGGCGCCGTTGGCGAGCCGGTATTCGGTCACGCCCTCGACGGACGCGACCTTCTCCTGGGCGGGTGCGGACGGCGGGGCGAGACCGAGGAGCAGGCAGACGAGGCCGGCGCGGCGCATGAGAACCCCCTGCGGCGTGGGTGCGAGTCGAGACGCGGAGAGGTGTCGGGGCGTGCCCCGCAGGACAGGGTAGTCGGCCGCGGCGTCGGCTGCCACCAAAGACCACGCCGGCGCGACCGGGCGATCGGGGTGGGGCGCCCAATCGCCGCGCCGCCGGTTCTACTTCCCAGCCGACGATTCGCCGCGCGCGGCGGCCGACGGCTTCGCGGCGGTGCGGTCCGGGTCGGGGAGGAGCGGCGCCGCCCCGAGCAGCAGCCACGCCGCGAGCGCCACGACCCGGTAGTCGATCGGCGAGGAAGTGCCCGTGTCCGCCGCACGGTCGGCGGGCGCGGCGAGCACCTCACCCAACTCGCCCGGCTCGGCTGGTTCGGTCGGCTGGGCGGGGGGCGTCGGAGGGGTCGGATTTCCCGCCGGCGGGGTGGCCGGGAACACGTCCGCGGGGAGGTTTCTCAGCGCGTCCAGTACCTGCTCCATCAGCGTCGGGACGGCCGGCCCCGGCTCCGGGTCGGCCGCGGGAGGCTTCCCGCCCTGCGCCGCCTCGACCAGTCGCTCGAGCGCGTCGGCCGCGCCGTCGAGGAGTTCGTCGCGGGTCGTCGCGGGCGGCCGCGGACCGGCGCCGACCGGGCTGGTGTCGTACTCGCCTAGCAGGAGCGGCGCCAGGAGGGCGACGAGCGCCTCGCCGTCGGTCGTCAACAGGTCGTCGTCGCTCATCTCGCCGAGGCGTTCCAGGAACCCGGCGGGCAGGGAGGTCGCGCCCGCCACGTCCAGCAAGCCGAACCCGCCCGCGGCCGCGGGGAGCCGCGCCGCCCCGGCCGTCGCGACCGTGCTCACGAGGGTGGGGACGAGGAGGGACGACGCGTCGAGGGGGGTGAATTCGCTGGTGGTGATGAACGTGATCGGGTCGTCCGCCGGGTCGGAGTCCGACCGCCCGCCGTACTCGTGGATCTCGTCGCTCCCCGCGCTGGTGACCAACACCTCCAGCACCTCGGACGCGAAGTCCAGCACCGCGACCCCGCTGGGGACCGCCGCGACCGACCCGCGCGGGGCCAGGTCGGTGAACCCGCCGCCGGCCGTCGCGAGGACGACCCCGCCCCCGCCGCGGACCTCGATCACCCGGGTCGCGTCGATGGCCTGCACCAGGAGGACCTGCTGGCCGGCGGAAACGACCGACCGCGTCCCGGCTGCGGCGTCGAAGCGGACCACGTCTCCGCCGGCGGAGACGACGTACCCGACCGGGAGTTGGGGGATGTAGCTCGGCGCCTGCGGGGCGAGTGGGGTGCCGAGGTCGATCACCCGCGGGCTGCCGTCGTCGAAGAACCCCTGGCCGCGGCCGGGGAGCACCGTCACCCGGCCGTCGCGGGTGGTGATCGCCAGGTCGCTGCCGCCCGGGCTGGCGGGGTTGGCGACGAGGTCGGCGGAGAGCGGCCCGGCCCCGGCCGCCCGCAGCCGCGGCCCCGCCGTGCCGACCCACCGCCCGCCCGCCCCGTAGCTGCCGAACACGACCGACACGTCGTTCGACCCGGCGTTGGCGACGAGCATGTCGGGGACGCCGTCGCCGTTCACATCGGCGATCGAGACGTGGACCGGGTTGGTGCCGGTCGGGTAGCTCACCGGGTTGGCGAAGGTGGGGGTGCCGTCCGCGGCCGGCTCGGTAGCGCGGTAGACGAGCACGCTGTTGCTGCCGCTGGCGAGGACGACGGCGTCGGCCCGGGCGCCGTCCCGCGAGAGCGCGTACCAGGTCACGTCGCCGGGGGCGAGTTGGGCGCCGGCGTCCTCCGCGGCCAGGGTGCTGACCGCGGCGAACGACCCGGCCGCCCGGGCCTGCACGGTCACCCGGTCGGCCTGCTGGTTAGCCACGAGGGCGACCGGCCGGCCGCTGACCCGCTGGACGGCGATCGAGGCGCGGGTGCCGCTGACGGCCGGGGGCGGCGCGAACGTGCCGTCCCCGAGGCCGACCAACCGCAGCACGTCCCCCGCCCCGTTGCCGACCAGCAGGTCGGGCGACCCGCCGGCGCCGGCCGGCGTGACGGACAGCCCGGTCGCGCCCGGGCCGACGCGGATCGACTGGGTGCGCCGGAAGGAGCCGTCGCCGGCGTTGCCGAAGACCCACACCTCGCCGGCGTCGCGCATCAGGACGGCCACGTCGTCCACCGCGCCGCCGCGGGTGAACCGTCCCGCCACCACGGCGCCGGCCTCGTAGTTGGTGTTGCGCGCGAAGCTGGTGGAGGTCGTCAGCCACGGGGTGGGGGCCGCGAACCCGCCGGCCGCGTCGCCGGCGAGGACGGAGAACGAGTGCTCGCCGCGGTTGACCACGAGCAGGTCGGGCCGGCCGTCGGGGGTGAAGTGGCCCGCCGTCAGGGCCACCGGCTGCGCGGCCGAGGCGAGCGTCGTCTCCGGGGTCGTCACCCGCAGCACCTTGCTCGTCAGGCCCACCCCGGCCACGGGGCCGGGCCCCTTGACCAGGATGTTGCCGTAGAAGTCCACCGCGAGTCCCTTGACCCCGCCCATCCGGTCGAACCGGGAGCCCAGGTCGAACACGGTGGTGATGACGCCCGTCCGCCCGTCCACCACCCGGAGGACGTTCTGGCTGTCCACGACGTACAGGTCGCCGCCGTCCGTCAGCGCCAGCCCGCGGATGTAGCGGAGCTGCGCGTCGGCGGCCGGCCCGCCGTCGCCGGCCCCCCCGTACCCCCCGGTCCCGGCGTAGGTGGTGACCGCGCCCGTGACGGCGTCCACCCGGCGGACCGTCGTGCCGTCCGCGAAGAACAGGTTTCCAAAGAGGTCGAGGGCCAGAGGGTTCGGGTAGAACCGGGCCTCGTCGCGGTGCCCGGGGGCCGGGGTGAGCTGCTCGTTCGTCGCCACCGTGGCGACCGCGCCGGTGGCGGCGTCCACACGTCGCACCGTCACCCCGTCCGCGACGTAGACGTTCCCGCGCGCGTCGGCGGCGAGGTAGTCCTCTTCCAACTCCGGGCCGTCGGGGAAGGCGGCGACCGTGACCACCTCGCCGGTGTGGGGGTTCACGCGGAAGATCATGTCGGCCGCGCGGTCGGAGACGTAGAGGAGCCCGCTCGGGGCCACGGTGAGGGCGTCGACGCTCGTCAGCATGCCCTCGCTGACCGTCCCGGTGCCGGCGACGGGGGTGACGACGCCGGTGAAGCCGTCCACCCGGTAGACGGTCGTCGAGTCCGCGTAGTACGTCTCGCCGAGGTACCCGACGCCGATGCCGAGTTGCTGGACCGTGCGCGGCGTGGGGACGCCGGCGACCGTCGTCGTCCGCCCCGTCTCGTGGTCCGTGCGCCGGATCAGGCCCCCGGTCACGAAGTACTCGTTGCCGGCGTCGTCCGCGGTCCGGTCCCACGGCAGGGACGGGTCGGCCGGGACGGTGGTGATGACGCCGGCGGCCGCGTCCACCCGGCGGACGCGGGACGTGCTGACGAAGTCCGGGCCGAGGTAGGTCTCGGACACGAACAGGTTCCCCCCCGCGTCCACGGCCATGGCCGTCACGTACCCCAGGTAGGCCGACGTGGCCGGGCCGCCGTCGCCGCCCTGGCCGTACCCCCAGTTCCCGGCGACGGTGGTGAGGACGCCGGTGGCCGCGTCCACCCGGCGGGCGACGCTCCAGAACGGGTCGTAGAAGTAGATGTTCCCGCGCCCGTCCACCGTCAGGGCCGTCGGCAGGTTCAGGTAGCTCGTGGTCGCCCGGCCGCCGTCGCCGACGCGGCCGGCGCCGCCGAGCACGGTCGAGACCGTCGAAGTCGTGACCACGGTGACGGGGCTCAGCCCCGCGCGGACGCGCGTGTTCCGGGCGAACAGGTGGTCGGCGTCGTTGAAGAAGACCGTGACGTCGCCGCTCGCCTGGTGGGTGACGGCGATGTCGTTCCGCCCGTCGCCGTCGAAATCCGCCGTCGTGACGTCCGACGCGTCGCTGCCGACCGACAGCGTGCGGAGGTACCCGCCGACGTTTTCGAGCCCCAGTTGAATGACCCCGTCGAGCCCGCAGAGGGCCACGAGGTCGCCGGCCCGGCCGGTGCCGGTCAGGTCGGCGGCGAACAGGCGCGTCGGCGGCAGGGGGAGCATCATGACGCCGCCGAACCGCGACCCGCCCCCCTGGGCCGGGTACAGCGTGATTTCGTAGAACCGGCCGGGCACGTCGAGGCCCGGGAGCGGGCCGGCGTCGTACTCGCGGGCGACGGCGGCCACCACCCAGCCGTGCGCCGTCTGGAGGGGGACCGCGTCGCGCACCGGGGCCTTACCGGCGTTGAGCACGACCGGCGCGTCGAGTTCGGTGGTTCCGGCGCGCCCGCGGCGGTACAGGAGGTTCCCCGCGGCGTCCACGATCACCGCGTCCATCACCGGCCGGCCGGCCGCGTCCACGGCCCCACTGGGAATCAGTTGAGGCGTGTCGGACCGGCCGACGCCGTTCAGCTCCGTCGCCGTGACGAGGGTGCCGTCGCGCCGGCCGAGGAGGGTGGACAGCGTGCCGGCGCCGGCATTCACGACCAGCACGTCCGAGACGCCGTCGCCGTTCACGTCCCGCAGCACCACGGCGCGCGGGGCGAGCCCGACCGGGACCACCCGCTCCGTCTGGAACCACCCCCGGCCGTCGGACAGGAAGACCGACACCGACTCGTCGTCCGCGTTCGTCGCCACAAGGTCGGAGTGGCCGTCGCCGTTCACGTCGCCCACCCCGACGGCGGCGGGCCGGTTGACGATCAGCGTCCGCTCGGTCGGGCCGAACGTGCCGTCGCCGCGGCCCCGGAGCACGCCGACCGCGTTGGCGTCGGTGTGGAGCAGGACGAGGTCGAGCTTCCCGTCGCGGTCGGTGTCGGTCAGGGTCACGGCGCGCGGGGCGTACTGGAGGCGGGTGACGGCCGCGGGGCCGAACGTCCCGTCGCCCGCCCCGAGCCGCACGCCCGTCGTGCTGCCGCGGCTGTCGGCGGAGACGAGGTCCGGCTTTCCGTCGCCGTTGACGTCGCCGACCGCCACGCTCACCAGCCCGGTCAGCGCCTCGAGCCGTGCGGCGCGGTCCGCCGGGGCGGACGCCGGCGCGGGCGGGCCGGAGCGAGTGTCGCGGAAGCGGCCGTCGCCGGTCCCCAGGAGCGTGACGACCACGCCGTCGGTGTTCGTGGCGACCACCGCGTCGGGGATCGCGTCGCCGTTGACGTCCGCGAGGACCAGCGCGCACGGCCCGGCGCCGGCGGGGTACGTCGCCTGCGGGCGGAACGTGCCGTCGCCGTTGCCGAGCAGCACGCCGATCGTGCCGCCGCCGGCGTTGGCGACGACGAGGTCGGCGCGGCCGTCGCGGTTGAGGTCGGCGCTGGCGATCGCCAGCGGCACCGCCCCCACGTCGATTGTGGCCTGTACCGTGTAGGTGCCGTCCGCGTTCCCCAGCCGCACGGCCACCGCCGCGTCGCGCGCCAGGGTCGCGGCCACGTCGGGGAAGCCGTCGCCGTTGAAGTCGGCCGCGGCCAGCGCCGCGGGCGCCCCGTCGATCGTCTCGGCGTCCGCGGTCGGGGTCTGAAACGTGCCGTCGCCGTTCCCCCGGAGCACGGCCAGGCCCGGCGCGAGGCCGGCCGACTCAACCCGGTCGGTGGTGCCGAACACGGTGGCGACGAGGTCCGGCACGCCATCGCGGGTCACGTCCGCCAGCGCCAGCCCCGCGGCGGTCAGTCGCGGCAGGTGCGCCGGCTGCTGCGGGAGGAACCCGCCGCCGCCCTTCCCGAGGAGGTAGCTGACCGTGAACTCGCCGGCGGTGACGACGTCGGGGACGCCGTCGCGGTTCACGTCGGCGACCGCCAGCGAGAGCGGCTGCGTGGCGACCGGCACCTCGACCATCGCCCCGAACCGCCCGCCCCCGACGCCCAGGAACACGCCGACCGAATACACCCCGTTCGGGTTCGGGCCGGCGTTGGCGACGACGACGTCCGCGTTGCCGTCGCGGTCCGTGTCGGCCACCGCGACCTTGCCGGCGCCCGTGGTGCCGGCCAGGTCCCTCGCCCGCCGGAACGTCCCGTCGCCCCGGCCGAGCATCACCGCGACCCCGCCGGCGGTCGTGGCAACCACGTCGCGGACGCCGTCGCCGTCGAGGTCGGCCGCGGCCAGCGCCGCGAGGCCGTCGCCGACGGCGGCCACGGCCGCGGCGCGGAACCCCCCCGCCCCGTCGCCGAGGAACGTCCGCACGGTGCCGTCCGCGGCGGCGCCCACGACGAGGTCGGGCGCGCCGTCGCCGTTCAGGTCGGCCGCCGCCACCGCGACCGCGGTCGGGTTGAGGTCGAACGGCAGCGGCTGCCCGGGCCGGAACGAGCCGTCGCCGGCGCCCAGGTAGACGACGACGCCCGACGCCCCCGCGGTCGCCACCGCCACGTCGGCCTTGCCGTCCGAGTTGAAGTCGGCGACCGCCAGCTGGCGCGGGTCGGCGAGCAGCGGCACCTCCGTCTTTGGGCCGGTCGTGAAGGTGCCGTGGTCGTTCCCGAGCAGGACGGCTAGCTCGCCGAAGAACGGGGGGGCGCGTCCGGCGACGACCACGAAGTCGAGCCGCCCGTCGTTGTTCACGTCGCCGACCGCGACCCCCAGCGCCCCGTAATCGACCCGGACCGTCTCGGCGGTCGAGGCCGACGCGGTGTACGCGGTCGTGAGCCGGTACCCGCCCGCCCCGCTCCCACTCACCTCCAGGATGTACACGCCGGGCTGGAGGTACTGCGTGAGTTCCGCCGGCGCGCCGCCGGCCGGCCCCTGGGTGCGGTACACGAGCACCTCCCCGGCGGCGCCGTACAGCGCCAGCCGCGGGGTCAGCCCGTGCCCCGTGAGGGTCGCGGTGTACTGCCCGGCGGTCGAAATCGTGACCGGGTAGCGCTCGACGCCGCCGGCCTCCAGGGCGCCGTCCGTCTGGACGGTGAGGTTGTCGAGGCGGTACGACGCGCCGAGTTTGTAGTCGGCCGCCCCGTCGGCGGCGACGAGGAGGAAGTACCTCCCGGGCTGGAGGGGCTGAGAGATCGTCACGGTCGGGGACTCAGGGGTGCCGACGACCCGCACCCACAACCCCGCCGGCCCGCCGGCGAGCGTGAGCGTCGGGAGCGCGCCCGCCCCGGTGAGCTGGAGGGTGGCCGTGAGGAGCCCGCCCCCGACGGCGGGGCTCACCGTGAACTCGTACTGGGCGCCCTGGTTCACTCGCAGCGAGCCGGCGGCCGTGGCGGAGACCCCGTCGGCCTGCGGGGCCACGACCGTGAGAGCCTCCCAGTCCGTGCCGCGCCGGGTGCCGGGCTGCAACGCGGCCCCGCCGCCGGCCGGGTCGAGCGGGGTGACGCGGAGCCCGACGTAGATCGGCCCGGACGCCAGTCGGGCGATACCCGGGAACAGGTCGGTCGGCGCCACGTCGTGAGCGGCGAGCCCGCCCGGCAGCACGACCTCGTACCCGGACTTCGCCCACTCCGCGCCGGCGGCGAGCCCGGACACCACGAGCGGCTCCGGCAGCAGTTCGACGGACGACGCGGGGTCGAAGCGCGGGTCGGCCGCGGCGACCAGCTGCACGGCGAACGCCCCGGCCGCCGCCCCGCCGCGGTTGTTCACGCTGAACGAGGCGTGGACCGTCTCGCCCCACACAGCCGTCACTTCTTCCAGCCGGAACGACGTCGCCGCGAGGGCCGACGCGAGCGGCTGTCCCTTCCGCACTGCGACGGCCAGGGTGTACGTGCCGGCGGTGGCGCCGGGGGTGCGGGTCCGGTTGGTCGTCGGGTCGTAGTCCGCGTTTCCGGAGGACGACACGCCGACGAAGTAGCTGCCGGCCGCCGGCGCCTGCACGGTCAGCTCCGGGTCGCCGCCGTCCTGGTCGTTCAGCGCGACCTCGGCGCCGGCGGCGTCGAACACCCGCAGCAGGGGCCGGAGGCCGCTGCCGGCGAGCTGTGCGGAAACGGCCGCACGGAGCGTGTCGCCGCGGCCGAGCTCGACCCGGTCCAGGTCGTGCTGGTCCGGCGCCGCCAGGTAACCAGCCACCTCCGCGGAGTCGAACGGGCCGAGCGCGAGCAGCCCGGCCGCGCCAATGGTGTGGGCGGCCGGCGGCAGCCGCCCTTCGAGCAACTCCACGAGGAGTACGGTCCGGCGGTCGGTGGGGCGAATCATGGTGTGCCTGCGGACGGTGCCGGCGCGGGCGCGCGGCCCGCCACCCCGAGCCCGGCCGCCAACTCGGCCAGCGCGGGGTGGGCGGCGAGGCGGGCCAGCGCCGGGTCGGCCAGTACGGCGTCCTGCCAGAACTTCGCCCGGTCGGCCGGGGCCACGTCCGCGAACGTCGCGCGGAGCAGCGCGGCGACGCGCCCGACGCGGGCGGGGGCGGTGTCGGTGTTGAGGTCGGCGACGACGACCTGGGCGTACACCCGGGCGGCGGTGTAGCGGTGCCGCTTCCGCTCGTGCGGGAGGGCGCCGGGCGCCGCGGCCGCCCGGTCGGCCTCGTCGGCGTCGGCCAGCGCCTCCCGGTACTGCCCGGCCAGCGCCCGGAGTTCGGCCCGCCCGAGCAGGGCGTCGGCGTCGCCCGGACGGGCTTTGAGCGCCTCGTCAAAGTCGGCGACGGCGAGCCCCGTCGCCCCGGCGGCGGCGTACGCGCTGGCGCGGAGGGTGAGCACCTGCGGGTCGCGCGCGAACACCAGCGACCGGGTGTAGTAGTCGATCGCGGCCCGGAGGTTCCGGTCCGCGTTCCGCGGGTCGGCGTGGATCACCCCGCGCAGCTTGAGCGCGGCGGCGAGCCGGCCGGCCTGCCCCGCGGGGAGGGTCGTCCCCTCCGGGGCCGGCGTCAGGGCCAGGTAGTTGTCGGCGGCCTTGGCCGCGCCGTCGAAGTCCCGCAGGGCGAGGAGCGAGTCGGCCAGGCGGTGCGCCGCCAGCGCCCGCTTCTCGGCGGCGAACGGGGGAGCGGCGAAGTCGTGAACGAACCGGAACGCGTCGGCCGCCGCCGGGAAGTCGCGGGCCTGGTGCTTCAGCCGGCCGAGTTCCAGCAGGTCGTCGGCCAGGGTCGAGTTGCGCTTCAGGTTCCGCGCGAGCAGGATGGCCTTCGCCACGTCCTCGCGGGCCGCGTCGGCGTCCCCGCGGAGGACGTGGACGCGGACCCGCTCGTGGTAGAGCAGCGCCACCCGCGGCTGCAGGGTGATCGCCTCGTCGAGGACGCGCCTGGCGTCGGCCAGCCCGGCGCGGCGGTGTTCGGCGACCGCCGCCGCGTAGCCGACCGGGCCGCCCGGGGCCAGCGCCCACGCGGCGACCGGCACGGGCACCGCCTCCGCCCGGTCGCGGTACGCCAGGGCGAGGCTGACGCGGGCCGGCAGGGCGTCCTTTCGGAGCGCGACCGCCGCCGACAGGTTCTTGATCGCGTCGTCCCAGTTCGTGCGCCGGTACTCGATCACCCCGAGGGTGGTGCGGGCGGCGTACTGGATCGCGTCGTCCCCCTTCCCCTGCTTCATCGCCTCGGCCAGGTCCGCCTCCGCCTTCTCGTACCGGCCCTTCCCGTCCCGGGCCAGTTCCGCCTCGGCCGCCGCCCGGTAGACCAGCGGCCACACGAACTCGGGCCGCAACGCGAGGCACCGGTCCATCACCAGCGTCGCGTCCTGCGGCCGCCGGTCCCGGAGGTAGCTGACGCCCAGCAGGAACGTCGCCCCATAGTGCTCCGGCTCGGCCCGCAGTGCCTCCCCCAGCGCCGAGATGGCCCGGACGTACTCCTCCCGGTGGTAGTACTCGAGCCCGATCAGGTAGTAGTCGGCGGCGAGGGCCGGGCTGGTCGCGTCGGCGGCCTCCCGCGCCACCCGCGCCGCCTCCTCCTCGTTGAGACTGGCGTGGTATTCGGCGCGCCGGGCGAGGCCGACCCGCGTCCGCGTGCCGGCGGGGAGGAGCCGGTCGGCCCGGTCGAGCATCCGCAGGGCGTCCCGGACCTTCTTCCGGCGGTCGCCGACGGACTCCTTGTCCGCCACCGGGGCCAGGGCCGTGGCGTGGGCGTCGATGAGGAGGAGTTCGTAGCACCGGTGCGCGACCCGGCGGGCCTCGTCCGGCGTGAAGAACCCCTCGGTCAACTGCGGCGGGCCGCGGCCGTCGAGTTCCACCCCGACCTCATTCAACCCGGCCTTGACCGCGGCGCGGACGAGGTCGTGGGTCGCCTGCTCCCCGAGGCCGGCGGCCTGGGTGCTGTAGAAGACGGCGTCGTGGTGGTGCCTCCCGAGGCGTTTGAGCTTCTCCCGCTCGGCCGCCCGCCGGTCCTTGTCGGCCAGCGCCGCTTGGGCCTTGGCGAGGAGTTTGTCGGCCGACTGCTTCAGCGGCCAGTCGGCAAACGCGTCCGGGTCGGCCTTCGCCACCTCGAGCGCGTTGCTGAGGACGGCGGCGACGTTTTCCCACGGGATGCCGTCGGTGCCGGCGGCGGTCGCCGCCTGGTCGGCCTTGGCGAACAGGCCGGCGAACTGTCCCCGGACCTTGGCCCGGCGCTCGGCCTCGTCGAGTTTCGTCTGCGCCAGCTGCGCCTCGTTCTCCGCCTGTTGCAGCTTCAGCCGCGAGGCCTCCGCCTGGAACGCGAACGCGCCGACGGCCACCGAGACGGCCACCGCCGCCCCGGCGGCGAACTTCCGTACCTGCGCCCGGCGCCGCTGCTCCTCCTGCCACCGCGCCGCCACCTTCGCCAGCGCGTCGTGCCCGAGGCTGACGTACCGCTGCTCCTCCTGGTCGCCGCCGATCCGCAGGCTGTTCACCCGGACGAGTCGGCGGTCGCCGTCGCCGGCCGTCCGCAGCACGTCCTCGAACGGCATCCGCCCGCGCCAGTAGTGTGCCAGGAAGCTCGCCGGCAGCAGCGCCGTGGTGAGCGTGCCGTCGGCCTGCCGGATGAACAACTGCGTGCGCGGGTCGGCGAGGAGCCGCTTGAACGCCCGCTGGTCGGCGCCGTTGGGGAACAGGTGTTTCACGATCGCCTCGGCGTGCGCCCGCATCCCCCCCTCGACCCCACCGATCGCCTCCAGGTCGGCGGCGGTGATCACCTCGTCGGCGCGGGCACACACGCGGTCGTAGAGCTGCGCGCACACCACCTGCACCAGCGGCAGTACGCTGTCGGAGCGGTTGATCGAGTACGCCCGGGTGCGCCGCGCGATGTCCTCGGCCACGCCGGCGGCGAAGCGGAACCCGTACTTCTCGGCCGGCACTTCCGCCGCGTGCTCGACCGCCTCCGCCGACGTGGGCCGGCGGATGACCTCGGTCAGCGCCTCGTGGCCGAAGTCGGTGAGGAGGTAGTCGCGGACGCCGGCGGTGGGGTTAGCCCCCTTCCGCAGCTTGTCGGTGAGGCGGCCGTGGTACTCGGTCCGCAGCGACACCACCACCTTGAACCCGCCCGGTCCCGTGGCGGCCCGTCGGAGCATCTCCAGCGCGAGTGCGCGGTTCGCCTCGTCGTCCGGCGTGCGGGCCAGGGTGAACACTTCTTCCGCCTGGTCGATGACGAGTACGGGCGTGAACGGCAGCACGCGGCCGAGGTCGGCGAGGAGGCGGCCGAGGAGCGCGGGGTCGGCGCGGAGCGCGTCGCGGAGGGCGTCGCGCCCGGTTCGCTCGCCCACGGCCGCGCGAAGGATCGCCGGGAGGTCGGCGGCGGCGTCCGCGCCGGCCGGCGTGCGGTGGGCGAGCGGGGCGGCGCAGAACGTCGTCAGCGCCGCGGCGATCTGCGCCACCGGGTCGTTCGTCGCCCGCACCAGCAGCACCGTGTCGCCGTCGCCGCGTGAGCGGTCCCGCGCGAACCGGTAGCCGACGCACTCGCGCTCGAGGAACGGCACGACGCCGGCGCGGAGGAACGAGGTCTTCCCGACGCCGCTCTCACCGTGGAGGATGACCAGCCGCGTGCCGGGCTCGTCGAGCAGCTGCGCGAAGCGGAGGGTGTCGTCGTCGCGGCCGGCGAACAGGGCGCGGTCGGCGGGGCCGTAGGCTTGCAAGGAGCGGTACGGCTGCGGCGGCAACGGGTGCGTCTCGGTCTGCGGGCGCGTCGGGTCGCGGCGGAGCTTCGTGCCGACGCCGGCGCGGGTGAGCACGATCGGCGCCGCGTCGGCCGGCGCCCGCGGCTCGTGCCGGACGTGGACCGCCGACGGGCAGTACGACCCGTACAGCAGGCCGAGCGGCACCTGGCCGCGGAGCTGGCGCATCACCTTGCCGAGCGGCTCGCCGCGGACCGCGAACGCGGTCAGGAACTCGCGGCCGAGCGGCGCCGCGAACGTGTCCACCGTCACCTGCTCGGTGGCGACGTAGCCGGTGAGCCCGAGCGGGTGGAGGGCGTCGAGGAACGAGCCGGATTTCTCCGCGACGGCGGTGCCGCAGGCGTTCAAGAATGCGACGCCGCCGAAGACGCTGCCGGCGTCGGCGAACGGGTCGCCTTCCAGCATCGTCTTCAGGTCGTCGGGCGTGATGGCGTCGTCGCCGAGGACGAGGCCGAACGGGTCGGTTTGCGTGTGCCCGAGCCAGTAGAGCAGGTCGGGCCGGCCGGCCTGGAGCGCGTCGGCGAGCTCCTGCCGGGTGCGGGCCTGCGCCCAGCCGTGCTCCTGGCACAGCGCCGCCAGTTCGCGCGATTCCGTCGGGAGCCGGTCGAGCACGAGCGGGTCGGTGACGACGACGACGCGCGGGTTGTGCAGCACCGGGAGCCGCCGCAGCGGGCTGACGCGGCGGCCGCCGGCGAGGTCGTAGCGGAGCCCCCAGAACGGCCGCCAGCGGGCGGGGTCGTCGCTGCCGGCCTTGAACGCGGCGGGGTCGGGGCGGCGGTCGTAGACGAGGTTCCACGGCACCGCGGGGCCGCCCTCGGCGACCACTTCGAGCCCCTCGACGGCGCCCTCGGCCTGGAGCGTGTCGAGCCACTTGCGCACCTCGGACGCGAGCGCCATCTGCTCGGCCGGCGGCTTGAACAGCGCCTGGTAGAGGCCGTAGCCCGCCGCCGCCAGAGCGGCCGCCGCCGCGTGGTCGTCGCCGCCGTCGTCGGTGAACGAGCCCTCGACGACCGCCCCAAGCGCCGCGCGTGCCGCGTCCGCGGCGGCGGCGAGGGGCCGCGCCGGGAGCTCGTACGGGGCGAACGCGGCGGGTCCGTCGGACCACGTCACGCTCACCCCGGGCGGGGTCGGTTGCACGATACACGCGAGGCGGGCCATCGCACCTCCGGTCGCCGGTGTGGGGGGGGGGGG
>JBGAQM010000046.1:21874-23818 GCA_044220735.1 Urbifossiella sp. | reverse complement strand
GTGAACGCGGCGCCGCGGATCATCGAATTCGGCGGCGTGGAGACGAGCGCCGGGTGGTACCGGTTCTCCGGTCGCGTGGTCGATTCGACCACGGTCGGCGGCCTGGTCGTCCGCTTCGAGGGCGTCGCCTCGATCGACGGCCTGACGGCGACGACCGCGGCGGACGGGACGTTCACCATCGATGTCCAGGTTCGGACCGACGGGACGGACTCCGGCGAGGTGCGGGCCACGACCACCGCCGACGGGCTGACCTCGAACGTGGCGTCGTGCATCATCGACCCGGGCTCCTGACCGGGGGCGACCCCCAACCGAGGTGCGGCTCATGGCGACGGGCGGTCGCGAGGGGCGGGCGGCGGCGGTCCTGCCGCTGGTGCGGGCGGCGATGGTGCGCGGCGAGGGGCCGCCGGCGGTCCGCGACTGGGTCCGCGCCCAGGGCGAGCCGGCCGCGCGGCGGCTGTGGACGGCGGCCGATGAGACCCGCGCCCGGGAACTGGCCGCCCGGCTGGCCCGGCGGCTGGACGCGTGCCGCCGCGCCGGCGCCGACACCGGCCGGGTGGGCCCGACCGTCGGCTGACTCACGCCACCGCCGCGTCGATGACCTCGCCGGCGTTGTCGGTCAGCCGCTCGTTCCGGCCGTTGTGGCGGAACGTCAGCCGCAGGTGGTTCAGCCCCAGCAGGTGCAGGATCGTCGCGTGCACGTCGTGGACGTGCGTCTTCCCCTCCGCGGCGCGCAGCCCGATCGGGTCGGTGGCGCCGATCACGGTGCCGCCCTTCACCCCGCCGCCCGCCAGCCACATGCAGAACCCGTGTGGGTTGTGGTCGCGGCCGTTGGTCCCCTCGCTCATCGGCGTCCGGCCGAACTCGCCGCCCCACACCACCAGCGTGTCGGCCAGTAGCCCCCGCCGCTTCAGGTCCGTCAGCAGCGCCGCGACCGGCTGGTCGCTGGCGAGCGCCAGCCGCGAGTGGTTCCCTTCCAGGTCCGAGTGGCCGTCCCAGCCGTTGGTGTCGCCACTGTACAGTTGCACGAACCGCACCCCGCGCTCGATCATCCGCCTGGCCAGCAGGCAGCGCGTGCCGAACTCCGCGGTCGCGGGGCGGTCCACGCCGTACAGCCGCTTCGTCTCGTCGGTCTCCTTCGACAGGTCCACCACCTCCGGGGCGTGCGTCTGCATGCGGAACGCCAGCTCGTAGGCGGCGATGCGCGCGGCCAGTTCGGTGTCGTGCGGGCGGAGCGCGGCGTGGTCGCGGTTCGCTTGGCCGACGAAGTCGAGGGTGCGGCGCTGCTGGGCGTCGGGGACCGGCGCCGCGAGGTGCGCCACCGGCTGCGCCCCGCCGCGGACGACGGTTCCCTGGTACGCGGCGGGGAGGTAGCCGTTGCCCCACGCGGGGGCGCCGCCCTTCGGCCAGCCCCCGGGGTCGGGCATCACCACGAACGCCGGCATGTTGCGGTTCTCGGTGCCGAGGCCGTAGCTCGCCCACGCCCCCAGGCTCGGCCGGCCCATCAGGATCGAGCCGGTGTTCATCAGGTACACCGACTCCGGGTGCGTCACGCTGTCGCCGTGGCAGCCGCGGAGCAGGCAGATGTCGTCCGCCTTCGCGCCGACGTGCGGGAACCAGTCGGACACCTCGGTGCCGCTGCGGCCGTGCTTCGTGAACGTGCGCCGCGACGCGAGGAGGCGGTTGCGGTCCACGCCGCGGCGCGTCTTGACGGGGCCGAAGCTCGCCGGCAGCGGCTGGCCATGGAGGCGCGTCAGTTCCGGCTTCGGGTCGAACGTATCGACGTGGCTCGGCCCGCCGGACATGAACAGGAATATGACGCG
Source organism: Urbifossiella sp. (assembly GCA_044220735.1). Taxonomy (GTDB): domain Bacteria; phylum Planctomycetota; class Planctomycetia; order Gemmatales; family Gemmataceae; genus Urbifossiella. The sequence continues at coordinate 21,998 of JBGAQM010000046.1, read as the reverse complement.
CTTCGCCGTCGGCTCGAAGTGCGGCTGCTTCGGCGCGAGCGGGTCGGCCGGGTCGGCCGACGCGTCGTCGGCGAGCATCGCGGCGAGGGCGAGGGCGCCGAAGCCGCCGCCGGCGGAGCGTAAC
>JBGAQM010000046.1:0-21852 GCA_044220735.1 Urbifossiella sp. | reverse complement strand
CCCGGCCCCACGTCAATCCAGGTACACGAACTCGTTCAGGTTGAACAGCGCACGGCACAGCTCCGTCAGCGGCGACTCCTCCAGGAACGCCGCCGCTCGGGCGCGCTCGGCCGGCGTCGCGTTGCGGCCCAGCACCAGCCGGTATGCGAGCGCCACTCGCGCCGACTCGGTGTCCGCCTCGCGCATCAGGCGGTCGGCCAGCGCCTTCGCCGCGGCCGTCGCGTCGGCCGAGTTCAGCAGCGCCAGCGCCTGCGGGGCGGTGGTGCTGCGCTCGCGCTTCGGGCAGCTGTTGTTGCTGTCTGGCAGGTCGAACGCTTCGAGGAACGGGTCGCGGAGGTTGCGGCGGGCGAACAGGTACACGCTCCGCCGCGTGTGCTCGGCCGCGTCCGTCGTGACCGGCACCGGCCGCGACCCGCCGGCGGCGCGGGCCAACTCCGGTAGCACCACGCCGGGGCCGCCGGCCTTCGTGTTCAGCCGGCCGCTCGCCGCCAGCAGCGCGTCGCGCACCGCCTCGCCTTCGAGTCGCAGCCGGTTCATCCGCGACAGCAGCCGGTTCTGCGGGTCGAGCCGGGCCGCGTCGGCGGTCACCGTGGTCGAGAGCTGGTACGTCTCCGACAGTAGCATCAGCCGGTGCATCCGCTTCAGCGTCCAGCCGCCGTCGGCCAGCTCGCACGCCAGCCAGTCGAGCAACTCGGGGTGCGTCGGCGGGGTGCCGCGGGTACCGAAGTCGCTGGCGGTGGCGACGATGCCGCGGCCGAAGTGGTGCTGCCACAGCCGGTTCACGATCACCCGCGCCGTCAGCGGGTTGTCGGCCGACGCCACCCACTTCGCCAGCGCCAGCCGGCCGCCGGGCGTCGCGGCGCCGCCGAGGACCGTCGGCACGCCCGGCTGTACCTCGGCGCCCTTGTTGCCGAGCTCGCCGCGCTCCAGCACGAACGTCTTCGGCGGCGGCCCCGGCCGGTCGGTCAGGCCCATCGCCACCGGCCGCGGCCGTGGCTTGTCGGCGTCGAACGCCTTCAGCTTCGCCCGCAGCGCGTCGGCCTCCTTCTTCTCGTCGGCCGACAGCGCCTTCGCCACCTCCGCGTCGGTCACGCGCACCTTCGCCGCCGTCTCGGCGACGAGCTCGATCTGCCCGCCGGTTCGCTTCTCGGCCGGCGTGCGGTGCGCGGCCCGCGCGTCCGCCGACAGCTTGGCGACCTTCGCGTCGATCAGGCGCCGCCGATGAGGCCCCTCGACGGCGTTCAGCGCGTCGCTCAGGCTCGCGGTGAGTTCCAGGTAGCGGGCCTCGGCGCGGATCGCGGCGCGCTCGTCCGCGGGGGTGGCGACGGGCACGTCGGTGCGGAACGCGGCCGCGGCGAAGAACGCCTGGAAGCGGAAGTAGTCGGCCTGCGGGACGGGCTCGAACTTGTGGTCGTGGCAGCGGGCGCAGGTGAGAGTGAGGCCGAGGAACGCCAGCGCCGCGGTGTCGGTCATGTCGTTGAGCGTGTTGAGCCGCCGCTGCGCCTGATCGGAGGCGTCGGTCATGTCCGGGCCGAGGACGTTGAACCCAGTGGCGACGCGGGCCGCGGGGTCGGCCGGGAACGCCAGGTCGCCGGCCAGTTGTTCCGTGACGAACCGCGTGTACGGCACGTCGGCATTCAGCGCGGCGATGACGTAGTCGCGGTAGCGCCAGGCGTCGGGGCGGGGCTCGTCGAACTCGTACCCGTTGGTGTCGGCGTAGCGGGCGAGGTCGAGCCAGTGCCGGCCCCAGCGCTCGCCGTAGTGCGGGCTGGCGAGGAGCCGGTCCACCACCTTCGCCCAGACGTCGGGGGCGGTGTCGCGGACGAAGGCGTCGAGTTCCGCGGGCGTCGGCGGCAGGCCGGTGAGGTCGAACGTGACGCGGCGGAGGAGCTGTTCGGGCGTGGCGCGCGGGGCGGGGGCGAGGTTCGCGGCGGCGAGCCGGGCGCGGACGAAGGCGTCGATCGGGTTCGCGGCGCCGGCGGGGACCGGCGGGCGGGTGGGTTTGGTCCAGGCCCAGTGGTCGTCGGCGCGGGCGGGCGACGCCAGCAGCACGGCGAGCAGGGGAAGGAGGCGGGACATGGCGGGTCGCGGTGGGGAGGGCGGAATCCTTCAAGTGTCCCGCCCGCGGCCCCGGAAGTCAACCCGCCGTCGGGCGGGGGTGTGCTTACGCATTGGGGCCCGACGGCTGTCGGCTCGGGGCTTGAGCCCGGAGGGCGACGGCGTGTAGCCCCGGGTGGAACCCGGGGCGGCGCAGGCGGGTGTTCGAGTTGCGGAACCGATCGGACTCCGGATCGGACTCCGCTGCAGCCTGCCCCGGGTTCCACCCGGGGCTACACGCCGTCGCCCTCCGGGCTCAAGCCCCGAGCTGGCGAACCGAAATCGAGAGGCACACCTTCTGTCGGCGTCACGGCCGGGTCAGCGTCGGCAGGTCCCACACCCGGATAACGCCGGCCTCGTCCCCGGTCGCGGCCAGGCGGCCGTCGGGCGACACCGCCACGCTCGTCACGTCCGTCCGGTGCTCCTGCGCCGTCCGCAGTCGCTCCAGCTCGAACCCCTTTACCCCCCACGACACCAGCCGCGTGCCGTGGAGGCCGTCGCGGCCGATCAGCAGACGTGTGCCCCCCGGCACCAGTGCCAGGCACTCGCCGCGCGCCGCGTCGGTCTCGCCCGCCACCCGCAACGCCGACAGGTCGTGCGCCGCCGTCCCGCCGTCGCCGACCGTCCACAGCACCTTTCCGTCCGGCGTCAGGGCGTGGCCGGCCACCCACCGCTCGCCCAGTTCCTTCACCACCCGGTTCGAGCGCACGTCCAGCACGCGGACGTGGTGCTTCGCCAGCTCCTCCTCCAGCAGCACCACACGGTCCGCGGACGGCGTCGGCAGTACCACCCGCACGGCCTTGCGGTCGGCGACGGTGTGCAGCGACTTGCCGGTCGCCGCGTCCCACACGCGGACGCTGTCGTCCCGCGACGCGGAGACGAGCTGCTTCCCGTCCGCGGAGAAGAACAGGGCGTCCGCCAGCACCCGGTCCGAGTGGCCGACGCACTCCGCGGTCCGCGCCCACGTCTTCGCGTCGAACAGGATCAGCCCGCCGCCGTCGGTGCCGACGGCGAGCCGGCCGCCGTCCGGGGCGAAGGCGACCGCCGTCACGCCCTGCGCGCCGTCGCGGTAGACCAGCTTCTCGTCCCAGTCCGGGAGCGTGAAGGCGCGGGCGTGGCCGTCCGACAGGGCCACCGCCAGCGTCTTCCCGTCCGGCGACCAGCGGGCCGCCATCGTCGAAGCCCGGTCGCGGGTCAGCTGCTTCACCGCCTTCCCGGTTGTGGCGTCCCACACGCGCAGCGTCGCGTCGTCGCCCCACGACACGAGTGAGCGGCTGTCCGGCGCGAACGACACCCACACCCGCCCCGTGTGGCCGGTCAGCGTGTGAAGGTCGGGGTTGGTCCGCGGCGCCGCGGGCGTGGGCGGTTCGGTTTGCGGCGCGGGCGGCGGGGTCGGTTCGGGTGCGGCGGCGGGCGGCGGCGGGGCCGGCTCGTCCGCGGGGGGCGCGGGGGCGTCGGGCCGCTGCACCCACGCGACGCCGAGGACGACCGCGATCACGAACAGCACGGCCGCGAGCGCCAGTAGAATCGTGCGGCGGCGGTCGCCGGACGGCGGGGCAGGGGGCGGCCCCCAGATGGCGGCGGTCAGCGCGGCGCGGAGGTCGGCGGCCGACGGGTAGCGGTCGGCGGGCGACTTCGCCAGGCAGCGGCGGCAGACCTCGTTCAGCGCCGCCGGCACGTCGGCGCGGCGGTCGGCCGGCAGCAGCGGCGGCTCGTGGAGGACGTTCAGCAGCACTTCGGTGAGGCTGTCGCCGCGGACGGGCGCCTCGCCGGTGAGGAGGAACACGAGGACGCCGCCGAGGGCGTACACGTCGGCCGGGGGGCCGACCGGGTCGGCGCCCGGCCGGGCCTGCTCGGGGGCCATGTAGCGCGGCGTGCCGAGCAGTTGCGACGGGGCGGTGAGGTCGCCGGGGTCGAGCATGTTGCGGGCGAGGCCGAAGTCCGTCACCCACGGCGAGTCGGAGGCGTCGAGCAGCACGTTCTCCGGCTTCAGGTCGCGGTGGACGATGTGGCGGTTGTGGGCGTAGGCGACGGCGTCCACGACCGGGAGGAGCAGCCGCACGGCTTCTTCCGGGTCGAGCGGGCCGCGGGCGCGGACGCGGGCCGCGAGGCTCTCGCCGTCGATGAACGCCATCGTGAAGAACGGCCGGCCGTCGAGCGCGCCGGCGTCGTGGACGGGCACGATGTACGGGTGCTGAAGCGCGGTGGCGGCGGCGATCTCGCGGCGGAACCGCTCGGCGCCCTCGGGCGTCGCGGCGCCGAGCATCTTCAGCGCGACGCGGCGATTCAGCGTGGTGTCGGTCGCCTCGTACACGTCGCCCATCCCGCCGCTGGCGACGTGCCGCACGATGGTGTACCGCGACTTCGCCGTGGACAGCTCGGCGGGCGTGGGGGTGCTGACGGTGGGCACGCCGTCGTCGTGCGGCGGGGGCATGGTGAACCTCGGTGCGATTCAGTTACCCGCGGCGAGCCGGGGGGCTCAGCGCCGCGCCCGGCCGGCGGCGCGGCACTCCAGCGGGTGGTCGGTCAGGATCGCGTCCACCCCCGCGGCGCGGGCCGCGTGCCAGTTCGCCACGTTGTGACCCGCCACCTCCTCGCCCACCAGAAACACCTTCCGCCCCGCCGCGTGCGCCTTCGCCACCTCCCCCGCGGTCGGCACCCAGCGCACGTACACCCACGACGCCGACCCGTCCGCGAGCGCCTCCGGCAGCTTGTCCGCCGACGGGCACAGCACCGCACACGCCGCCCCCGCGTCGGCCGCCTTCATGGCGTCGCGGACTGCCTTGCTCTCGATCGCCCGGCCGATAAACACCAGCTGCCGCAGCATCCCGTGCTTCACCGCCAGCCGCACCACGTCGGCCTCGACGTCCGGGTCCTTCAGGTCGATCGCCAGCATCGCCCCGGTCTTCCGCGCCGCCACCCGGGCGAACACGGCGTCGAGCGTCGGCACCCGCTCGCCGGCGAACGCCGGGTCGAACCACGCCCCCGCGTCCAGCGCCGTGACCTCCCGCAGCGACAGTGCCGACAACTTCCCCTTCCCGCTCGTGGTGCGATCGACGGTGGCGTCGTGGACGACGACGAGGTGGCCGTCGGCGGTGCGGCGGACGTCGAGCTCGATGTCGAGTCGGAGGCTCAAGCAGGCGTCGAAGTTGGCGAGCGTGTTCTCGGGAGCATGGGTGAGGAGCCCGCGGTGGGCCACGACCCGCGCCGCCGGCGCGGGAGGATCGGCGGCGACGAGCGCGACCGCGGCGACGGCGAACAGCAGGCGTGGCACGGGAATCTCCGATCGACGTGGGGCCGGCTTCCGGCCGGCCGTGGGGGATGGCCGGCCGGGAGCCGGCCCCACGGTCACACCCGCACCTCGCGGACGCGGCGTGAGATCTCCTCGTCGGGGATGAGTTCGCCCTCCCCGGAGCCGGGGCAGGCGCGGACGGTGCGCTCCCAGTCGGCGGGCGTGTCGAGGTTGCTGTCCCAGAACGGCCAGGTGCGGCACTGCGGCGGCCGGGCCGCGTAAACGGTGCAGCCGCGGCCGCGCTCGAAGAAGACGCAGTCGCCGTTGGCCTTCTCGCGCAGCGTGCGCCGGCCGCGGGCGCGGCGGCTGTACGCGGCGGTGACCTCGGCGACGGGCTCGCGCAGGAACGCGGCGAGGGCGGCGAGGTCGTCGTCGGTGACCCAGACGAACCCGGGGGCGCCGGTGCAGCAGTCGCCGCACTGGGTGCAGGTGAAGCGCAGCCCGTCGCGGTACCAGGGGTCGTCGGCCATCGGCGCTCCGGGGCGAGGATGACGAGATTCTACGGCCGGCGCCCGTCAGTTGATGCGGAACCGCGTCATGACCCGGGCCGGGAGCGGGCCGTCGGGGTCGAGCTTCGGCCCCTCGACGCCGATCACGTACAGCCGCGGCTTCGCCGCGTTCGCGGCCAGGACGTACCGCTCCACCCGCTTGCCGTTCGGCGTGTCCACCTCGACCTCGAACCCGCGGCCGTAGGTCGTCTGCACCGTCTTGGTCCGGTTCTCGACGAGGGTGCCGCCGGCGTCGCGCACCCGCCGGTCGCGCTCGGCCTCCAGCGCCGGGGTGGCGAGCATCCCGTCCTTGTCGTCGGCGAGCCTCTTCACCCACACCGGGTCGAGGTCCTGCCACGCCACCCACGCCCGCACGCCGCTGTACCACCCGGCGGCGGCGTACTCCTCGCCGCCGAGCGTCACCGCCGCCTTGCCGTTCGGCTCGACCTTCGCCGCCGTCGGGGTGGCGGGGAAGGTGCCGCTGAATGAGCCGTCCGGGGCGGTGAACTCGACCCACCCCACGCCGCCGCCGCGCCCCGACCGGAAGCCCAGTACGGCGACCGTGAGCGCGGCGACGACGAGCCAGGCGACCGCGACGAAGGCGAGTTCCTTCAGCGACCGCCGGCCGGCCCGCGCCGCCGTGCTCGCACGCGGCTCCGTCGGCGGGAGAACGGCGTCGAGCCGGAATTCACCCTTCGGCTTCGCCGGCGGGATCGGAGGCCGGGGAGCGGCGGGAAGCGGGTCGGCGTCGTCGAGCGACAGTGGTTCGGGCGCGGGCGGCGGGGCAGGGGTGTCGGCGGCGACGGGGCGGGCGGGGGTGTCCGGAGCCACCTGGAACAACTTCGAGCACCGCAGGCACGCGACCGGCACGAACATCGACGGCTCCGGGGCGGGGCGATTCCGTGGTTTCCGGCCGATCGCCCGGTGGCGGGCCGCTGCGTCGCTCAGGCGATCTTTCGCCTGTCCGACTCATGTTCGTCTGGCGACCGGGGTGTCCCGCCGCAAGACACAACGAGGCTCGCACCGCGGTTGCGGTGTCAGCCGCCGGCCAACCCGTCGCGCTCGGCCGTCAGGTTCGCGCGGGCCTGGTTTTCGCCCTCCTGGAAGGCCAGATCCGTCCAGAACAGCCGCGATCGCGCCAGAAACCGGTCGATTACCGCGGTCCGCCCGGCCCGGTACTCGGCATCCGGCACCCAGGCGTATTCGGCGCGGATCGCCCCGGCGTAGCGTGAGTAGCGCTCCGGCGCCGCCCCCAGGATCGCCAGGTCGGCGTCCAGCAGGATCATCGTCTCGCGGTCGGGCGGCGGTCGGTCGTCGGCCAGGTGCGCCGTCGCGCGGATCAGCCGGCCGACGCGGTCGAGCTCCGCACGGGGCACGCCGAGCGGGCCGAGCAGCGCGTCGGACAGTTCGGCGCTGCGGGCCTCGTTGTCGGCGGCGCGGGGGTCGTACACGGCGTCGTGGAACCACACCGCCAGTTGCACCGGCGCCGGGTCGTCGGTGATGGCCGTGAGCCGGGCCGCGACGCGGAACATCTCGGCGAGGTGTTCGAGGTTGTGGTAGTGCCGCTCCGGCGCGGAGTACGCCGCGACTAGCACGTCGAACACCGGGTAGGCGTCGGCCGCTGCGACCCGGTAACGATCGAGGAGTTTGGCCCAGCCCTGTTGAAGTGCGGCGTGGCGTTCGGGCGAGACCATGCGGGGCGCGTCCGCGGGGGTGGGGCCGGCCGCGGGCGCTTGCCCCGAACCCCCGGCCGCCATTATAGTTTAGACACCACGTCCGCCCCCGGCGACTACCCCGGAGCCCCCATGCCCGCCGCCCCGGGAGCCGCCGCCCGCCGCACCGGCGTCGGCCTCGGGCTCGTCCTCGCGGTCGGACTGTTCGCCGCCGGCGCCGAACTCGCCCGCCGCTCGGTCGTGTGGTTCCGCCCCGCTGCCGTCGTGCCGTTCCGCGTCGTCGTCCCGGCCGGCGACGCCGTCGTCCGCCGCGGCGACCCCGTCACCCTTTCGGCGTACCTCGACCCGACCGCCGCCGCCGCGCCGCTCCCCGCCCTCGTCGAACTCCTGACGCGCCCCGGTCCCGGCGGCCCCGAGACACGCCGCATCATGGCGCGCGACGGTTCTACGGGTGCGGCCGTGATCGTGCTGCCGCCGCCTGCCGCCGACTTCGAGTACCGCGTGGAAGCCGGCCCGGCCGCGAGCGAGTGGTACGCCGTCCGCGTCGCCGATCCGGTCGAACTCGCCCACGGCACGACCGTCGAGATCACGCCGCCCGCCTACGCCGCCGCGACGGTGAAGTCGCGCACACTCCCCGGCTTCGCCGACCTCGACGCGCTGGTCGGCAGCACCGCGACGGCACGGTTTCGCTTCACGCGGCCGGCCGCGACCGCGACGCTGGAGTGGCGGCCCGACGCCGCTTCCGGGCTTCCCGAAACGCTCCCCGTACTCCTCGACGCCGATGCCCTTGGCGGCACCGCCACGCTGCCGGTCCGCGAGCCCGGCGGCCTGCGGCTCGTGCTGACGAACGAGGTCGGCGCGCGGAAGCTGCGAACCGAGGTTCCGGCCCGCGTGCGGGCGCGCGCCGACGAGCCGCCGCGCTTCGCCGAACTCGCCGGCGTCCACGCCGGCCCCCGCGCCGTCCTCCCCGGCCAGCGCGTCGTCGTGACCGTCACCGTGACCGACGACGTGGCCGTGACCGGCGCCGAACTCGAAATCGCCGGCGGGCCGGACTTCGCCACGCTCGCACGGCTGCCGATCCCGCTGGCCGGCGCCGGCACACCGACCGCGGAGGGCCGACTCACGCTCGACCCGGCGGCACACGGCGGCGCGTTTCGCGTGCGGCTCCGCGCCACCGACGCGCAGCCGGCCGCCGCGACGTACCCGGCCGACGGCTGGAGTGAGTGGCGGGTGACGCCGACCGCCCTGCCGCCGGACGAGCAGGAGGTCCGCGGGGCGGCGGGCGTGCTGGCCGCGCGGCTGACCGCGGGCAAGGCCCGCACCCGTGAGGCGATCGACGTTCTGGCCCCGCTGCCGACCGGCCCCGGCGTGAAGGGGGCGCTGGCCGTCGATCACGCCGCGCGCCTGTCGGCGGCCCGCGCGAAGGTCGCCGACGCCGCGGCCGCAGTCCGCGACGCGGCCCAGGAGGCGACGCGGTTCCCGGCCGTGCGGTCGTTCGGCGAATCCCTCCGCACGCTGGCCGACGGAACCCTCGCCGGGGCGGACGACTTTCTCCGCCGCGCCGCGACCGACGACCCGGCCGTCCGCCGCGCGTCTCTCGACGGGGCGCTCACCCGACTCCAGCAGGCCGAGCGCGGGGCCGACGAATTGGCCGCGGCGATCGACCGGACCGCCCAGGCGCGGCTGGACGCCGACCGCCTCGCCGCCCTCGCCGCCGCGTACACCGCCCTCGCCGACCGCGCCGCGGCCGGCGCCGACGTCGCCGCCGAGCGAGCCCGCCTCGCCGCCCGGTTCGATGCGATCCTCGCCGGCAGCCGTCCGCTGCGCGACGCCGTCGCCGGGGCCGCGGGCGCGGAGCGGCGCGACCTGGCCCTCCGCGCCGAGGTGCTGGCCGCCGCCGCCCGCGACCTCGACGCCGTCGCCGACCGCCTCGTCGCCGACGTCCGCGCCGCCGTCGGGGCCGAACTCGCCGGAGCGCAGGCGTCGGTTTCGGAGCGCGCCGCCGCGGCGATCGAGCGACTCTCGACCGTCGCCCGACTCGCCCGCGTCACACTCCCTGACCCGACCGGCTTCCGCGCCGCGGGCGCGGCGCTCGCCGCGAATCGCGGCGCCGCGGCGCTCACCGAGCTGGAGAAACTGGTCCAGGCGCTCGACCGCGCGGCCGCCGGCTTCGCCCGCCCGCCGTTCGACCCGGCCGACGGGAAGGCCGTCGCCCGCTGGCTCGGTCAGTGGCAGGACGACCTCCGCGCCCGCGCTGCCGGGTTCGCCGCGCTGCCGGACGCGGCAATGGCCGCCGTTCGCGCTGAGCAGCGGGCGCTGCACGCCGCCGCCGGCCGACTCAGCCTCCCTGCCGACCCGGCACTCGCGGTAATACGCGACGAAGCGCTGGTTCACCTCGCCACCGCCGCGACCCGACTCGACGCCGACGCGGCCACGGCCGACCAGCCGATGCGGCTGGCGTCCGCGGCGCTGACCCGCCTCGCCGACGCCACCCCCGCCGCGGCCGACCGGCTGGCCCGCACCCGGCCCGAGTTCGACCGCCTCCGCGCCGACCACGACGCCGCCGCCGCCGCGGTGGAACTCGTGCTCCGGAGTTTCGACCGACAGATGCCCGACGCCGCGGTCCGGCGGGCGCTCGCGTCGCGGGTCGCTCCGGCGCTGGAGCGGTACGACCCGCTGGCGGGGCGCCTGGTGGCGCTCGACCTGCCCGGCTTCGAGGACCGCCGCCACGCCGCCGTGGTGGCCCTGCATGCGGTGTCGGCCGACCTGCGGGCCGGGCTCCCGCTCGACGCCGCGGCGTCGCTCGCGGCCGCGCGCCGGGCGCTCGACCGCCTGCGCGACGCCCTCAAGGGCCAACCCCCGGCCGACGTGGTGGCGGACGAACTGGCCCGGCTTCAGGCCGAACTCGCGGCGCGCCCGGACCCCGACGCGCAGGCGCGGGTCGTGAGTCGGCTGAAGGGGCTGGCGGCGCCCGAGGCGGCGGCGTTGCTGCACGACGCCGTGGAAGCTGCGAAGGGGAAAGACGGGCGGCGTGCGGCCGACGTACTCGCGGCGCTGGCCGACCGGCTGGCGGGGCGGCGGTCGGACGCGGAGCGGTTGCTGGCGTACGCCGCCGCACGGGCTCGGGCCGCGGCAACTGCGAAGGCCAAGGCCGGCCAGCCGCGTGCGGGGTCCGACGAGGAGAAGCGGCAACTCGGCCGCGAGGTCGAGGAGTTAACGCACGTCCGCGTCGGCCCGGCGGGTCAGGTGCCGAAGCGGCGGGCGCTCGACGCCTACACACGCCTCGTCGGCCACTCCGAGCCCGACCGCGACGCCGCCGGCCAGGCGCAACTGGCGCAGGCGCTGGCCGATCTGGCGGCCGCGTCGGCCGGCGTGGCGGACGTACCTCCGGTTTCCCCGGCGGCCGACCCCGACCCGGCCGTGGACTTCCTGCCGTCGCCGCGGTTGGCGGCGGTGCTGAGCGGACTCGCCGCGGAGCAGCGGGCCGTGCGCGACCGCGCCGGGGCGGCGGGGGACGTGGTCCGGGAACGGTTGCGGCCGTCTCACGCGAAGGCGTTCGACGACCTGGAACGCCGACTGCGCCAGGCCGCGGGAGCGGGACCGGCTGCCGACCGGCTCCGCGCCGGCGACGCTCGCACCGCCGGGATCGCACTGGCCGAGGTGTCGGGGGCCGACGCGACGCTGCTGGCCGAGGTGCGGGCGCTCGCCGGAGACACGCAGGCGGCCGCGGCCCGCCTGGCGGCGCGGGCGCGGGAGTTGGCCGGCGACGCCGACGCCCTCGCGGCGGCGGTGGCGGCGGCCGACCAGCCGGACGCCGTTCGCGCCGCGGCGGAACTCGCCCGCCGGGCCGCGCGTTCACTCGCCGCCGCGGCCGAGCGAACGGACGCGGCAGACTTCGTCGGTTCGGACCGGCACCGCGGCGAGGCCGCCGCGGGGCTGGCGCAGCTGACCGGCGACGTCCGCGGGGAGGCCGTCGGCATCGTGGACGCCGGGCCGGGTCGGGCCCTCCGCGCGGCGGCGGGCGTGGTGCGGGTCGGGGACCCGCGCCGGGCGGCGGCGGCGCTCGCCGAGGCGGCGCGGGCGGCGGCGCCGTGACGGCGTCACGGCAGCACGATGTCCCGCAGTTCGAACGGCACCCGGAACTCCACGGGCGTCGACGCCGCGTCCACCGCCAGCGCCCACCCCGGGCCGACCGCCGCCGGTCCCGTCACGCCGTCCGCCTTGAAGTAGTAGGTCGCGCTCACCCGCCGGCCGACCACGCCGACGGCCCGGCTGTCCGGCGTGTACGACTTCCCGCCCGGCCCCGTCAGCCGCACCTCGTTCGCCGACGTGAACGCCGCCGACTCGAAGCTCTCGAATTCCGGGAGCGTCGGCGGGTACGTCAACTCCACCTCCGCGACCCAGGTGCCGCCGTCCTTCGACCAGTCCGTCAGCACCGCCCTGACGCCCTCCTTCGTCGCCGGCGCCGCCTTCTTCGCCGCCACGTCGAACCGGAAGTCGAGCAACTTCTCGCTCGCGGTCACGGCGAACGCGCCCTTCAGCACGCCGACGCGCTTCGCCTCGCGGGTTACACCGCCGAGCTTGACCGACGCCGAGTGCACCGCCCCCGTCGGCTGCGTTTTCGCGCCGGCACTCTGGGCCAGGAGCGCGACGCCGCGGTCGTCCGCCGCCTGCGCGACGTGGGGGTAAGAATCGACGCGGAAGACGTGGTAGCGGCGCTCCCAGTGGAGGTCGAGTTGCACGTCGTAGACGGTCAGCCCCTCGGCCAGCAGTGCCCGGCCGGTCACCTGCTTCGCCGCGACGCGGAACGGCCCCGCGGTCGAGACGACCTCGCGGCTGTTCCCCTTCGGCAGCAGTTCGACGGCGCGGCCGGCGTCGCGGAGTGAGACACGCAGGTCGGCGGCCGCGGCGAGGCGGTCGAGGGCGTCCCAGAAGGGGACGTCCTTCAGCCCGGGGCAAGCCCGCCCGGCGGCGTCCGGGGGCACCGAAATCGGTACGCCGGTGAGTCGCGTGAGCTCGGCGGCGGCGCCGCCGACCGTCGCCTTTTCCGACGACACCCGCCAGGCCAGAAACGGCACCTGTTCCGGTACTTGTGCGGGGGCGGAAGCCGCGGCGACGGCAGCGATTATGGCCAGGAAGAAGCCGGTGCGCATGGGGGCGTCCGCCGGGGGTCGGGGCGGGAACCGGCAGCGTGGACGCGACCGACTCCCGCCCCTATCGTAAAGGGAGAAAGCAAGTTGAACACCCGTAGACGGTACTCGCCGCCGCCCGCCCACCGGACCCCGCCTTCCCCTCTCCCGGGGCGGCCCGACGACCCCCGACCTCCGAGGCTCTCGCGATGCTCGTGACCCCCGACGCGTTGGCCCGCCGCGACGGCCGCCTGCCGGAGGACATCGACCCGCAAGAAACCGCCGAGTGGCTCGACTCGATGGAGGCGGTCATCCGCCACGGCGGGGCCGACCGCGCGCAATTCCTCCTCGGCTCGCTCATCGCCCAGGTGGCGAAGTCGGCCCCCGGCCGGATGAGCGTCGGCGTCACCACGCCGTACGTCAACACCATCCCCGTCGAGGAGCAGCCCGACTTCCCCGGCGACCGGGCGCTCGAGCGCCGCATCAAGAGCATCGTCCGCTGGAACGCGATGGCGATGGTGGTGCGGGCGAACAAGACCACGAACGTCGGTGGGCACATCGCCACGTTCGCGAGCGCCGCCACGCTGTACGAAATCGGCCAGAACCACTTCTTCCGCGGTCGCACCGAAGCGCACCCGGGCGACGTGGTGTTCTACCAGGGGCACGCCAGCCCCGGCATGTACTCGCGGGCGTTCCTCGAAGGCCGCCTCGACGAGGCGAAGCTCAACAACTTCCGCCAGGAGTTGCAGCCGGGCGGCGGCCTCAGCAGCTACCCGCACCCGTGGCTGATGCCCGACTTCTGGCAGTACCCGACGGTGTCGATGGGCCTCGGCCCGATCATGTCGATCTACCACGCCCGGTTCAACCGCTACCTCCGCGACCGCGGCCTCGCCCGCACCGACGACGTCCGCGTCTGGGCGTACCTCGGCGACGGCGAGTGCGACGAGCCCGAGTCGCTCGGCGCCATCGGCCAGGCCGGGCGGGAGAAGCTGGACAACCTGACGTGGGTCATCAACTGCAACCTGCAGCGGCTCGACGGCCCCGTCCGCGGCAACGGGAAGATCATCCAGGAGCTGGAGGGCATCTTCCGCGGCGCCGGGTGGAACGTCATCAAGGTGATCTGGGGGAGCGACTGGGACGCGCTCCTGAAGGCCGACCACACCGGCGCCCTGCAGCGCCGCATGATGGAGGTCGTGGACGGCGAGTACCAGGAGTACATCGTTAAAGGCGGCGCGTTCATCCGCGAGCACTTCTTCAACACGCCCGAGCTGAAGGCGCTGGTCGAGCACCTGACCGACGACCAGCTCGCCGCCCTGAAGCGCGGCGGCCACGACCCGCGGAAGGTGTACGCGGCGTACAAGGCGGCCACCGAGCACGCCGGCCAGCCGACGGTCATCCTCGTGAAGACGGTGAAGGGGTACGGCATCCCCGGGGCCGAGGGGATGAATACGGCCCACCAGGCGAAGAAGCTGACGGTGAAGCTGGAGGCGAGCGAGAACGACCTGACGCTGTCCGACGCCGACAAGCAGAAGAAGATTCTGACCACCGCCCTGAAGCTGTTCCGCGACCGGTTCGCGCTGCCGCTGTCGGACAAGCAGTGCGAGACCGGGGCGTACTACCGCCCGGGCGACGACTCGCCCGAGATGCGATATCTGCACGACCGCCGCCGCGTCCTCGGCGGGTTCAACCCGAGCCGCAACGACGTATTCACCCCGTGCCAGCCGCCGGAGCCGAAGGCGTTCGAGCGGCTCCTCGGCGGCAGCGTCGCCGGCAAGGGCCAGAGCACCACGCTGGCCTGGGTCACGCTCATGCAGCAGGTGATGAAGGACCCGAACGTCGGCAAGCTGATCGTGCCGATCGTCCCCGACGAGGGGCAGACGTTCGGCATGCCGCCGATGTACAAGACGTTCGGCATCTACTCCACCATCGGCCAGGGGTATAACCCGGTCGATAAGGGTTCGCCGATCGAGTACCGCGAGAGCACGACGGGGCAGATTCTTCAGGAGGGAATCAACGAGGCGGGGGCGATGGCGAGCTTCGTCGCCGCCGGGACGGCGTACAGCACGCACGGCGTGAACACGATCCCGTTCTACATCTACTACTCGATGTTCGGCTTCCAGCGCGTCGGCGACCTGATCTGGGCCGCGGCCGACAGCCGCTGCCGCGGCTTCCTGATGGGCGCGACCGCCGGCCGCACCACGCTCAACGGCGAGGGCTTGCAGCACGAGGACGGCCACAGCCACCTGATGGCGATGACCGTGCCGACGTGCCGGGCCTACGACCCGGCGTTCGCGTACGAGCTGGCGACGATCGTGGAGGACGGCATCAACGCGATGTACGTCCGCGGCGAGGAGTGCTTCTACTACCTGACCGTTTACAACGAGAACTACGACATGCCGGCGATGCCCGAGGGCGTCCGCGACGGCATCATCAAGGGGCTGTACCCGTTCAAGACGGTGCGGCCGGACGGGGCGAAGCACGAGGTGCAGTTGCTCGGCAGCGGCGTCATCCTGAACGAGGCGCTGCGGGCGCAGGCGATTCTCGCCGAGAAGTACGGCATCGCCAGCACCGTCTACAGCGCGACGAGCTACACGCAGTTGAAGCGCGACGCGATCGCCTGCGAGCGGTTCAACCGCCTGCACCCGGACCAGCCGGCGAAGGAGCCCTACGTCCGGCAGGTACTGGCGAAGACGGCCGGCCCAATCGTCGCCACGAGCGACTACATGCGGGCGCTGCCGGAGTTGGTGGGGCCGTACCTCGACAATCGACTGCTGGCGCTGGGCGCCGACGGGTTCGGCCGGAGTGAGACGCGCAAGGCGCTGCGGCGGTTCTTCGAGATCGACGCGGAGAACGTGGTGGTGGCGGCGCTGACGGCGCTGGCCAACCGCGGCGAGTGGGGCCGCGACGCGGTGAAGCAGGCGATCGCCGACCTGGGCCTGAACCCCGACCGCCCGGACCCGTGGACGGTGTGAACAGCCGCCCCTGATCTGGTGGGACCGGCGTCCCGCCGGTCTGTCACCAATTACCCGCGTGACGCCGGTCCCACCGAACAACACGCCCACGTGCGCCCGGAGATGGATTCGATGGACTTCCGCCTGCCCAGCCTCGGCGAGGGCATCGACTCGGCGACCGTGACGGCCGTGCTGGTCAAGCCCGGCGACGCGGTCGCGGCTGGCCAGGGCGTTCTCTCCGTCGAAACCGATAAAGCGTCAATGGAGGTCGAGGCCGACGCCGCCGGCACCGTCGAGGCGGTGCTGGTGAAGCCCGGCGACAAACTGCCCGTCGGTGCGCCTGACCGTTCCGCTTTGCGGGCAGCGGCAAGGCGCCGCCGCGGCACCTTCGCAACCGCTGCGGCTTCGCGGCCAGCCCCCGCACCGCCTGCCGCGAAGCCGCAGGCGGCTGCCGCGCCTTCCGCGACACCGCCCTCCCCGAGTGGCGGGTCGTCGGAGTTTCGCCTGCCGAGCCTCGGCGAGGGGATCGAAGCGCCGACCGTGACCGCGGTGCTGGTCAAGCCCGGCGACGCGGTCAAGCCCGGCACGCCGGTCGCCTCCGTCGAAACCGACAAGGCCGCGATGGAGGTCGAGGCCGATGCCGCCGGCACCGTCGAGGCGGTGCTGATGAAGCCCGGCGACAAGCTCGCCATCGGCGCGCCGGTGCTGCGGCTCGCGGGCAGCGAGTTCATGCCCGCCAACGGCGACATCGTCCCCAGTTGCCGGTGGTTGGTGGCCGCCTGCAGCGCCGCCGCGAACCCCACGCGGCCGCGGAACCCCACGTCAACGGCACCGCCACCAAGAGCGCCGACGTCATCCCCGCCGGCCCCGCGACGCGCCGCCTGGCCCGCGAGCTCGGCGTAGCCCTCGGCGAACTGAAGGGCTCTGGCCGCGGCGGCCGCGTCACCCTCGACGACATCAAGGGCTTCGTCCGCGACGAGCGCCAGAAGGTGAAGGCCGCCCCCGGCGGCGCCGGCAACCTGTCGGGCAAGACCGTCGCCGACAGTTTCACCACGCCGCCGCTGCCGGACTTCTCGAAGTACGGCGAGGTCGAGCGCAAGCCCGTTGCCAAGATCCGCGAGACGATCGCCCGGAACCTGACCGTGGCGTGGCGGACGATGCCGATGGTCACGCAGTTCGACCTCGCCGACATCACCGACCTGGAGGCCGGCCGCAAGCGCATCGTGGACGGGCTGCCGAAGGGGAGCCCGAAGATCACGATGACCGTGCTGGCGATCAAGGCGGTCGTCGCGGCCCTGCGCGACTTCCCGACGTTCAACAGCAGCTACGACATGAACGCCGGCGAGCTGGTGCTGAAGAAGTACTTCAACATCGGCCTGGCCGTGGACACCGAGCGCGGGCTCGTGGTGCCGGTGGTGAAGGACGCCGACAAGAAGAGCGTCCGCGACATCGCCGCCGAGGTGGTGACGCTGGCCGAGAAGGCGCGGGCCGGCAAGCTCGGCCTCGACGACATGCGCGGCGGCACGTTCACGATCACGAACCTGGGCGGCATCGGCGGCACGGCGTTCACGCCGATCGTGAACTACCCCGAGGTGGCGATCCTGGGCCTGTCGCGGTCGGCGCTGCAGCCGGTGGTGAAGGACGGCCAGGTCGTGCCGCGGCTGATGATGCCGCTGAGCTTGACCTACGACCACCGCGTCGTGGACGGCGCCGACGGCGCCCGCTTCACGTCGCGGCTGGCGCAGCTGTTCAGCGACCCGCTCCGTCTGCTGATGGACTCGTAGCCGCGGCCCACCCGCATGATCGTCCTCGACGCCGGCGCCCGCGTCACGCAGCTCCGCTTCCTCCCGGACGGCCGCCTGCTCGTCGGCACTTGGGCTGCCGGCGACGCCGAACTCCTCATCCTCCCGCTGCCGTCCGGGCCGCGCGTGGTCATCCCGCTGTCCGTCCGCCAGGTGTGGGACGAGCCGAATCGCGTTGCGGTGGCTCCCGCCGGGGACCGCTTTTTCACGACGTTCGGCGCGCTCCGCACCCACGACGCGGCCGACGGTCGCGGACTCGCGCACGGCCCGAGCGGACCGGCGAGCCGGGTCATCGTCTCCCCCGACGGTCAGCGACTGGTCGCGGCGTACCCGACCGCGGACGGCGGGAACGCAGTGTACGGCCTCGCCGACGGCAAGCAGACGTGGCACACGGCGTACGACCGAGGACTTGTGCGGCACCCGGCCGGGTTCCTGGCGGACGGCGAGCGGTTCGTACTCGTCGGCGGGAACCGGGTGAGCGTCGTCCGGTTCGTGGATCAGGCCGTGGACGCGTCCGCCCGCTACCCGACGTACAACATCTACCAGGCCCACCTGTCGCCGGACCGGCGGCATCTCGGGGTCGTCGGGTACAACAGCTTCTACCTGTACGACGCGGCCGCGCCGGGGAAGCCCCGGCAGATCAAGAGTTCGGCCACATTCGGGAACTTCGTCGGGTTCGCGTTCCACCCCGCCGGCCGCACGCTGGCGGTGATCCACGGCGGGCCGACGCTGGTGAAGCTCTACGACCTCGACGCCCTCGCGCTCCGCACGAAGCTCAACTGGAAGGTCGGGAAACTGACGTGCGTGGCGTACAGCCCCGACGGCCTCCTCGCCGCCGTCGGCACCGACGACGGCCGCGTCGTCGTGTGGGACGCGGACGAGTAGCGCGGGTCAGCCCACGGCCCCGTCGTAGTCCAGCGCCGCCAGCCGCGCCGCGAGCCGGGCGCGGGCGGCGTCGCGGTCGGCCGTCAGTTGTGCTTCCTCGGCGTTCAACTCCTCCAGCCGGTCCTCCTGCTTCCCGAGCGTCCGCACGAAGCGCTCGCGCAGTTCCTTTTCCGTCGCCCGGTCGCCCAGGCTGCCGAGGTTCTCGCGCAGCCGCTTCTGGTCGGCGCCGATCGCCGCCCTCTCCTGCGCCAGCGCCGCCAGCTTCGCCTCAAATCCCGCCGCCTCCGCCCGCGCCGCCAGCACGTCGCACAACGCCGTTTCGGTCGGCGCGTCGAGCCACGACGCAGCCACCCAGGCGCCGAGTTGCTCGTCCGTCACCTCGGCGAGCTCGTAGGTTTGCCAGGCGGTCTGCTCCTGTTGCACGACGAACTTCGTCGCGGAGTTCGGCGGCAGCGGCAGCTTGAAACGCCAGTGGTTCTCGGTCGTCTCGTGCGGCCTGGCGGCGCCGCCGAGCGTCCAGCGGCCGCCGTCGCGCGGGTGGTCGAGGTACAACGTCTGCTCGCGGTCGGCCTTGCTGGCAAACGTGTACGTCGTCTTCACCACCCGGGCCGCGTGCGTCTTCAAGGCGCCCTTCTTGACCGTCACCCGGGTGACGGTGCCGTCGTGGCTGTCGATGTTGTCGAGCACCCGCACGCCGAGTTCGACGGCGTACCCGACGAGCCGCTGCTCGCCAGGCTTGAGGGTGTCGAGCATCGCCTCGCCAACGTAGCTGCCGTCGTCGAGGACCGTGACCGGGCCGCCTTCGAGGGTGAGACCGGTGGTGTTCTCGAACTCGACGCAGCGGACCGGGTTCCCGGCGCGGGCCGCCTTCTGGTACAGCAGCACGCTGCGGCCGGCGAACGGCTTCAGCACGATCGGCACGAGCGCCGACTGGTTCCGCCGTACCGTCACCGGCTTCTCGATGGCGTACTCGAACAGGTCGCCGACCTGCCGCTCGCGGGTCTGTGTTTCGACGGACGACGGGCCGCGGCGGCTGCCCCACTGCTGCTCGACGACCTCGGTTTGAGCGCGGGCGGCGGCGATCCGCATCTTCCTCGTCGCAGCTGGCGCCTGCGGGGCGTCGGCGGACATCGCCATCATCGGCTCGCCGAGAGCCATCGTGGCGAAGTCGTCGTCGAAGCCCGCCTCCGCCATCGGCGGGAGGACGCCGGTCGCCTCCTTCACCTGCACGACGGGGCGGCGGATGTAGCGCGGTGTGTACAGGTCGTGGACGAACGACACCGGCAGCCCGGCCACCAGCGTCAGTGCCACGTCGGCCCAGTCCTCGTCGGACGTGTTGTCCACGACGGCCCAACCCTGGATCAGCGGTTTCTCGTCGCCCTGGGCGAGCAGGATGCGGTACGTCGCCTTCCACACCGGCGCTTCGAGCACGTAGCTGAGCCGCAGCGTGCGCGACCCCTCGCCCTGCGCGAACAGCGTAAACGTCCGCGCGTCCTTCTTCTTCGCCCCGAGCTGCGTCTTCAGCAGGAATTCGAGGTCGCGGCGCAACCCGTCGTCGAGCAGCGTCAGGTCGAGGTCGAACAGGTCGAACGAGCGCACCTCGCCGACGTCGGTGAGGATCGAAAGACGCGGCGTCTGCTGGAGGCCGGCGGGGGTGCGCACCTCGGCGGTGTCCACGCCGAGGACGGCGCCCTGCACCGGCGTCATGGCCGCGAGGCGGATCGCGACCCGTGCGCGCGCGGCAGCTGCGGTAAGAGCTTCGTGAGGCTGTTCGTGTCGGGGATGGTGAGGGCGATTTCGGCGAGGAGCTGGTCGGCGGCGTGGTGCTGTCGTAGGACACGGCGGACACGGTGCCGCCGCCGAGGTCGAGGACGGTGAGCGACTTCAGTACGTCGCTCACCTCGCGCTGCTTGAACGCCAGCGTCAGCGTCTCGTCGCCGCTGACCGCGGCCTCGCGCTCGAAGTACCCGACGCCGTGCTTGTACAGGACCACCCGGCGGATCGGCAGGTTGGACATCAGGGCTCCTTCGGATTGCACCGCCGCGGGCGGCGGCGTCAGGGGCCGCACCGCGCGGCCCACGTCCCGAGTAGCCGACAGCGGTCGAGCGCGCTCAGGTTCGCGCCGAGGTAGCGGCCGAAGTCGCGCTCCGCCTTCCCCTCATCAAACGCCGCCGCGTAGCGGCCGACTACCCCCGCCGCGATCCCCGTGCGGGCGCGAATCTCGGCCACGTTGCGACCCTCGGCATGTAGCGCGGCCACCAGTTGCGGCCGACCCGGGCCGATCCGCCGCGGCTCCGTCAGGAAGCGGTAACGCATCCCGACGTACTCCGGCATCGCGGCGTACGCCGCGGCGCGCTTCAGCGACAGCCCCTGCAGCGTTGCCAGTGCGGCCGCGCGCGCTCGGGGGAGCTGCGGAAGTGGACCGGCATCCCCGCCGTCATCGCCACGGCGCCCGGCAGTTTCGCGTCGAGCGCCGGCACCGTCGGCGAGTCGGTCAGCGCCAACAGGCGGTCCACGAGTCGCGACGGGCCGTCGATCAGCTCGCCGTCGGGCGTCACCACCGACCGCAGCAGCACGCCGACGGTCGCGGTGCCGTCGCCGAGCGCCAGGTCGAGCCCCTTGAACGACCCGCCGCGGAATGAACTCCCGTTGCGGTGGAAGTACCACCGACCCCAGTCGCGCTGCACCGGGTGCGCGTGCGCGAAGGGTTCCGGGTGGTCGGCATCCTTCAGGTAGAATTCGACCTCTGCCACCCGCAGCGCCCGCCGGCCGCGACCAGTTCGGTGCGGTTGAGCAGTGCCGCGGCGACGGCGGCGAACCAGTCGTCGGGTCTGGTGCCGGGGCGCGACGGGAGGGTCAACACGACAGGAATCGTAGCGAAAGTGAGAGTGGCCGGCCCCCGCGCGCATCCGTGGCGCGAAACCGGCCCTGGCCCGTTGGCGTCTTGCCGTTGGGCCACACGGCCCGGGTGTCGGACAGTCGTCCCGGCGGGGCGGAGGAAGCGGTTCCGTCCCGGAGTGGTCGTGCCTTCCGTGGCACACTCCCCCCGGCGCGTCATGCGGCGGGGGCGGGGGCGCTGGCGAGCCCGGCACCGTGTTTCGTGTGACGACCGGGCGCACCGCAACTCTGCGGCTGGGCCGGCGTCGTGATCGGGGGTGACTGGGGAACGCGCCGGGGGGCGGTTCAGTTCCTGCCGTCCGGGGGCCGCCGGGAGAGTGACGTGGGTGGCGGCCGGTCCGGGCTTCTCAAGGCGTCCCGGCCGTGCCGGTCGGGGTGATCGGGTACTCAGATGGCGGCGGGGCGGTAAGCCTCGGGGTCATTCTGAATCCTCTCTCGGAACGCGAATCTGATGGGGGGAGGTTACCGTCTGCGACGGGGATGTCAACAACGAACCCACTGCCACCGCGATGTCAGTAGCGGTTCTGCGGAATGCGTTGATTGGGAGGGATTTACGGGGCGTG
Organism: Urbifossiella sp.; assembly: GCA_044220735.1. GTDB lineage: Bacteria > Planctomycetota > Planctomycetia > Gemmatales > Gemmataceae > Urbifossiella. Next base: position 74 of record JBGAQM010000046.1, on the reverse strand, counting down.
CGGGTTGGCCGGACGCACGTCAAGTCCCGATCGGAGCTGTTTTGGAAGCTCGTTCTGGTGGGCTTCCGTCGTCG
>JBGAQM010000045.1:0-23227 GCA_044220735.1 Urbifossiella sp. | reverse complement strand
GTGGGGGGTCAGCGCGCGCCGCTGGCGGCGGGGTTGGTGACGCGGTTCCAGGGCATGCGGGCGAGGAGCAGCCCCATCCCGCAGGCGCCGGTGGCACCCGCGAACACCAGCCCGGCCCCGACGAACGCGGCCAGCCCGACGAACGCCGGGTGGACGAGCCAGCCGAGGGCGGCCCCGACGAGGACGAGCAGCCCCGCGGCGATGCGGACCTGCCGCTCCAGCGAGACCGCCGTCTGCCCGCGCACGACCGGCAGCCCGGCGTCCGCCCACGCCTGCGTCCCGCCCTCGACGTTGCACACGGCCAGCCCCGCGGCGGCGAGCTTCTCGCACGCCTGCCGGCCGCGGCCGCCCGACCGGCAGATGACGTACAGCGGCTCGTCGGCCGGCGCGGCGCGGCCCGGCCCGACCGCCGCCGGGTCGAGCCGGTCGAGCGGCACGTTGCGGGCGAACGGGACGTGGACCTCGCGGTACTCGACCGGGGTGCGCACGTCGATCAGGTCGATCGGCCGGCCCGCCGCGCGGAGTTCGGCCAGCTGCCGGGGCGTGACGGTCGGGACGGACATAGCCTTCTCCTTGACGCCGTGTTCGATCAAAGCTGTCGGAACAATTCGACCTGTTGGGTGAAACAACAACGGCTACCCGGCGGCGCCGCCGAACCGCGCCTCGACGCACGCCATGATGTTCTTCAGGTGCGGCTCGACCACGCGGTAGTAGGCGTGCCGCCCCTCCTTCTCGCAGGCGAGGAACCCGCACCGCTGCATCAGCCGCAGGTGCTCGGACGCCATCGGGCTGGCGATGCCGCAGGCGTCGGCCAGTTCACCGACCGTGTAGCGGCCGCGCAGGAGCAGCTGCACGATGCGCAGCCGGTGCGGGTGCGCCAGCGCCTTCAGGCACTCGGCGGCCTGCCCGAGGGCGGCCAGGTCGGTCAGCGGCGGTGTCTTCGGCCGGGTGCCCATCACGCCCTCCTCGACCCTACATATCGTCATCTTCCGATACGTCAACACTTCTCCCCGCCGGCCGCCCGCCGGCGGGGCGGGCGGCCGGTCCCGTACAACACCCGCGACCGGGTCGGTCGGTCGCGGTCGAGCAGGGGACAACGTGGTCCGGCGCCATCCGTGTACCTGTACGCCTTCGACGTCGGCAGCGAGGTCGTGCCCGTGCCGGCCGACCCCGCCGCCGGGGAGGTGCGTCGCAAGCCGGCCGCGCCGCGGGACGTGCCGGCCGCGCGGCCACTGGTGGTCGATCTCCCCGATGCCGCGGTCGTCGTGGCCGGCGTGCGGGCCGAGCCGGTCGTCCGGGCGTACGCGGTCGGCGTGGTCACGGTGGCCGTGCGGCTGGCCCCGGTGTCGGGCGAGGTCGCCGAGTGGCGGCGCTTCCACCGGCCCGCCGCCGCGGACGGCCGCCCCCTCGCCGAGGCGGCCCGCGACCTGTGCCGGCGGGCCTGCGACCGCCTCGGGGCGGCGCTGCGCGACCCCGCCGGGGTCGGCGAGCCGGAGGCGTACACGGCGTTCTGCCTGGCCGACCTGGGGGGCGAGACGGACGCCGCACGGTGGCTCGGGGCGAACCGGCGGGCGGTGGCCGGCCTCCTCAACGACGCCGACCCGGCCCGGCTGAGCGACGACCAGCTCGCCGAGTCGTTCCGCCACCAGCGGTCGTTCGCGGCCGGCGACGCGGTGGTGCCGGACTGGGAGGCCGCGCTGGTCGTGGAGCTGGCGGGGGAGTTCGACGACGTGCTCCGCGCGTTCGAGCTGGCGAACCTCCAGCTCGAGGAGCTGCGGACGCTGGACGCGGCGCTCGACCGGCACCTCGACCGGGCGTACGACCACCTCGGCCGGCGGCCGGGGCTGTGGCCGGGGCGGTGGGCGGCGGTCCTGCGCGAGCTGCGGCGGCTGCGGGTGGACGCCAGCAAGCTCGCCGACGGGGTGACGAACGTGACCAAGTTCGTCGGCGACTGGTACCTGGCGCGGGTGTACCTGGCGGCCCGCGAGCGGTTCCACCTGGACGACTGGCGGGCGAGCGTGGACCAGCGGGTCGCCCAGCTCGACCGGGTGTACGAGCTGATCCGCGGGGAGGTGGCGGAGCAGCGGATGTTCGCGCTGGAGCTGCTGGTCGCCGCCCTCATCGCCCTCGAAATCGTCCTCGCGTTCGTCGTCCGCGGGTGAGGGCGGGTCACACCCCCCTCACCGTCGGCCACGAGTGCGGGTGGCGAGGGCGGCGGGTCGCGCCGGCTCACCGCTTCGGCGGGTCGATCGCCTTCGCGGCCGTCCCCGGGGCGGCGGACCACTGCGCGCCGCCCGTCCCGAACGTGCCGACCGACCACCCCTCGGCGTGCGTGTTGTCCGCCTTCACCTCGACCACCGTCACCCCGCGGTGCTGGGCGTCGCCCTTCGCCGTCGTGGTGACCCAGTCGATGTACACCTTGCGGCCCTTCACCCGGGCCGTCCCCTTCGCGTTGTCGTACCCCTTCTCGACCGCGTCGTACTCGCCGTTCGCCTTCGGGGTCAGCGTCCAGAGCGCGGGGAGTTCGCCGTGGTACCACTTCCCGGCCACGTCGACCGCGGCCTTCGGGCCGGGCTGGTCGCTGATCTTGTCGAACGGCACGAAGTCGATCGTGAGGCGCTGGCTGGCCCCGAGCTGAACGCCCGGGTCGGGCCGGTACGGGGCGGTGACGGACGCCCGCAGGTCGAGCGGCTCCTTCCGCGGCGGGCAGAGCCACTGCTGCTTGAACTCGCGCTTCTGGCCCGGGATGGCGTCGTTCGGGATGCGCTCCTGGAAGATCCCCCGCCCGACCTGGAAGTTCCGCAGGTTGACCTCGTCGAGCGACATCCCGCCGCGGGCGTCCTTGTGGACCGGGTCGATGACGTGGACGAGGGTGAGGATGCCCGCCTTCGTCAGGCTGAACTTCTGCTCCGCGGCCTGGACCGGGTCCTTCGGGCCGTACCGGCGGGGCTTCGAGTCGACCTTCAGGTCGACGATCTCGTCGGCCCGGGCCGGCTGCGGGCCGACGGCCGCGAGCAGGGTGAGGAAGGCGGCCGCGGGGAGCGCGGCGGACCGGAGGCGGACGGGCGTCATGGCGTGACCCTCGGGAAGGCGGGGCGGCCCGCCGCGGCGTGGTGTGCGTGATCGACGCCGGGTAACGCACGTCCTGTGCCGCCGGGCGCGACGACGAAGCGCGGCGGTGACTTGCGGGCGGACGGGGCGAGTGCGAGGGGCTTCGTCGGCGCCGCGTGCGGCCGCGACACACCCGCGTGTGCGGGGTGTGCGGCGGCGACACACCGCCCCGTCGAGGACGTTGCCGAGTGGCTGCGGGGAGTACCCGAACGCGGTCCCCAGCTCGATCGTCCCGAACGCGTCGCCGGCGTGGCAGTCCGTCACGCAGAAGGTTGCGGCGAGACACCGCGCCACGCCGCGCCGGGCGGGGGTCCGGGGTCGGGTCGGAGTGGGCACGGCTTCCCGTTGGGACGGCATCGCCCGGGCGTTCACGGTGCCGTTTCGGAGTTCGGGCCGTGGAACCGCACGATGTGGGCCGCCACGACGTCGGGCCGCTCCTCGTGCACGAACAGCCGCGCCCCGCCGACGGCCCGCACCGTGGCGTCGGGGAACTGCTCGGCCATCCGGAAGGCGAGCGGGAGCGGGAACGTCTCGTCGGCGTCCCCCCACACCAGCAGCACCGGCATCGTGAGCCGCCGGTGGAACTCGGCCCACCGGTCGAGCACCGCCCAGCTCCAGCCGCGGAGGAACCGCACGTGCCCCGCCGCCCGCCGCCGCGACCACACGAGCGGCCGGACGATGCCGTCGCGGAACTCGCCGTCGATCCGCGCGGGGTCGAGCGACCCGCCGAACCCCACCCGCGACCGGAGGAACCACCCCGACGACAGTGCCAGCCGCAGGGCGGTGGCGGCGCCGGGAAGGACCATCAGCCGCCGGAGCGTCGGCAGGTACGGCGGCCGGTGGTTGGGAACCTCGGTGTTCGTCAGGATCAGCCGCCGCACCCGCCGGCCGTCGAGCAGGCACAGGTGCCGGGCGATCACCCCCCCGGAGTCCTGACCGAGTAGGTCGTACTCGTCGAACCCGAGCGCCTCGACCACCGACTTCGCGCTCGCCGCCTGCCCCGGCCAGGTGAAGTCGGTGTCCCGCGTCCAGACCGTGTCCCCGCCGCCGGGCAGGTCGATCAGGACGCAGGTGAAGTGCGCCGCGAGGTACGGCAGGAGGCCGCGGAACGTAAAGCCCCACAGCGGCCACCCGTGCAGCATCACGAGCGGCGGGCCGGCGCCGACCACGCGGTAGGCGATCGTCGCGGTCGGCGTCGGGTGCCACCGCACCTCGGCCCGCCGGAACAGGTCGGCGCCGCCGACGGCGGACCCGTCCTTCACCCCGGCCATCGCGCTCCCCCGGTGTTCGTGGCCGCCCCGCCACCTTACCCCCGCCGCCGCGCCTCGCGGACCGCCGTCGCCGGGTCGTTCCGGTCCGTCCGCCACGCGGGGTGGTCGAAGTGGACGACGACGTCGCCGTTGTGCGACGCCACCGCCTCCGCGAAGACGAGCCGGCCGACCCGCCGCCCGTCGGTCACCGTGCGCCGCTGGTAGAACAGCGGGCCGCGCGACCGGCCGGTGTCCGACTCCTCGGCGTGGAACACCAGCCGCATCGCGCGAGCGTTCACGGCTGGCTGCCGCCAGCGGCGGGGGCCACGACGGCCGGCGGGGCCGGCGGCAAGCCGGGGGCGGGGAGGAGCCCGCGCACCCGGCGGAGCCGGCGGTACGTCCAGAACAGCAGCCCCCACGGCAGCAGGACCGCGACCCCCACCCCCAACAGCAGCGCGGCGAACTTCATCTGGTTGAGCGGGGTCAGCCCCGGCGGCGGGGTGACGTGCGGGTCGGGCCACGGCTCGGCGAGGTACGGCCACTCGGGGAGGAACTCCTTGTCGTTCGCCGTCGGCCGGCCGCCGACGTACTTCGAGTCCTTCTCCGACGCCGGCGAGCCCGGCTTGGCGAACGACATCTCGTACAGCTGGCAGTCGCCCTGCTCGCACGTCAGGAGGGCCACGTCGTCCTCCAGCCGCCGGCCGTTCGGGAACCCGGCCGGGTGGTCCCGGCTCATCACCATCACGTCCGGCTGCTCGTCGAAGCTGCGGTACGCGAACAGCGGCGGGAACGCGTAGCGGAGCAGGTTGTCCTTCAGCGACGGGTTCGCCCGGGCGTCCTTGATGGCCCCGACGTGCTTGCTCGGGTGGAGGGTGTTGAGCAGGTCGAACCGCGGCAGCTGCGTCCGCTGCGACCGGCCGACGTGGTCGGTCTGCGCCCCCTTCTGGTGGGTCGTGGCCCACAGCAGGTAGGTCCGCCGCGGGGACGACTGCGGGATGCTCGCGTACGGCACCCGCACGGCGACGGCGAACACGTTCGTGCCGAAGAACGGCGGGAAGATGAACGGGTCGTCCCGCACCCCGGCGCCCCACCGGGTGACCGCCCGCCGCGCCGCGTCGTCGTCCAGGTCCTTCAGCCCGTCGCCGCGGTCGGCCCGCACCGTCCGGTGGGTGATGTTCTCGGGGCCGAAGCCCGACAGGTCGTTCTTCAGCCGGACGGCGATCTCGAACGTCGCGCCGATCTGCTCGGGCGCCTCCACCACCCCGCCGTACCGCAGGGTGTTGCGCTCCTCGGGCGTCGGGCGCGTCCGGTCCTTGGGGTAGTTCACCCGGGTCGAACTCTTGCCGTCCACCGAGACGGTGATGGTGAACGTGTCCAGCCCCGGGTAGGGCGGCGGCTTCGCCAGCAGCCGGTTGAGGCACACGACCAGGACGAGCGCCTCGCCCTTGTCCGGGTCGTCCACCCGCTTCCCGTCGGCGGACACGGGGAACGCGAACAGGCCGGTCAGCCCGCGGTCGTCGTCGTCCCGGACGCGGAGCGGGTCGGTGGGGTCGGCGTGGTCGGACCCCGCCGCCGGCCCCGCGGGGAGGGCGACGACGAGGCCGAGCGCGGCGGCGAGGGCGGCGGTGCGGAGGCGGGTCATACTCCCCTCACGGTTGCCATGTCGAAGCCGTCCGGGCTCCGAACCACGGGCGGCCGAAGCGTTCCTCCGCGCCCCCTCGCGGTCAGACGAACAGCTGGGACCCGGCGTGGTCGCCGAGCGCCCGGTAGCTCTCCCACTGGGGCTCGTCGAAGACCTGGTCGAGGGTGGTCTCGTTCGGGAAGTCGGGGTTGGCGGCCGCGTAGTTCCGCACGTCCGCCGGCTCGTCCCCGGTCACGGTCGCCTTGACGTACAGCAGCCAGGTGTGGCGCCGGTTGCTCCACGCGTCGTGCCCGGCCCCCGGCGGGGGCTCCGGGTAGCGGACCAGCAGCAGGGCGGCGTGCGCCTTCGACGGCTTGCCCGGGGCGGTGAGGAGGTCGGCCACCGTGCCCAGGTGTTCGGCCACGTTCGCCGGCACGCCGGCGGGGAGGGCGGGCGGCTCGGTCACCTCGGCCCCGAAGTCCACCCGCACCAGCCGGGCCAGCCGCGCGAGCGCCTCGCCCTGGCGCGGGATGTCCTCGCCGGCGTCGCAGACGACGACGAACGGCACGCGCCGGCGGATCAACTCGTACGCCCCGAGGTTCTCGAAGTTGCCGCCGTCGGACACGTACCAGTTCCGCTCCCACGGCCCGGCGAACCGGCCGCTCAGTTCCGACAGCAGCAGCGCCTGCGCCCGGAAGACGATCGTGAACCACCGGGCGACCCACGCCCGCGGCCCGCGGCGGACCGGCACCCGGAAGCGGTCGCGGGCGCCGAGGCCCGAGTTCCACCAGTACCCGAGCCGGAGGTTCGCCAGCGTCAGCAGCAGGGACCGGGCGAACCCCGTCTGCCGGCCCATCCCCGGCGACACCGCCGCCCCGGAGATGCCGACCCACTCGCGGAGGGCCAACCCCTCGACCGCGACCGGCCCGCCGGCGGTTGCCAGGAACGGGTGCAGGCGGGCCTCCGCCGGGTCGGCCACGGGGACGACCCGCGGGCCGCCGGGGCCGGGGAGCCACCGGGCGTGCCACTCCCGGTCGATGCTGAGCCCCGCCGGGCCGACGGCCAGCGGCTCGGCCTGCCGGTCGCGCACCCCGCGCTGGGAGGCCACGTCCACGGTCTCGTTCACGGCGCAGTTGATGAGGTGGAGCGGGCCGCCGGCCAGGTGCGGGGCGTAGGCCGCCAGCGGCACGTCGTCCCCGGGCACGACGAACGACACGTCGCGGCCGGCCGGGTGGTCGCGCCGGGCCGGGTTCACCGCCCCGAGGAACGCCCGCGCCAGCCGGCTGGAGTACAGCGCCAGCGGGCCGGACCGGTTGATGAACGGCACGCTCGCCGACCGGCCGAACAGCCAGGAGATGAACAGCGCCACCCCGGTGACTACCAGCCCGCGGACGTACCCGTCTCCGACCTCGTAGGCGGTGTGGCTGGCGAACGAGACCGCGACCAGCGCGGGGAGCACGCCGACCGCGACGACCAGCACGGCCACGAGCGCCGGCCGGGCGAACGCGAGCACGCCCGTGCCGCTCGGCGACTCGCCGACGAGCGCCCGGATAATCATCCGCAGGGTGGTGGCGAGGCCGATCACCGTGGCCCCGGCCGACGCCAGCCAGCCGCCGACGTTCGCGGCCGAGATGCCGTCGCGCATCATCCGGTCGGCGAGCCACCGGCCGAGCCCGTCGACGACGGCGCCCGCGGCGAGCGCGAGTGCGACCGCGAGCCAGTACGCCAGCAGGCGGGTGAGGTGGTTACGGGCCAGCGCCAGCCGCGATGGGTGGAACGGGTCGTTGTGCCCCTCCGCCCGCTCGACCGCGACCCACACCCCGATCGACCACCCGACCGCGGCCGCGAGCACGACCAGCCCGAGCGGGCTCCCCCACCCGAGCAGCACCGCCCCGGCCGCGGTCGCCGCCGCCACGAGGACGGTCCAGACGAACGCCCCCGGCAGGTCCTGCGACACCAGCCAGTACGCCAGCATGAGCGGGAGCACGGCCAGCCACGCCGTCAACTCGGCGCCCGCGGCGAGCGGGCCGCCGCCCGGGAACAGCGTGGCGACGACCGGCGTGAGGCCGGCGACCGCCTCGCCGACGGCGACCGCCCACGGGCCGGTGAACTCGTAGTACCGCAGGGCGTGGACCGACCCGATCACGGCGAACAGGAACAGCCCGAGCACGGCGTACACGGACAGGAGGTTGCGGAGGAACCCGGCCAGGTTCTGCGCCGACTCGCCGCGGCCGGTCGGCGACAGGTAGTTCGAGTGGCGGCGCAGCCACCCGACCGGCGGCGAGCGCGGGTCGGCGAGGTCGCGGGCCACCCGCGCCTGGGCGACCCCGGGGCCGGTGTCCGGGACCGACCCGGTGAGCCCGTCGGGCGCGCGGCACTGGTCGAAGAACCGGCCGAGGAACGCCCCCGTGTACCCGCCGCCGGACACCGTGGACAGGAAGTCCACCCGCGGCAGCCACCCGCCGCGGGTGAGCGCCTGGAGGACGCCGAGGGCGAACGTCGCGCTGCGGATGCCGCCGCCCGAGAGGGCGACGCCGAGGGTGTCGTCCGGCAGCGCCGGCGTCGCCGGCGGCGCGGCCGGCGGCGCCGGCGGTTTCAGATTCAGTAGCCACGGCTTCGATTCGTCCGTCATGACCCGCCCCCCGGCGTGGTGGTCGGCTTCGTCAGCCCGGCTCGGGCGCGGCGGTTGCGGACCAGTTCGGCCTCCGCCTCTTCCAGCTCGCTCGGGTACGTCCGCCGCTCCTCGTACTCCGGCCGGGAGCGGAGCACCGGCGCGGTCGCCAGCTCCGCCCGGCACTCGGCCGGGAGTTTGTGGGCGGGGAGCGGGTGGTCTTCGGTCAGGACGTCGGCGGCCTTCTCGGCGAGCATGTACACGTTGGTGACGATGAACACGCCGGGGATGCGCGGGAACACGCTCGCGTCCGCCACCCGCAGGCCGGCCACGCCGTGGACCCGCAGGCGGGCGTCCACCACCCCGCCGGACTCCTCCGGCCCGATCCGACAGGTGCCGCAGGCGTGGTGCCCCCACGCCACGGCCCGCACCCACTTGTTCAGGTCGTCGTCGGTCGCGCCCTTCTTCAGACCCGGGCACTCGACCCGGTCGTACAGCCCGGTCCGCACCGCGCTGTCGGTGAATCGCTCGACGAACCGCACGCCCTCGGCGAGCGCCCGCGCGTCCTGGTCGTCGGCGCCCAGGGGGAAGGACCGGAAGTTGATGAGCGGCCGGCGGAACGGCGACGCCGACCGCAGCCGCACCTCGCCGCCGTGGTGCCGCGTCCGCGCCTTGAGGATCACCCAGGTGACGATCTGGTGCGGCTTGTCGATGACGCCCTCGTCCTCCCGCGCCCGCGCCTCCGGCGTCTGCGGGAGCGCGGCCTGCGCCGGGGTGAGCTTCCCGGCGAAGGCGGCCGGGCGCGAGTACCCGACGTGGTAGCCCGGGAAGTACCCGGCCAGCGCGAAGATGAACAGGTCCGGGACGCTGTCCTCCTGCCCGGACCGCTTCAGCAGGGCGATCAGCCCGCCGTTGGTGGCGTACAGCCCGCGGGCGGCGGCCGGGCCGTCGGGGTTGTTGATCCACTGCGCCAGCAGCGGGTCCCGCGCGGCGACCGGCTTGAGCGACGTGGTCCCCAGCCCGGCCAGCGTCTCGAACTTCTCACGCAGGTGCGCGACCACCGGCACCTCGTAGCGGTCCTGCAAGTTCTCCCCGACCCCGTCGAGCGCCTTTACCACCTCGATCTTGTGCTCGGCGAGGTGCGGCGCCGGGCCGACCCCGGAGAGCATGAGCAGCTGCGGCGTGTTGAACGACCCGCCGCACAGCACGACTTCCTTCCGGCAGTACACGACCCGTTCCGCGTCCTTCCACCCGTTGCCCTCGAACTCCGGCACGCGGGCGGCGTTGGGGTCGGCCTCGTACAGGTGCTCGCGCGGGATGACCCGGACGCCCACGACCCGCGGCTCCCCCGCGGCGGTCGGGGCGCCGTACTCCAGCCGGGTGACGAACACGCCGGTCAGGAGCGTGAGGCGGTCGGCGTGCGGGCCGGCCTTCACGCCGAACAGCCGCTCCCGCGGCCCGGACCGGGCGCCCTTCGGGCTGATGGCGCACGGGATGCGGGCGACGCCCTCCGCCGCCTCGCGCATCCGCCGCCAGTGGTTCGGGTCGAGGTTCGGGAGCGACTTGTCGGTCAGCCACGACAGCCGGAACAGGTCGTACAGCGTCATGATGCCGCTGCGGAACGCGCCGACGACGGCGTTCTTCACGACCTTGAGCAGGTGCCGGTCGCGGAGCAGCGGCCCGAAGTCGGCGACGGTGGTGTCGAGCCACCCGGCCGAGCCGTGGCGGTCGTCCTCCCACCCGGTCGGCACGCGGAGCCAGCGGTTGAGGAACCGGGCGAACCAGCCCGGGCGGTTGTAGTGGCACCGCTCGACGCGCTGGAAGTACGCCCGCATCCGCTCGCCGCGCCAGCTCTCGTCGCCCGTCGCCTCGGCCACCCGGTCCCAGTCCTCGGACGGGCCGGACACGGTGATCATGGCGTTGTGGACGGTACACCCGCCGACGCCCTGCGCCCGCGGGTAGAACAGGCCGGTCTCGTCCTCGGCCCGGTCGGGCGGGGAGCCCTTCTGCGGCGTGTGCCACTTCGGGTCGGCCGGGTCGGCCGCGGGGGCGTCGAAGTGGTTGACGAAGAACGTCAGCGCGTGCCGCTGGTCCTCGGTGACTTCGGCGTGGAGGAGCGGCACGTGGGTGTTCTCGACCACCGCCTCCGGCGGCGTGTCGGGCTTCGCCGGCCCCATCTCGCAGACGAGGACGGAGTACCCGCGCTCGGCCAGCCGGGCGGCCAGCGGGGCGCCGCCGGCCCCGGCCCCGACGAGCACGAAGTCGAAGACCGGCGCGGCCGGTTCGGACCACTCCTTCGGGACGTCGGGCATGGGTTCTCCCCCGGGCGGTGTCGGCCGGTCAGAAGGTCCGGATCAGGGCGATCAGCTCGCGCTTGTCGTCGTCCGACAGCCGGCGGATGAACTCGTAGTCGTGGCCGCGGTCGGTCACGAAGTCGGGGCACTTGCTGACGCGCATCAGGGCCGGGGCGACGTGGGCCTCGAAGTCGGCCCGCCGGGCGGCCGGGTCGGCCCCGCCGCGCTGCCGCCGGCTGTACTCCATCAGCGCCTTCGCCGCGTCCACGATCCGGTCCACGGGGGCGTCCGGGTCGAGGTTGGCGAGGATGTTCACCGGCACCCCGGCGGGGATCGGCCCGAGTCGGACGCCGGCGCCGCGGCCGTCGGCGAACCGCCCGTACCCGGCCACCAGCGCCACCGCGACGAGCAGGCACGCCGCCCCGGCGACCCGCGGCAGCACGCGGCGGGCGACGCCCCCGGCGCGGAGTCGGCTCACACTGGCGAGCAGCGCCGTCGATAGGAACCACACGGGGAGCGCCACCGCCGCGACGACCCGGAAGCCCCAGATCGACTCCTGCGTGACCTCGTCCAAGAATTCGATCCAGGTCCAGTACTTCCACGCGAAGTAGGTCGCGGCGAGCGCCAGCACGAAGCTGCCGACGGCGACCGCCCAGCGGATCGGGGCGAACACCCAGTCGATCCGGCCGAGCAGCCGCTCGCGCAGGGCCACCAGCCACTCGGCGAGCAGCAGCGCCGCGGCGAGCGCCAGGAAGAACAGGGCCGGCCCCCAGGCCGCGAGCCGCATCCCGGTGGGGGACAGGCCGAACCGCCCGCCCAGGAGCGTCGGCACATGCGGGCCGGAGAACCGGAGGTCGCACTCGGTGGTGGTCCGCCACACCCACCCGCCGTCGGCCTCGCGCTGCTTCGTGGCGAAGCCGTCCGTCCTGGCGCGGTCGGGGAGCGGCTCGGGCGACTGCTTCCCGGCGAACCCGGCGTCGGGAACGAACCCCGCCGGCTTGTCGCCGCCGGGCCAGTACCACTGGGCGCTCGGCTCGTGGCGCCGCGCCGGCCACAGGAGGCGGGCAATCCCGTCCTCGTAGGCCGCGAGCCGGCCGTCGACGGAGGGGTCGTTGTTGAACAGCCCGAGCGCGTTGTTGTGCAGGAACGGCGCGGTCGCCCACACGCTGATGAGCGTGGGCACCCGGTAGTACCCCGGGCCGCCGCCCGGCGGGGAGTACTCCTTCTCCGCGCCCGAGAACGGGTCGCGGTACCGGATCGCCCCGACCGGCGCCAGCTCCCGGTACGTCTGCGACGCGAAGTCCTCCCAGACGTGCCCGTGCAGCGCGTTGGTGGCCGCCGCCCGGCCCGAGTTCGTCCGCGTCACCGTCACCGGGATGCGCTCGTCGATCGACAGGAAGTTGTGGACGGTGGTCGTCTTCCCCTTGGCGTCCGGGGCGGACCACTGCCAGAACTCCTTCTTGTGCACGGCCTGCTTCGCCCAGCGGGCGTACCCGTCGGGGAGCGAGCCGTCGCCGCGGGCGAGGCGGGCGCGGTCTTCGGGCGTCAGCGCCAGCGCCCGCCGGGCGGCCATGAGCCGGGCCTTCTCGCCGGCCGACAGCTTGGCCGGGTCCGCCGGGAGCGTCAGCGTCCCTCGCTTGCCCTCGGGCTCGTTCGCGTCCTTGTCCGGGTACGTGTTCGCCACGTCGCCGCCGAGCAGCACCTCGAAGTCCTCCCGGTCGCCGGGCTGGACGCTGGAGTGGCAGGCGATGCACCCGCGGGCGAACACGTCGCGGCCGCGGGCGTAGTCGTCCGCCTTCGGCGGCTCCTTCCCGGCGTCCTTCGGCGGCTCCTTGCCCGGGGCCGTGTACCACGGCCGGCCGGCGTCCGGCCCGGTGCCGCGGAGGGCCGACTTGTCTTTCGCGGGCGGCGCGTCGCGCAGCCGCATCGGGTCGGTCGAGGCGGTGAAGAACTCGGCCAGGTACGGCACCCGGATGCGGGTGGCGTGCCAGTACAGCGAGTTGGCGGCCGTGTCGCGGAGCTTGAACGGCTTCTGGGTGCGGAACCCGAGGATCGGGTTGTGGGTGCGGATCCACTGCTGGTGGTGGGTGCCGATGTTCAGGTACACGCGGGCCAGGGCGACGTGGACGCCGACGCTGTCCGACCCGTCCAGCAGCACGCGCGGGACGTGGTGCGGGCTGACCGCCTCGTGCGGCACGAACGTCTTGAGGTAGGCGAGGGTGTCGCCGCTGATCGTCTCGGGCGGGTTGCCGGGCGCCCGGGCGAGGCGGCCGGGGAGGCCGTAGAACGAGTTGATCGTGTTCGGGTTGTTGTTGTTGTCCGACGGGTAGCCGGACGTGTCGACCGCCCCCGGCAGCTGGGCGTCGAACACGTGGTACAGGTAGTTGTCCGGCCGGAGCATGTTCCCGAACACCGCCCGGATGCGCATGAACTGGTTGCCGACGTTGTTCGACAGGTCGGCCCAGGTCGGGTGCTCCTTGTCGGCCGGCGGGTGGAGCGGGTGCGGGGCGATGTGGCAGAACCCGCAACTCATCCCGACCCGGAACGGGCGGACCGTGTCCGGGTCCGCGACGTACGCCCGGCCGGCGTCGTCGTCCTTGTAGTACAGCTCGAGGTTGGCCCGCCACCGGGCCTCGGCCGCCGCGTCGAAGTCCGGGTTCTTGAAGAGGCGGAGGCCGACCACCCCGGACGGGTAGCCGTACACGTAATCGTCGGCCGGCTTCCACTCGGCGCCGCGGTCCGGCCGGTACTCGACGTGGGCCTTCGCCGGGTTCCCGTCCATCTCGGGGTCGCCGGGCTTGATCGGCCGGGCGTACCGGACGCCGAAGCTCTTCTCCGTCTCGTCCTTGCTCGGCAGCCGGGTGCCCGGCTCGTTGACCAGCCCCGTCTTGGCGAACCGGTCGTCGCGGGCGGCCGTGTCGACGAGCCGGAGCAGGTCGATGGTGCCGTACCCGTAGCGGGCGAGCCAGTCCCACCACGCCTCGTTCCCGGCGGTCCACAGCACCCACGCGTTCCGCCCGCGGACGCCGTTCTCCGTCAGCTCCAGCTTGCGCGACCCCGGCGCCTCGCCGCCGCCGACCCGGTCCATGTCCTCGAAGTAGTCGAGCGCGGCGGGCTTGTAGTACTCCCGGGCGGCGTTCGCCCACTGGTCGGCGGTGCTGTCCGCGCCGAGCTTGGCGTGGTCGCCGCCCCGGGCGCGCGCCCGGGCCAGCGCCTCGTCCGGCGGGACCGCCCCCGCGCCGCACCCGGCGACCAGGCCGGCGACGACCGCCCAGCACGCACCCGCGAACAGTGCCGGTCTCATGGCAGAGGCTCCTCGATCGTCGGTGCGACTTGAGACGAGACCCGGACCGGCCCCGGCACGAAGAACCCGGCCGGACCGGCCGGCCGGCGGCCCGGCCCGGGAGGCGTTCCCCGGACGAAGCCCGTGGCGGTCGGGCCGGCGGCCACCGACCTCGGGTTCGGACGGCAGGTCTGGGACTTCCACTTCCCCGCGAACGTCGTCACGTCTTGTGCCAGTCGGTGTGGACCTGACAGGTAATACGAAACTCGCGCCCGAAACCGGACACGAAATCGCCCATTCTGATCAGAAACACGTCGGACACTCTTTGGCCAAATCGCCGCCGGGCGCTACCGCGGTGACAATCGCACTCATGTGATTTCTTCCGGATGGCGAGCATCGACTGGGGACGCCGAGGCGTCCCGATTCGGGCGGATTCGTAACCATCGGCCACAAGTCTGGGCTGGCTAAGGACTCAGATCGCGCCCGCCTCGCTGAGTCGATCCAGCATAGATTCCTACGTCCGACTCAATGCTTTTCTGACGGGGTCTCCCTGTTCCGTGCAACCAAGAATCCCCGCCCGAATATCGCGCACGTCGAACGACAACGAATCAACCCAATCGGGTATCAGGTTGGTGGGGGCGGCGGACGCCATCGCCCCCAACCTGACGCCCGACCGACGCCACGCACCGCGGACAACCTCCGGGTCAGTCGGTGTCGGCGTGGGACGGCAGGAACCGGTTCGCCGGGGCGTGCCCGTTGGCGGCGGCGGTCACGACCTCGGCCCCCGGCTCCTCGGTCACGGCGACTGCGCCCCGATCGACGCGGATGGTCACCTGCGACGAGTGGATCGAGATCGTGACCCCGCCGCCCGCGGCCGGCGCCGGACGGACCGCCTCGTCGGCCGGCGGCGGGGCCGACGGGGTCAGCTGGGCGACGATCTGCCGGAGGTTCGGCCGGTTGCCGATCCGCTGGGTGCGCGGCCGGCCCGGGGCGTCCTGCTGCGGCGAGCCGGTCGCCCGGAGGACCGACCGGGCGCGGGCCGGCGTCAGCAGCGGCCGGTTCCGGGCGCGGAGGATGCCCTGCACGCACCCGAGCACCCCGACGACGATCGGCGACGCGCTCGACGTGCCGCTGAACATGTCGGTGTACCACCGGTCGCGGTCGGCCCCGGCCTGCAGATCGCCGTACCCGGTGGTCGTCACCTCGCGGCCCCACCCCTGGGCGTCCACCCGCTGGCCGAAGTTCGAGAAGCCCAGCCGGGAGCGGTCCGGGCCGTGGTCGCGGCCGTGCGTCCCCGGCGGCGGCGCGCCGGCCCCCACCAGCACCGCCCCGGACGTCGGGTTGTTCACGTTGAACGGGTTCCGCCACGACGCCGGGAACCCGGGCTGCGGCGTGTTGTAGATCGGCGCGTCCAGGTTCCGCGCCCCGTTCCCGGCGGCCTCGACCACGATCACCCCGCGGGCGACCGCGTACCGGATCGCGGCCAGGTCGTCGGGCCACCACTCGACGGCGATGTACCCGTCCTGCCCCGACCCGTTCGCGTCCGGGCCGGCGCGGTGGATCTCCAGCAGGATGATGTCGCCGGCGCTCAGCCGGTCGGCCGCCATGCGGATGGCCTGGGCGGTCGGGACGGTGGCGAACGACGCGGCCATCACCCGCGCGTCCGGGCAGATCCCCTCGACCCCGAACCCGTTCCGGTCGCCGCCGATCTCGCCGATGACGGCGGTGCCGTGGTCGTCGTCGGCGCTCGGGCTGCCGATCACCACGCCGCCCTGGTTCACCCGCAGGTCTTCGTGGTTGAACCGCCAGCCCCACTCGCAGTCGATGATCCGCACGCCGGCCCCGCGGCCGCCGGGGAGCGTCCACGCGAACCGCGCGTCCACGCCGACCGGCGCCGCGTTCAGGTACAGCTGCCGGGACACGAAGCTCGGCGTCGTCGCGGGCGGCTCGCCGGCCGCCGGGGCCATCTCGGCCAGCATCTCCTCGTCGATGGCGACCGGCGGCTCGCCGGCCGGCTTGACGTACGCCCCGGCCACGCCGGCCACGTCGCGGAGCCGGTCGGCCAGCGCCTCCAGGTCGGCGTCCGGCGCGGAGACGTGGTAGAACGCGCCCATGTCGGTGTCGCCGGCGCCGGGGAGCGCTTCGGCCATGCTGCGGATCCGCTCCTCGGGCACGCCGAACAGCGGCTCGACGGTGACGCCCTCGCCGGTGAGCATGGCCGCGAGCCGGTTCACGTCGGCCCCGCCGCGGGACTCGAACCCCTCGGGGGTCATGCGGAGTTCGGCGGCGGCGTCGGCCACCAGGATGAGTTCGGGGCGGCCCGCGCCGGCGGCCGGCGGCCGGGTCGGGGGCGACGTGGGCTTCCTCCGGGCCATGATGCGTCCTCTCAGGAGACGCCGGCGGACGGCGGGCCGTCGGCCGGCTTCGGGTACGCCGCCACGACGGCGGGGTGATCGAGGAGCCGGGCGCAGACGTCCGCCGCCGCCGCGTCCGGCACGTCGGCGGTGAACTGCCCGGCGAGGTCGGGGTCGGCCACTCCCGGGTGGAGCGGCACCAGCGCCACCCCCAGCTCGGCGCCGAGGTCGGCGGGGGCCGCGGGGGTCAGGTGAACGGTGATGCGCACGACGGCCCTCGGGGTGGGAGACCACACCCGGCGCGGGCGGTGGGCGATCCGCCCGCGCCGGGCCGCGCTACAGCACCGCGTCGGACGCGGCCTGCAACTCCCGCACGGCGACGGCGGACTCGGTGCCGGCGAGCGGGTCGAACGTCGAGAGGTTGCCGAACGACAGCCCTGTCAGGCTCTCGACGCGGGCGACCGGCACCTGGTAGGTGCGGAACCGGCCGAACACGAACGGCGCCTCGAAGTCGTCAACCAGGTTCGACTGCGTGAGCACGTACGCGGTGGCCGACAGCTTCCCGTCCGGCTTCACCATCACGACCACCTTCCAGTAGTCGAGCGGGATGCGGACGCCGCGGTACGCCGGGTCGGCCGCGCCGAGCACCGGGCCGGTGAAGACCGAGATCTTGAGGTTCCGCTGGTCGGCGTTCGAGAGGACGTAGTCCTCCAGGTCGTTCCACGTCCGCTGGTTCAGGTCGGCGTGCTGCGGGCAGGCGTTCGTGTAGAAAAAGGTGTCGTCGTTCGCCGCGCGGGCGACGGCCGGCGGCCCCCACACCGGGTCGAGGCGGCGGACCATGTGCCCGCGGTCCAGGTTGTTGTTCCGGTACAGCTCGTTGCCGGTCTGGGCGTCGTCGGGGATGCGCGGGTCGAGGAACCAGGCGTCGGCCCGCCGCAGGTTCACCGACTGGTTCCCGTCGATGTTTACGGCCGTGAAGTAGCACAGCCGCCGCGACTGGCACATGACCACCGAGAAGTGGGTGTACGCCAGGACGAAGTCGTGCCGGCCCGGCACCGGCACCGCGTCATCCTCCTGCGCGGCCGACAGGACCGGCAGCCGCACCCGCCGGCCGGTCCCCAGGAAGTCCGGCCGGTACCCCTCGCGGCCGGCGAGGCTCGCCGCCGTCGGGGCCTCGGCGCCCGGCACGAGGACTGTCGGCCGGGTGCCGGGGAGTCGGTCGAGGACGGACCGGATGACTTCCGCCCGGACGGCGTAGTTCGCGGTGCGGTAGCGACCGCCGAAGTGGAGCCCGACGGCGAGCCCGGTCGTCACCTCGAACACCGCCGAGCCGGAGTTCCCGCCGAGGGTCGAGCAGTTGTGCTGGATCGTGCCCGGGTCGGTCGACGGGATCAGGAACCCGGGCGCGAGCCGCTTCACGTCGTAGATGTTCCGGAAGATGTTCCGCATCGCGTCCTCGCCGTTGCGCGTGTCGTGCGCCGGGTAGCCGACGGCGGCGACCGGGTCGGCGGTGCGGCTGTTCGCGGCGAGGCGGATCGGCGGCGGCAGGTCGTCCGCGCCGCCGAGTTCGAGGACGGCCATGTCGGGCTGGCCCGGCGCGTCCGGGGCGACGTACAGCACCCGGGCGACGGACACCTCGCGTGAGGTGCCGGTCTGGTACTCCTCCTTGAAGTCGATGCGGGCGGTCATGTCTCCGCCGAGCGGGCTGGGGCGGAAGACGAACCCCTGCCCCTGCTGCCGGGCGAACACGCTTGCGACGTGCCGGTTGGTGACGACGAGCCGGTCGCCGACCACCCACCCGGTGCCGACCCACTCGTACGTCGTATGGCCGGTGAGCTCGACGCGGCCGACCGAGCGGACGCCGGCCTCGAGGGCGGCGCGGTACGGGTTGAGCCGCGACTTCCAGTACTCGAGTTCCGGCTCCTCGAACTGGTCGTCGCGGACCAGCAGCGACGGCCGGCCCTCGAGGAGAACGATCGCCTCACTGTGGTCTTGCACCACCGCGAGCGCGAGCGTGCGGCCTTCGGTGACGGCGCGGAAGTCGGCGAGGGGGAGGGCGACTTCGTGGGCGTCGAGGACGGGGCGGAGGTTGGTGAGGGTCTTCTTGGACCGCTCGCGGACTTCGGCCATCAGCTCGGCGTCGGCGGCGACGGTGGCGAACGTGCGAGAGGGGGAGTTCACGGGGTACGCTCTCGGGGTGTCGGCGGGGCGTTCCCCGCCGCTACCCCGAATAGGCGACGGCCGTGCGCGGGCGGACCTCGGAAAAGTCGAAAAAGCCGGCGCGGCCGGAAGCGCACACGGCCGGGGCTGGCGCCCCGGCCGCGGAGACCCGTGCGGGCCGGTGACTACTCCTCGATCTGCGGGATCGCCATGAAGTCGGGGTAGAACACGAACGGGAAGCGGCGCGGTTCCAGGCCCACGCTCGGACCGTGACAGCGCAGGCACGCGCTGTCCGGGTGGAACGTCTCCATCGTCACGTTCCGCACCGGCTCGGGCCGCGGCGGGAGCACGGTCTTGAACGCGAGCGGGGCGCCGTTGTCCACGAGCGTCCCGTCCTCCTTCTTCTCCCGCGCCCACTGCACGCCGACGAGCTCGTAGTGGTTCCA
Source organism: Urbifossiella sp. (assembly GCA_044220735.1). Classification (GTDB taxonomy): domain Bacteria; phylum Planctomycetota; class Planctomycetia; order Gemmatales; family Gemmataceae; genus Urbifossiella. Next base: position 4,097 of record JBGAQM010000045.1, on the reverse strand, counting down.
CGGCGGCGCCGCGAGCGGCCGGTGCGCGTCGTTCGCCGCCTTGACGCCCGCGTGGATCGACCCCGTCCGGCCCGCCTGGACCGGCGTGGTCGGAAAGCCTTCGTCGGGCTCGATCTTCTTGGGCTTCGGCGTGTTGTCGGCGACGGCGGCGGCCGGGTCGCGGAACGACGCGACCGCCGCCCCGGGCGGCGGGGCGAGGTTGTCGACGTGCTCGAACGTGGACCACACCCAACTCTTGCGGCCCTCGACACGGGCGACCACGTGGAGCCCGACGAGGCCGACGACGCGCTCCTCCGTGACCGGCGGCAGGTCCTTCCGTAGCCGCACGGCGACGTGCGCCTTGGTGTGGTAGTACCGCTTCCGCACCTCCGGGTAGTCCGGCAGTTCCTTCCACGCCGCCTTGACGTTGATCGACCCGACGGCGAAGTCCCCGCCGTGCTCGGGCAGTTTCTTCAACTCGTCCCGGAGGTACAGCTTCCTGGTGAAGATCGTGTCGTAGGCGGCCCGGTTCACGCGGACCTCGTAGCGGACGATCTTCCCGCGCTGGTCCACGAGCGGCGCCCCGCCCACGCCGGCGGCCGTGACGGCCTGGTTCACCGAGGTGAGTTGGCCGAGCACCTTGACCCGGCCCGCCCCGGGCGCGGCGAGTTCGTGCAGCGGGTACTGCTTCCGCCGCAACTTCTGGTCGAACACCGCGACGGACGGGACGGGGTCGGCCTCGTCCCACGCCTTCGGCTTGGCGTCGTCGGGGTAGAGGTCTTCCTGCGACTTCCAGGTGGCCCACACCGTCGGCCCGGAGGTGTTCTTGAACGGGTTCTCGGGGTCCGGGGTGCCGCGCGGGCCGGACGCCCGGGCCGGCCAGTTCACGGCGATGAACGTCCGCCACGCGAAGCGGCTCACGGCCTCGCGGTCGAGGTTCGCGTCCCCGGTCTCGGGCTGGCCGGCCGGGAACTCGATCTGGGCGGGCGGATTCGGGTCAAGCGGCGGGGCGGCGGGCGGGGTCGGCGGCGGCCGGCGGCTTCGCGCATCCGGCCGCCGCCGCACGGCGCGGCGAGAACGACCCGGCGGAATCGCCCGCCGGGTCTGGGGCGCACACATGACGACCTCGGGGCTAGGAGGTTGGAGGTCCGAACCGGTCGGGCCGGGCGGCCCGACCGGGTGGGGCGACGATCACGGGGGGCAGCCGTTCGGGTCGAAGGTTCCGAGCCCGTCGCAGGCCTCCTTCGTGGTGGTGATGCAGAACAGTTCGTTCGAGTCGCCGCGGCGGTAGAAGCACCCGCCGGTCTCGCCGGCGGCGTCGCCGAGGGTCGCCTTGACGTGGGCCGTCACCTCCTTGAACCGGGGGGCGAGGTCACTGATCCACCGGTCGAGGTCCCCCTCCTCCACCTGCGTCGTGATGCTGTTGAGGACCGCCATCAGCGGCACGATCAGCTTGCGGGCCTTGTCCGTGGCGGTCTGGTCTTGCTTCGCCTCGACGGCCTTCAGCTGCCCGCCGAGGCGGGCGATCAGGCCGGTGACGGTACTCGCCTTCAGCGGGGGGACTTCCGAGGCCGTGAGCATGGGGGACTCCGTAGGGGAACGGGGGATCACACACCGGGTGGTGTTCGGGTCACGGCGGGCCGCCGAGGTCGGCCAGCCGGGCGCGGGCGGCGCGCCAGTTCTCCGGCGTCAGGGCTCGTACGGCCCCGACGGCGTCCAGTCGGGTTCCGGTCACGACCTCGACCCAGGCGGCGAGCCGCTCCGGCGACCCGACCGCGGGCGCCGGCGCCGGCCACCGCCGCACCGTGTTGTCGAACCCGCCGGTCAGCGCCCACGGCCCCGTGGGGTCGGCCGCCGCGCACCGGACCTCGTCGCGGTGCCGGAGCGGCGGGCCGAGCGGGCGGCCCAGTTCGGTACCCCAGAGGCGGCCGGTGCGGTCGGTGCTGGCGGTGACCGCCCAGTCGCCCGCCGGGGCGAACGCGACGGCCTGGACGGCCCCGCCGTGGCGGAGGGGGAGCCCGCGGGGGAGCCCCGTGTCCGCGTCCCAGAGCCGGGCGGTGTGGTCGTCGCTGGCGGTGGCGACGACGCGCCCGCCCGCCGCGAACGCGACCGCCCGGACTTCGCCGTTGTGCTCCAGCGGCCCGACGCCGGCCGCGCCCGTCCGCCACAGGTGCGCCGCACGGTCCGCGGCCGCCAACAGCGTCACCCCGTCCGGGCCGAACGCGAGCGCCCGCAGCGTCCCGGCGCGGGGCTCCGGCGGGCCGAGCGGGGCCGCCGTCGCGGCGTCCCAGGCGCGCACGTCGCCGTCCGCGCCGCCGGTCACGATCGACTTCCCGTCCGGGGAGAATGCGACCGACCGCACCGCCCCCGGGTGGGGTAGTGACAACGGCACGTCACCCGCCGTCCCCCGGACGGCCCAGACCCGTGCCCCGTCGTTCAGCCCGGCGACGAGCCGCCCGCCGTCGGGGCTGTAGTCGAGTGCGTGGGCCGCGGTTCGGCCCGGCAAGCCGGCCAGTTCCGCCCCGGTCTCGACCTCCCAGACGCAGACCCCGCCCCGGAGGTACAGTCGCGCCGCCACGCACCGCCCGTCCGGGCTGAACCTCACCGCCCGGACCTGACTCGGTAGCCGCGGGAACTCGCGGAACCGCTCCAGCCGCCCCGCCCGGTTCCGCCACAGCCGCACGGCGCGGTCGTCCGAGCCGGTGGCGAGCACGTCGCCGGTCGGGTCGAGCGCCATCGTCTCGACCCGTGAACCGACCTCGACCACCTCGGCGGCACCGGGGTTCCACCCCGCCCACGCCCGCACCGCGTCGATCGGGCTCGCCGTCCGGAGCGCCCGCCCGCCGGGGCCGAACCCGACCGCCGTCGCCGCCTCGCGGTGCCACAGCACCGCCTCCAGCCGGGCCGTCGCCCGGTCCCACACCCGCGACACACCGTCGGCCCCGGCGGTCAGCAGGAGGCGCCCATCCGGACTCACCGCCAGCGCCGTTGCCGCGGTCGGCAGGCGGAGCGGGTCGTCGTGCCGGCGGCCCCCGGCCAGGTCGTACCCGACGACGGCGGTCCCCAGCTTCTCGACGACGTACGCCGACGTTCCCGCGGGCTCGACGGCCAACGCCTCGACGAGCCCGCCGTGGGCGAAGCCGTCGTCGCGCGGCCGACGCTCGGTGACGCTCCAGACGCGGATGCGACCGCCGGCCGCCACCACCAGCTCGCTGCCGTCGCCGAGGAATGCGAGGGCGCGCACCTCGCCGGAGATGTCGAGCGGCGGCGCGGCCACACCGGTGCGCACGTCCCACACCCGCACCGCCTCCTTCCCGGTGAAACACCCGGTCGCCACCCGCGCGCCGTCGCGGCTCACCGCCGCCGCCGTGACTGCCGACGCGTGCCGCAGTTCCGGCCCGACGAACTGCCCGGCCGCCACGTCCCAGTTGCGGACCAGGCCCGGCTCCGGCCCGACCACCCACGCCGTGGCGCCGTCCGGGGCGAAGGCCAGCACGCGGCCCGGCGGCGGCGCCACGCACTCGGCCAGCGGGAACAGGTGCCGCCGCCAGCCGTCGAGGTTCGCCCGCGTCGTCCACACCAGTGCGTCGGCCCCGTCGGGCGCGGCCCCGACGCCCCGGGCCAGCCAGTGGAGTCCGGTGCCCACGTCGCCCCGCTCGGCCTCGGCGATGCCGCGGTCGAGGTGTCCCAGGGCCGTCACCCGCTGCGCCTCGGCCAGCGCGCTCCGAACCGCCTTCACCTTGCCGGCCGAGTCCACCGCCCAGCCCACCGACACCGCCACCGTGGCGACGGCCAACACGGCCGCCGTCGCCGCGGCCGCGGCCAGCCCCGGGTTCCGCCGCGCCCACCGGGCCAGCCGCTCGGCCCGGCCGACCGGGCGGGCGCGGACGGGCTCGCCGGCCAGGTACCGCCGCAGGTCGTCGGCCAGTTCGGCGGCCGTCGCGTACCGCCGGGCCGGCTCCTTCTGCAGGCACCGCAGGCAGACCGTGTTCAGGTCGCGGGGCACCCGGTCGTCGAGCCGCCGCGGCGGGCGCGGGTCGTCGTACCTCACCTGGTAGAGCACACCCTGCGGGGTCCCGACGAACGGCCGCTCGCCGGTGAGGAGCTCGTAGAGCACG
>JBGAQM010000550.1:0-2668 GCA_044220735.1 Urbifossiella sp. | reverse complement strand
GGCGGCGCGACGGCGCCCCGCGGCCGGAAATTCGTTTGACGGCACCATCGCCGGACGCGACACTGCGGGAGTCACCGCCCTCCCGGGTATCTGCCATGCCCGCCCGCCTCCTCCCCGCCGCGGTCGGCCTCCTTCTCCTGGTCGGCTGCGGCCGCAAGCCCCAGCCCGACGATCCCGCGCCGGCCCCACCCGCGCCGACCCCCGCCGCGGCACCCGCGCCGACGCCGCTGTCGGTCGCCGCGGCGTTGCCGAAGGACCGCCTTCCGCGGCCCGGCCCCGACGGCAAGCCCGAGCGCGACGCCGCCAACGAGTGGCTCCACACCGCCTACCGCGGCAAGCACCTCGACGTGACCGTCACCGTCCGGGCCGTCGAGCTCACCGACGCCGACGAGGGGAAGTACGACATCGACCTGCTCGTCGTCGGGCCGGGCGGCGGGGAGCCGAAGTCGTTCGGCGACGGCGTCCCGGGCGGCACCGGCACGATCGGCGGCGTGCCGTACCGGATCGAGTTGTGGAAGGACCGGCCGCTGCGGGCGAAGGCGAGCCGCGACGAGGCGAAGAAGCTCCGCGACGACCTGAAGGGGAAGGAGATCACCTTCCGCGGCAAGGTCGAGGACCTCGACTTCCACGAAGGCGACGACGAGTCGCGGCTGACGCTCATCATCGGGTTCGACGAGCTGAAGCCGCTCCCGCCCGCGGCCCCGCGGCCGACGACCACCCCGCCGACGACGACCCCGCCGGTGACCACGCCGCCGGTGACGACCCCCGCGGCGGTCACGCTCGACGCGCTGGTCGCCACCATCCCCGCCGACAAGCGGCCGCGGCCCGGACCCGACGGCGAGATCGACCGGACCGAAGCGAACCGGTGGCTCGCGGCGAACGCCCTCGACAAGACGATCGAATTCGACCTGCCGGTCGCCGACACGGAACTGACCACGCCGGACGGCAAGTACGCGGTCGAGCTGCTCGTCCCGGGCGACACCTATCCCGGGGAGAAGAAGCGGCTGAGCGACGGCGTCCCGCTCGGCAAGGTGAGCGTCGGCGGCGTGCCGGCGAAGGTGACGCTGTTCGGCCTGCGGCCGTCGTTCCCCGACCTCGACGCCGCGGCCGCGAAGGAGCGGCAGGCGCTGAAGGGGAAGAAGGTGCGCCTCCGGGCGACGGTCGGCGCGGCCGACTTCTTCGAGGGGAACGACCCCGCCACCCTCGGGTTCAACGTGTCGGTCAACACCCTGGTCGTGGTGCGGTCGGAACCTTACGCGCCGGCAGTGGCCGCGGTCCCGGGGGCGGAGGGGCGGATCGACCGCACCCGGGCGAGCCGGACGGTGACGCTGCCGCCGCCGCCGAAGCCGATCACCGCCCGCGACCTGCCGCCGCCGCAGTACCACGGCGACGTGGCCGAGCGGCAGTTCGAGGCGGACGCCGTGCTCCCGCGCCGCAAGACGATCGGCGGCCAGCTCGACGGCAAGCAGCACGGCGAGTTCCGCGCCTACGGCCCGCAGCGGCGGCTGATCCAGGCCGAGCGGTACGACCGCGGGCTGGTGACCGGGGTGAAGATGTCGTTCTTCCCGAGCGGGGCGCAGAGCCACCACTCGGTGTTCGTCGGCGACAAGGAGGAGGGGCCGACGTACATCTGGTTCGACGACGGCATCCTGGCGTTCGCGCAGGCGTTCAAGGGGGGCGTCCCGCACGGCCCCGGGACGCACCACTACCGCAGCGGCCGGGTGATGGTCGAGTCGAACTACGTGAACGGCAAGCGCGAGGGGACGTGGCTGACCCGCGCCCCGGACGGCCGGCCGATGGCCCTGATGCTGTTCGAGAACGACGAGACCACCGCCACCCTGGAACTTGTCCCCGGGCTGGAACAGACGCCCGACGTCCAGGCCGCCATCCACGAGCGGAACCGGTACACCATGCTCGCGAAGGACGAGTGGACGCCCGAAGCGATCGCCCGGGAGCGGGCGGCCGGCCGCGCCCCGCCCGACCCGAACCGCAAGGTCGGCGAGTGGGTGCCGCTGTTCAACGGCCGCAACCTCGACGGGTGGTGGACGAACCGCGACGCGCGGGGGCTGGCGAAGTGGGAGGTGAAGGACGGCGTGCTCGGCGGCCGCGGGCAGAAGGGGCACATGGGCTACCTGTACCGCGACGAGGACGACTACGGCGACTTCAAGCTGAGGGCCGAGGTGCGGGTCAACGGCACCGGCAACTCGGGGCTGATGTTCCGCGGCGGCCCCGAGCCGCTGTTCGACCGGTCGTGGCCGAACGGCGCCGAGGTGCAGATCGCCCTGACCGACCGCTTCGCCAAGACGGGCGGGCTCATCACCGGCCCGGCGGCGGCGTCGCGGCTGAACACGGGGGTGCCGAACCACGCGGGGGGCGAGTGGTTCACGCTGGAGGTGACGGCCCGCGGCCGGCGGGTGGAGGCGAGCGTGAACGGCCGGCCGACGGCGGCCGACGACCTGCCGGCGGACCTCGCCCTCCACCCGCCGCGCGGGTTCATCGGCCTCCAGCTGAACGGCAACTTCGACACCGGCGTCGAGTTCCGCAAGCTGGAGGTGATGCGGCTGGCCGAGTGATCGGGGGCGCCGTGGGGCCGGTCGGCGCCGGCGACCGGGGCGGTGTTGGCCCGCACCAGCAGGAACGAGTTGGTGCCGAAGATGAACTCGAACCG
>JBGAQM010000549.1:0-2670 GCA_044220735.1 Urbifossiella sp. | reverse complement strand
GGGCGCCGGCGACCTTCGGTGCGGGGCGGCGAGTCGTGCTCGTCGGGCGGGTGCGGAAGGCGCGCGTGAGGAGGCGGGCGGCGAGCGGCTTCTGGGACGACATGGAGAGGCACCTGGTGTGGGTGAGCCGGCCGTCGGAACGGTGGTGCGGATTTCGGACGCCGGGTGCGAGTGCCGCGGCGGGGTGGGTCGTAGCGAGCCCGGCCGTCGGCGGCGGGCCGTCGGGGCAGGGAAGGGGGCACGGGCGCGAGCCGGTCCATCCCGCCAGAAGGAAGGCGTGCAGGAACACCACGCGGTCCGCGACGGGTCGCGGGCCGGTCCCACCGGGCTGCGAGGCCGAGGTGGGGCGGTGGTTCCACTGGTCACTTCTGAGACAGGAATTACTTCTACCCTCGCTAATCGAAACAAGCAACGGGGTGCGGACAAATTGATTAGGAGAAAATGATCGGCGATGCCGGTTGATCCGTCGCTAGCGGTTCTAACGGCCCCATGGCTTGTCCCGGCGGTCGGCCGCAACCGACGGCTCTGTCAGTAGCAATGACGACGCTCGTGCGAGCCGGTGGAACCAGAACCCGTCGGCGGGAGCTGTCGAAAAACTTGACAACGGGCTCCGGGTCGGCGGCGCGTGTCATCACGGCGTGGGTCGGTCCGCTACCGGAACACGTACTCCTGACCAGGGTGGTGGGGGCTGGCGGGACGCAAATTCCGACGGGCCGCCCGTCGCGGCGCGGGGTGTGCAGTAGGTGGGTCGAACGGGCCGGGCGTCGCCGGCCCGCCGAACCACCCACGGAGGCCACCCATGCTTTCGCTCCTCAGCTGGATCGTGACCGGGCTCGTCGTCGGGCTCATCGCCCGGGCGCTCGTGCCGGGCCGACAGCACCTCAACTTCTTCCTGACCGTCGCGCTCGGGGTCGTCGGGGCGTGCGTCGGCGGGCTCATCTCGACGGCCCTCTGGCCGACGTGGGCGAACGAGCCGGACGTCAACCGGATGTGGCCGGGCTGGCTGATGTCGATCGCCGGCGGCGTGCTCGTCCTGTGGGGCTACCTCGCCGCGACCGGCAAGCGGGACGTGAACTACCTGTCCCAGTGAGCCCAGCGTCGTATCCCGCTCCCCAGCCGCCCGACCCGGGCGGCTGGTTCCGTTTCCCGCCCCCCCGAGCGCCCATGCCCGTCTTCGCCGACGCCGTCGCCCCGCTGGCCGCGCTCGACCGCGTCCACTCGTCCGTGGCCGTGCTCGGCGGGCTGGTGCTGCTCGGGGCGCTCGCCGGCGGCCTGGTGTGGCTCGGCGTCGTCGGCGCCGCCGTCGGGCTGGTCGGGCGGGCCGTCCGCGGCGGCGTGCGGCTCGGGTTCCGGGTGTGGGAAGTGCTGTTCTCCGCCGCCCCGTGGCAGGCCTTCCTCGGCGGGGCCGTCGCCCTCGTCGGGGTCGGCGTCGCGCTCGACACCGCGGCCCCGGTGGTCACCGCCGGGTGCGGCGCGGCGGTGCTGTTCATGGGCGTGACGGCGTGCCTCGCCTACATGGCCGTGGACCTCGAACGCTACGAGGTGGAACGCGGGTACAAGGCCGTCCACGAGCCGCTGAAGGGGCAGGTGCTGGCGACCGCCCTCATCCGCCACGGCACCCGCGTGGGCGTGCCGCTGCTGGCGTCCGCCGCGGTCGCCGTCGTCGGCGGGTTCGCGCTGCTGAACCTCGGCCTGTACGGCGCCGGCGGCCGCGACTGGTTCGCCGTCGGCGGCGAGAACGCCGCCCCCGGGTTCGTGGACTTCCTGGCGTACACCCTGGTGAACATTTACCGCATCGTGGACCTCCTCGACCTGGCCGGGTCGTACAACCTGCCGCGGTTCACGTTCGTCCGCCAGCAGCAGTGGCCGGCCGCGACGCTCCTCGCGGCGTTCAAGACGTTCTTCACCCTGGTGCTGCTCCAACAGATCTTCGCGTCGGTGCGGCAGGGGCAGGCGCTGGCCGAGGCCGTCGCCGACTTCTGGAGCCCGCACGTGCCGATCCACGAGCGCGCCCGCAACTCGCTGCCGCAGTTCGGCGTCGGCGTGGTCGGGCCGCTGCTGCGGTCGCTCCGCGAGGTGCCGGCGCTGACGAAGGAGCAGCGCGACCAGCTCCCGCGCGTCATCGCCGGCATCGGCCCCGGGGCCGTGCCGACGCTCGTCGAACACCTGCGCGACGCCGACGAGGGGGTGCGGGCCGTCACCGCCGCGGCGCTCGGCCGGCTCCACGCGCTCGACGCGCTGCCGGGGCTGGCCGCGCTCGCCGCCGACCCGAACGAGTTCGTGCGGCAGGAGGTCGCGGCGGCGCTCGGGGCGATCGGCGGGCCGGGGGTGAAGGCCGTCGGCCGGCGCTCCCGGGTGGCGGCGAAGGACGACGCCCCGCGCCGGTTCCGCTGGCCCCTCCGGGCGCCGCGCGAGGTGGCCGTGACGAACCCCGACCCGGCCGGGCTGGCGCTGGCCGCCCTGCGCACGCTGACGGCCGACCCGGCGACGGCGGTGCGGGTGGCGGCGGCCGAGGCCGTGGGGCTGATCGGCCCGTCCGCGGCGCCCGTCGCCGCGGACCTGGTGCGGCTGTTGACGGACGCCGACGAGACGGTCCGCTGCCGCGCCGCCGAGGCGCTGGGCCGCGTCGCCGACGCCGCCACCGTGCCCGCGCTGGCGGCGGAGCTGGCG
>JBGAQM010000548.1:0-2670 GCA_044220735.1 Urbifossiella sp. | reverse complement strand
TGCTGATGCGATCAACGCGCGGTTCCAGCAAGCTCGCGCCGACCCGGGCAACTACTGCCAGCCCCGCCCGATCCCGGATGCCCAGAAGACACCTTGTCTCTTGAGCTATCCGCGCGGCGGAGAACGATTCCCCGATGGGGCCCACTTCGTGGCGGAAGCCATGGAAGACTTGTGGAACATCTTCCTGTTCGACGACCACTTCTTTTTCACAGTAAGCGTTCGGTGAATGGGCGTGGGTGAGCGTTGAGTTCGGACGACGAGTCGATGTGTGAAGTTCAGTGGTTGGCAGGGAGGTGGAGTTTGGCCCAGGCGTCGGGGAGCAGATTGGTCACGTCGGCTGGTTTCGCGGACAGTTGCGTCAGCACGTCGGTGAGGTACGCCCACGGATCCAACCCGTGCCGCTTCGCACTGGCGCACAGGCTCATCAGCACCGCCGCCGAGTGGAGGCCGCCATCACCGCCCACGAACAGCCAGTTCTTGCGGCCCACCGCCAGCGGCCGGACGGCGCGTTCCGCGACGTTATTATCGATCGCGAACCGGGCATCGCTCAGGTACCGGCCCAGCGTCGGCCACTGGTTCCGTGCGTACGACACCGCCTGCCCGAAGGGACTCTTCGGCAACGCACTCCGCCCTTCGACCTCCAGCCACTCGCCGAACGCCCGCAGGATCGGCCCGGCTCGAGCCTGCCGCAGTGACACCACGGTGTCACTCGTCAGCTTCCCGTCGGCGACCACCTTCTCGACGGCGTACAGCGTGCGGATGTACGCCAGGGCCTCGGTCGCCTTCGCCGGGTTGTTCACCCGGGCTTCCACGAACTTCCGCCGCACGTGAGCCCAGCAGCCCAGGTGCCTCGCCCCGGATCCGTGGGCGGTGTTGTAGCCGGCGTAGCCGTCGGCATGCACGAACCCCGAGTACCCGGAGAGGAACGCGGCGGGGTACTCCTCGCCGCGACCGGGCGTGACGTCGAAGAGCGTGTACGGATTCACGGCGTCGCCGAGGTACAGCCAGGCGTACGCGGTGCGTCGGGGTTGCAGGAGCGTGACGGGACTCTCGTCGGCGTGGATCGCGAACGACTCCTTCAGCCGCACGATCATGGCCCGGTAGACCGGGTCCAACACCGTCGCGCACGCCCCGACGAGGTCGCACAAGCGGGTGCGAGACACCGGCCAGCCCTGCCGCGCGAAAATCGACTCCTGGCGGTACAGCGGCAGGTGGTCGATGTACTTCGACACGATCACCCAGGCGAGCAGTCCGGCACCGAGGCCCGACTTCGGCACCGGTTCGGGAGGGAACGCCGCGGCCGCGAACTGCGGGTCCCGCGCCGCCTGCTCGCAGCGGCGGCAGGCGTACGTCTGCTGCGCGATCTCCCGGACGAAGATCGACGACGGGGTGTAATCGAGCCGCTCGCGGATCGTCTCGCCGATCTTGATCCGCGCCCCGGCACAACAGGGGCAGACCTTCTCGGCGTCGCACAGATCGACCTCCTCCCGACGGCGTGGCAGATCCGCCGGGTTCGGCCGGCGTCCGTGTCCCTTACGCCTGGGCACCATCACGTCGGGTTCGGCAATCGCCGGCGGGACGGGCGGTGCCACGGGTTCGGCCGGGAGGTCGTCGAAGAGGGTCGGGCCTTCGACCCGTTCGGTCTTGCGGCCGAATGCCATCTTCACGAGCTTGGCGATGTGGTCCTGCTGCTTCTCGATCGTGCCACGAAGTTGACCGACCAGGGCGAGGACTTCCTGGAGTTGGGCTCGGAGGTGGGTGTTGTCGGCGAGCAGTCGGGTGACCTGCTCGCGGAGGGTGAGGACGTCGTGTTCGGGTGAGCCCGCCATGCCAGGGAAGACGCGCGACGCGACGAACGCGAACGAGGAATCCCGAAGAATCACGTCGACGGTTGGAACCGCGTTCGCGTGCGCGTCCGGGCCATCTCGACGCCGCCGAGGATCATGGCCAGTTGCGTCGTCGTGATGGCGAGTTCCTGGGTTCCGGCCGTCGGGAAGGCGAAGGTGCCCTGCTCCAGTCGGCGGAGGTAGAGTGCGAAGCCGTCGCCCATCCAGCCCAGGATCTTGAGCTTGTCGCCGCGTCGGTTCTTGAACACGAAGATGTCGCCGGATGCGGGATCGCGTCCGAGGACGGTGCGGACGACGCCCGCGAGTCCGTCGATCCCCTTACGGCCGTCCTGCGGCTCGACGGCCACGTAGATGGTGCCGGTGGTGCCGATGTTCAGCATGGGGTGGCTCCCAGGGCGAGAACCAGGCGGGCGAGTTGCGGGGCGTCGGCGGACAGCGGCACGCGGAGCTGGAGACCGGACGGAAGAATCACCTCGACGACCGTATCGGGCACCACGCGGACGGGCACGAAGGACTGGGACGGCGGCGGGTCGGGTTGGGATCGGGTCGCGGACGGCCGGCCGAGATGGTCGAGGATCTTCCGCCAGCGGTAGAAGCTCGACAGGTTGAGGTGACGCGAGCGGCAGAACGCGGCCACCGAGAGGCCGGAACGGCGCCACGTAGCAAAGGTCGTTCGCCAGCGTTCCTGGGTGAGCGGATCGGGCACCGACATGACGGGGTCTCCTGACTACGAGGGAAACCCACCAGCCTAACTCACCCAAAAAGACGCGAGTTCACCGGACGCATTCGTTTCAGCGGCGGCGGCAGGAACTTCGCCAGCTGG
>JBGAQM010000547.1:0-2676 GCA_044220735.1 Urbifossiella sp. | reverse complement strand
GGCCAGCGGCAGAGTTCGCGCCGCGTCGTTCCCACGAATCACGCCGACGCCCGCCTCGGGTTCCACCCGGGGCTACACGCCGACGCCCACCGGACTCAAAACCAAGACCGCCGCGACAGGACCCCCCATGTCCCTCATCGAGAAGACCGCCGCGGAACTGCTCGCCGTCCAGGCCGCGAAGCAGGCCAGCGCCGCGGAGATCGCCGACGCGTTCCTCGCCGCCGTCCGCGACCGCGAGCCGAAACTCAAGTCGTTCATGACCGTGGACGAGGCCGACGTCCGCAAGCAGGCCGTTGCGATCGACGCCAAGCGCGCTGCCGGCGCGCCGCTCGGCAAGCTCGCCGGCGTGCCCGTCGCGGTGAAGGACGTCCTGTGCACGAAGGGGATGCGCACCACCTGCTCGAGCAAGATCCTCGACAACTTCGTGCCCCCCTACGACGCCCACGTCGTCGAACGGCTGCGGGCCGAAGATGCTGTGATTCTCGGCAAGACGAACATGGACGAGTTCGCGATGGGCTCGTCCACCGAGAACAGCGCCTACCAGACGAGCCGCAACCCGTGGGACGTGTCGCGCATCCCCGGCGGCTCGTCCGGCGGGAGCGCCGCGTGCGTCGCCGGCTGCCAGGCGCCGCTGAGCCTTGGTACGGATACGGGTGGCTCGATCCGCCAGCCGGCGGCGCTGTGCGGCATCGTCGGCATCAAGCCGACCTACGGCCGCGTCAGCCGCTACGGCCTGATCGCGTTCGCCAGCTCGCTCGACCAGGTCGGTCCGTTCACCCACGACGTCGCCGACTGCGCCCTGATGATGGAGGTCGTGTCCGGCCACGACGGCCGCGACAGCACGAGCATCGACACGCCCGTGCCGGCGTACTCGAAGACGCTCAACGACCCGATCGCCGGGCTGCGCATCGGCGTGCCGAAGGAGTTCTTCGGCGAAGGGCTCGACTCGGAAGTGGAAGCCGCCGTCCGCGCCGCGCTGAAGGAATACGAGAAGCGCGGGGCGAAGCTGGTGGACGTGTCGCTGCCGCACAGCCCGTACGCGCTGGCGGCGTACTACATCGTGGCGCCGGCGGAGGCGTCGAGCAACCTGGCGCGGTTCGACGGCATGCACTACGGCCACCGCACGAAGGAGAAGGTTGACCTCATCTCGACGTACAGCAAGAGCCGCGGCGAGGGGTTCGGCCCCGAGGTGCAGCGGCGCATCATGATCGGCACCTATGTGCTCTCCAGCGGGTACAAGGACGCGTACTACGTCAAGGCGCTGAAGGTGCGGCGGCTGGTGAAGAAGGACTACGACGAGGCGTTCGAGAAGTGCGACGTGGTGATGGGGCCGACGACGCCGACCGCGGCGTTCAAGGCGGGGGAGAAGTCGGGCGACCCGCTGGCGATGTACCTGTCGGACGTGTACACGGTGTCGTGCAACCTGGCCGGCATCCCCGGCGTGAGCATCCCGTGCGGGTTCACCAAGGACAACTTGCCGATCGGGTTGCAGCTGCTGGCGCCGCCGTTCGAGGAGGAGCGGCTGCTGCGGGCGGCGCGGATGTACGAGGCCGCGACCGACTGGCACACCCGCCGCCCGAAGGTGTAGAATCGCGGCATGACCACCGCCACACTGCCGCCGGTTGCGATCCCGCCGCCCGCCGCCCGCACGCGGACAGGCCCGCGTCTGCTGACCGCCGCCGACTTGGCCATGTTTCCCACGACGCTATCGTCCGGGGACGTGCGGTACGAACTCGACGACGGGCGGCTCGTGGTCATGCCCCCGCCCGGCGACATCCACGGCCGAACGCAGTACAAGGTCGGCCGCTACCTCGACACGCACGCCGAGGAGCTCGGCCTCGGCGAGGGCTGGGTCGAGGTCGGCATCCTGCTCCGCCGTAACCCGGACCGTGTCGTCGGGGCGGACGCTGCGTTCGTCCTCAAGGCCTCCCAGCCCGTCCGCGTCACGACCGAGGGCTATCTCGAAACGATACCCGAGATCGTGGTCGAGATCCGCAGCAAGAATGACACCACCCCCGAGGTGCTGGGCAAACGCGACGAGTACTTCGACGCCGGGGTGCGAGTCGTGTGGGTGCTCGACCCCGACGACCGCACGGTGACCGTCCACGCCCCACCCGCGGTCCCGGCCGTGTTCGGCCCCGCCGACACGCTGACGAGTCCATTACTCCCCGGATTCACCGTCCCGGTGGCGCTGCTGTTCCCCGTTCGCCCGGCGCCGGGCTGATCCTTTTCCTTGCCGCGTCGTGGGTGGGGCGCGATAATCGCCTCGGGCGCCGACTCGCGCCGCCCCCGTTCCCCTCCGAGGAGTCTCTCCGTGACGAAGTTGCTCAGCGGCCTCTGCGCCGCGGCCCTGGTCGTCGGCCTGGCCGGCGCCGGCGGCGTGGCCCCCGCCCAGGACAAGAAGGACACCAAGAAGGACACCACCAAGGTTGCCCCGCCCGCCAAGGGCGGCACCATCGAGGTGAACGAGAGCAAGGACGGCAAGTTCCGGTTCACCGTCCGCGACGCGGAAGGGAAGTACCTCGGCGGCAGCGCCACCGGGTACGCCACGAAGGAGGACGCGGTGAAGGCCGTGGACGCCCTCAAGGCCGCCCTCGGCACCGCCAAGATCGAGTACGGCAAGAAGGACGACAAGAAGTAACGCCCCTCTTCCGCCGCTTGTGGCGTTGCACCGCG
>JBGAQM010000546.1:0-2682 GCA_044220735.1 Urbifossiella sp. | reverse complement strand
AGATCAGCCCGAACATCGCCCGCCGCACCGCCGGCACCTTCACGGCGATCGGCAGCACCCGCGGCAGCACCACCCGCCGCATCAGCCACGACGGGACGCCACCGCCGACCAGGAGGCCGAACGCCCGGTCGGTGGACGACACCAGCGTCCGCGCGAACCGCTGCCGCTCCGCCTCGTAGCTGTCGAGCACGACCGGCGCCGCCTTCCCGTGCAGCACCGCGGCGAGCTTCCACGCCAGGTTCACGGCGTCGCCGATGCCGGTGTTCATCCCCTGCCCGCCGGCCGGGCTGTGGACGTGCCCCGCGTCGCCGGACAGGAACACCCGCCCCGCCCGGAACCGCTCCGCGACGCGGTGGTGGACGTGGTACGTCGAGAACCAGTTCACGTCGGTCGTGCGCAGGCCGAGGAGCTGTTCCGGGATCGGCCGCACGTCGTCGTAGGTGAGGTCGTCGCGCTCCGCGAGTTCCGGCGGCAGGATGCCGATGAGCCGGACCATGCCCTCGCGGCGGACGGGGAAGCCGAGGCAGAACGTGCCCTTCCCCAGGCTGACGTTGATGAACGGCCCCGGCGACCAGCCCTCGCCGGCCACGTCAGCGACGTAGAACCGGCTGTCGTACTTCGCCCCGGGGAAGCCGACGCCGAGCGCGCGCCGCACGGCGCTGTGCGAGCCGTCGCACCCGCACAGGTAGGCGCAGTCGGTTTCCGTCTCGGCGCCCCCGGCCCGGAGGCGGGCGTGGACGCGGTCGGCGGTCTGGCGGAGGCCGACGAGTTCGGTGTTCCACTCGACCGCGACGCCGGCCTCGCCGAGGCGCGCCAGCAGGAAGCGCTCGTGGTCGTCCTGCGGGTAGCTGAGGACCATCGGGAACGGGCTGATGCCGGCGCCGATGGCGCCGAGCGGGAGGAGGGCGGCGAGCCGACCGCGCTCCCAGAAGCGGGCGCCGGTCATGAGCAGCCCGCCGGCGACGGCGCCGTCGGCGATGCCGAGTTGCCGGTAGAATTCGAGCGGGCGGGCCTGCACGGCCATCGCCCGCGAGGCGAGGCCGGGGCCGGGCGCCTTGTCGATCACCCGCGGGCGGACGCCGGCGCGGGCGAGCCACAGCGCCAGCACCAGCCCGGTCGGGCCGGCGCCGGCGATCAGCACCTCGGGGCGCGTCACTGGAGGTCGAGGTTAAACGTACTCGACCCGGCCGGGACCACGACCGTCAGCCCGGACGTGGCGACGGCGTTGAACCGCGGCGGCAGCACCTCCTTGCCGTTGGCCGACGCGGTGACCGACACCGCGTACCGCCCGGCGACGAGGTTCAGCGCGTACGCGCCCTTCGCGTCGGTCCCGGCGAGGACCGGCGGCACGTTGAGGCGGTCGATCGACGCGAACAACACGTTCGCGTTCGGCACCGGCTGCCCCTTGTACGTCACCACGCCCTTCACCGTCGGCGGCATCTCCGGCACCACCTTCTTCGGCTCCGGGGTCACGGTCTTCTTCGGCTCCGGCTCCGGGGTCACGGTCTTCTTCGGCTCCGGCGTCACGGTCTTCTTCGGCTCCGGCTCCGGCGTCTTCGTCTTCATCGGCACCGGCTCGGGCGTCACCGTCTTCTTCGGTTCCGGGGTCACCGCGGCCTTCGTCGGCTCCTTCAGGTCGGAGCGGACGGCCTCGATCGTCTGGTGGAGGAGGAACGCCCTCTTCGCCGCGTCGCGTTCCTTCTCGGCGGCGGCGAGGCCGTCGGCGATCTTCTTCTGGGTGTCGGGGCGGTGGGCCAGCAGCGGCTGGGAGGTGCGGAGGGCGCCCTCGTACATGCGGTACGCGCCGGGGAAGTCCTTCCCCTGGTTGTACAGGTCGGCGCCGGAGTTGTGGACGGCGGCCAGCGAGTCGCGCAGCGCCTTGTCGAAGGCCGGGTCGGCGGCCCCGGCCGCGCCGACGAGCAGGGCCGCCAGCACGGCGGCGAGGAACGGGCGGGACATGGCGGGTCTCCGGCGGGACGGGGAAGGTGACTCGCGGGCATGATACGGCCGCCCCCCCGACAATGCCCCCGACCCGCCCCCCGGAGCCACCCCATGCGAATCCCCCTGTCGGTCGCCGCGCTCGCCGCCCTCGCCACCCTCGCCGCCGGCGGCGCGCCCGCCCCGGCGCCGCTGTTCAACGGCAAGGACCTGACCGGCTGGAAGGCGTTCGCCCGGCTCGTAAAGGACGGCCCGACCACGCCGATCGACGCGAAGGACACCTGGACGGTGAAGGACGGCGTGCTCCGCGGCACCGGCCGGCCGACGGGCTACCTCGCCACCGAGGCCGAGTACGGCGACTACGAGCTGTCACTGAAGTGGCGCTACCCGGCGGGCCTGAAGGGCGGCAACAGCGGCGTGCTGCTCCACGTCCAGAAGGCGGACGTGGTGTGGCCGGTGAGCGTCGAGGCGCAGTTGCGGGCCGGCCGGGCCGGCGACATCTGGCTCCAGACCGCCGCCGAGGTGAAGCTGACCGTGGACCCCGCCCGCCGCGACGCCGACGACAAGACGAAGCGCCACGTCTGGCGGAGCCCGAAGGACGAGGACGTGGAGCGGCCGGCGGGCGAGTGGAACGACTACCGCATCGCGTGCCGCGGAGGGTCGGTCGAGCTGGCGGTGAACGGCCGCGTCGTGAACGGCGGCACCGACTGCAACCTGACGCGCGGCCGCATCGCTCTCCAGTCC
>JBGAQM010000545.1:0-2725 GCA_044220735.1 Urbifossiella sp. | reverse complement strand
AACCACGAACCGCGGGGTTGAACCAGGCCGCCCCACCCTGGTGGTGGTGCTGGACGATAGCGGCCCTGGAACAGCCTTCCTCGTGACGCATGGCGGACCAAGCGCTCGGGTGACGCAACATCACCCCGCTGCAGAGCAGCCGAGCTAAACCGATGACCTCCGACCGACGTGAGACGAGTTCTACCCGCGGCGGGCACGGCGTGCAAGCAACGGAGTGAGAAAAACGAGTCGGGCCGACTTCCGCACGAGTGGAATGAGTCGAACCCGTGTGTGCGGAGTGAACCCAGCCCGGGGTCCTCGGCCGGCCTCCGCACGTTCGAGACGCCGGCCTCACTCCCCGTCGTGGCCCCAGATGTTCTTCCCCGCCACGTAGCGTTCGAGTTGAACGCGCTCGAAGCCGGGCAGCCCGTAGCTCTCGAAGACCGGCCGCAACAACCCGCTGACGCACCAGTAATGCCCGTCCACCCTGATGATCGACCGCAGCGCGGCCTGCCGCTCCGCGTTGAGGTCCGTGAATGGCACGCCGTCCGGGACCGGCGTGCCGGCGAACGCGCGGGCGACCACGTCCCGGAGGCGCTCTTTCACGTCGTCCTCGCCCCCGGCGTGTTCGAGGCGGGTGAGTAACTCGTCGAGCGGTTCCCCGGGGACGCGGTAGACCCAGTCCACGAACCGCCGGAGCTGGGCGCGGAAGGGGACGGCGACGCCGGCAGTCAGCCACTTCCGGGCCAGTCGGCCGTCCTCGGAAACGCTCATCGACAGCCACTCGCTGATCCGGCGGAGCGAGCGGAGCCGGCCGGACGCGGGCAGAGCGTCGGACTTGCGGTCGTTGTACAGGTCGAGGGCCACGAGCCGGGGCAGCAGCGGCGACGCGGCCAGCGCCCGGTCGCTGCCGTCGGGGACGTGCCCCAGACTCAGGTCGAGCACCCCGGCGAGGTGCGGCGATCCGATCACCGCCGCGAATCCCTCCGCGGAGATCGTGCGGAACCCGGTCAGTCGCAGCACCCGGACGCCCCGCAACTGGGGACACCCCGCCAGAACCACCGCGGCCTCGTCGGCGAATCCCTCCTCGATGTTCAGCCGGTACGTGCGGCCCAGGAGCGTGCTTCCCGCCAGAGCCTTCGCCGCCCGCGCCGACAGCGTCACGCCGATCGTCAGCGACTCGACGGGGGCGTCGTTCTCGAACGCCGCGAGTTCCCGGACGGCTTCGTCCGTCTTCGCCGTGACGTGCTCGAACCCCGACGGCCCCCGGCTCACCTCCAGCGCGTCGGAATAGATGCTCAGCTGGCGCCCGGCGGCGACCGTTTCCAGCAGGAACCGGGGCGACACGTCGGAGCGGTACTCGTCCTCGTGCTCCTTGCGGTACTGTGTGGTGAAGCACCCCGTCTTCATCGTCAGGTAGACTTCGACCTGGGCGACGTGTTCCACCGCCGCGAGAAAGCGCGGGAGCTGGGCCTCGCTGAACGGGTAGACGACGCACAGCCGCGTGAGGCGGTCGAAGCGGCCGACGGCGGCCAGCAACTCCGCGAGCGCCGCCGCCGGCGGGGCGATCAGCTTCAACTCCACCAGCGACCGCGACAGGTCGCCGGCGTGGGCCAACTCCACGGCGAGGCCGGGGTAGTGGGTGACCGTGTCGCAACCCGCGACGCCCTCACCGGCGTCGGGGCGGTAGACGCGGTGCGTGTCGCCGTCGAGGCCGACGATGGTTCCGTGGCCGGAGTGCCACGACCACGAAACCGCCTTCATCGTCGCCGGCCAGCTCACGGTGCGGAGCCGCTGCTCCGTCGCCTCGTTCCGCCCGTAGACGGCGACCTCGAGTTCGGCGATCCGCTCGAACTCGCGGCGGTGACCCTCCAGGAGTTCGAGCACCCCGAGGGCCGACCGCTCGGCGTAGTAGGTGCCGAGGCGGAGGGTCCGCAGGTGCGGCGTGGCTCCCGGCGCGATCAGCCGCAGCAGGTAGTCGAACCGGCCGTCCCTGTCCCACGCCCCCGGTAACTGAATCTCCGTCGCCGCGAGCGCGTGCGGGAGCGCCTCGCCGCGGTAGGCGACGCCCGCGATCCGGTCGAGCCGGGCGGCGAACGGCGACGCCCAGAAGGCCGCGAGGTCCTCGTCCGCCAGGTCGGTCGAGTGGAGGGTGAGGGCGCGGAGGGTCGGCAGGTTCGCGCCGAGGAGCGCCGCGGTGAACGCCGCCCCGGCGACGGCGTTGCCGTAGGCGAAGCCGAGGAGCGTGAGTTCTTCGACGCCGGCGAGCCGCGGGTGGGCAAGGAACCGGGCGGTGTCCTCGCTCCCCAGGTCGATGACGAGGCTGCGGACGAGCGGCCAGCCGGGCGAGTCGAGGAGTGGGCCGAAGTTCGCGGCCGTCACCTGCTGGCCCCGCTGGCCCGCCGGCACCGCGGCGAGTCGGGCCGCGGCGGTCGCGAGCGCGTCCCCCTGCTCCGCGGCGGGGAGCGTCTCCAGCAGCGACAGGACGCCCTCGAACGCCGGCGACGCGGCCGCGTACCGCGCGCAGATCGCGCAGTGCGGAAGGCCCTGCGCCCGCCCGGCCCGGCGCTCGCAGGTTGTGAGCAACTCGTCGAGCACCGCTTCCCACTGGGATGTCAGGACGGCCACGGGCGGGTCCTCGCGCGAATGGTCGTGCGCCGGCCGACCGGTCGATCGCCCCGGCCGGGAACGGCGTCGAAGTATACGGGGCCCGGTAATCACCGGCCGGGCCGCGGGTTCCTGGCGC
>JBGAQM010000044.1:0-23818 GCA_044220735.1 Urbifossiella sp. | reverse complement strand
TCGACACGAAGGACGGCGTGCTCGCCGCGGTCGTGCCCGGGAATCCGGCCAAGAGTGAGTTGCTCGCGCGGGTCCACAGCAAGGAGCCGAGCGAGGTGATGCCGCCGGCGAAGTCCGGGAAGAAGCTGACGCCGCGCGAGACCGACGTCCTCGACCGCTGGGTGAAGCAGGGGGCCGCGTACGCGGCGCACTGGGCGTACGTGCCGCCGACGCGGCCGGCGGTGCCGGCCACGAAGCACGCGACGCGCACGCCGGTCGATTCGTTCATCCACTACCGGCTCGAACGCGAGGGGCTGAGCCCGCAGCCGGAGGCCGACCGCTACGCCCTGCTCCGCCGCGTCGCCCTCGACCTCACCGGCGTGCCGCCGACGTGGGCCGAGGCCGAGGCGTTCGCCAAGGACGCCGCCGCCGACGCCTACGAGCGGCAGGTGGACCGACTGCTGGCGAGCCCGCGGTTCGGCGAGCACTGGGCGCGGATGTGGCTCGACCTCGCCCGCTACGCCGACAGCGCCGGCTACGCCGACGACCCGCCGCGGACGATCTGGAAGTACCGCGACTACGTCATCCGGGCGTTCAACGACAACCTGCCGTTCGACCGCTTCACGGTCGAGCAGCTGGCCGGCGACCTGCTGCCGAACCCGACCGCGGACCAACTCACGGCGACGGCGTTCCACCGGAACACGCTGACGAACAACGAGGGCGGGACCAACGACGAGGAGTTCCGCAACGTCGCCGTGGTGGACCGCGTGAACACGACGTTCACGGTGTGGATGGGCACGTCGATCGCCTGCGCCCAGTGCCACACGCACAAGTACGACCCGCTCACGCAGCGCGAGTTCTTCGGCCTGTTCGCGTTCTTCAACAACACGGCCGACGCCGACCGGGCGGACGAAACCCCCGTCCTCGAACTCGGCGACACGCCCGCGAAGAAGGCGAAGCGGACCGCCGCCGAGGCGAAAGCCGCCGCGGCCGAGAAGGCGATGCGCGTCGGCCAGCCGGCGGCTCGTGCAGGCCGGGTTGAAGGCGGCCCGCCGAGGCGGCGAAAAAGCAGGCGGCCGCCCTGAAACCGGCCTCTACGGTTCCCCGTCATGAGGAACTGGAGGAGAGCACCGGCGGAGAAGACCCGCCTCCAGCACCGCGGGAACTTCGAGGACCTCGGCGACGAGGTCAAGGAACGTCCCCGCGGCGTTCCACCCCGCTACGCGAAGTACGCCCCGCGGAACCGCCTCGCCTTCGCCCGGTGGCTCGTGAGCAAGGACAACCCGCTGACCGCCCGCGTCGTGGCGAACCGGTTCTGGGAGCAGGTCTTTGGCACCGGCCTGGTTCGCACGAGCGAGGAGTTCGGCACCCAAGGGAGCGCCGACGCACCCGGAACTGCTCGACTGGCTCGCCACCGAACTCGTCCGCACGGACTGGGACCTGAAGGCGTCCTGAAACTGCTGGTCACGTCGGCGGCGTACCGGCAGTCGTCGCGGGTGACGCCGGCGCTGGTCGAGCGCGACCCGGAGAACCGGCTCCTGGCCCGCGGCCCTCGGGTGCGGCTGACGGCCGAGATGGTCGCGACCAGCGCTCGTCCGCGGCCGGGCTACTGTCGCCGAAAATGAACGGCCCGTCGGTGAAGCCGCCGCAGCCGAGCCTGGGGCTGAGCGCGGCGTTCGGCCGGTCGATCGACTGGCAGCCGAGCACCGGCGAGGACCGCTACCGCCGCGGCGTCTACACCGAGTGGCGCGCTCCAACCCGTACCCGTCGATGAGCACGTTCGACGCCCCGAACCGCGACGCCTGCACGGTCCGGCGTGCCCGCACGAACACGCCGCTGCAGGCGCTCGTGACGATGAACGACCCGGTGTACGTGGAGGCGGCGCAGGCGCTGGCCCGTCGCGTCGTCCGCGACGGCGGCGCGACGCCGGCCGAGAAGGCGGCGTACGCGGTTCGCACGACGCTGACCCGCCCGCCGACCGACGCCGAGGTGTCGCGGCTGGCGAAGCTGTACGCCGACGCCCGCGTCGACCTTCGCCAAAGACCGCGCGAAGCGTCGCAACTCGCCACGAACCCGCTGGGCCCGCTCCCCGCGGGGCTGGACGCCGCCGACGCCGCCGCGTGGACGACGGTGGCGAGCGTGCTGCTGAATCTGGACGAGATGTTCATGAAGCGCTGACGGCGAGCCAGGATCGCCGAGCGCGGTGGGACCGGACGTCCCACAGGGCTATCGATCCGGTCGCTCGTGGAGCTGTCAATGGATCCCAATGCACACCTCCAGGCCGCCACCCGCCGCCAGTTCCTCGGCGCTTCGGGCCTCGGGCTCGGCGCCCTGGCGCTGGCCGACTACGCCCGCGCCGACGACATCCCGATCAACCCCGCCCGGCCGCTCGCCCCGCGGGCGCCGCACTTCGCCCCGAAGGCGAAGCGGGTGATCTACCTCCACATGTCCGGCGCCCCGCCGCACCTCGACCTGCTGGACTACAAGCCCGAACTCGTCCGCCACGACGGCGAGAACTGCCCCGACGTGTACTTGCGCGGCAAGCGGTTCGCGTTCACGTCCGGCGTGCCGAAGCTGCTCGGCACCAAGCAGCCGTTCCGGCAGCACGGCAAGAGCGGCGTGTGGATGTCCGACGCCATCCCCGGCCTCCACGCCGTCGCCGACGACGTAACCGTCATCCGCTCGATGAAGACCGACGAGTTCAACCACGCCCCCGCCGAGTTGCTGCTGTACACCGGGTTCGCGCGGCAGGGCCGGCCGAGTTTCGGCTGCTGGACGACGTACGGCCTCGGCAGCGAGAACCAGAACCTGCCCGGGTTCGTGGTGCTGATCTCGAACGGCGTGCAGCCGAGCGGCGGCCAGGGCTGCTGGGGCAGCGGGTTCCTGCCGAGCGTGTTCCAGGGCGTGCAGTGCCGCTCCCGCGGCGAACCCGTGCTGTACCTCTCCGACCCGCCCGGCCTCGACCGCGACACCCGCCGACTCGGGCTGGACGCCCTCCGCGACCTGAACGAGCAGCAGGCCGCCGAGCTCGGCCACCCCGAGACGCAGACCCGCATCGCGCAGTACGAGATGGCGTTCCGCATGCAGATGAGCGCCACCGAAGTCATGGACATCGGCCGCGAGCCGGCGAAGGTGCTGGAGAGTTACGGGGCGCAGCCGGGGGCCGGCACGTTCGCCAACAACTGCCTCCTGGCCCGGCGGTTGGTCGAGGCCGGCGTGCGTTACGTCCAACTGTTCGACTGGGGCTGGGACTTCCACGGCACGAACCCGAACGAGGACATCCGCGACGGCCTCACCCGCAAGGGGACGGTCACATCCCGCGCCGTGGGGGCGCTCATCAAGGACCTGAAGGCCCGCGGCCTGCTCGACGACACGCTTGTGGTGTGGGGCGGCGAGTTCGGCCGCACGCCGTTCCGCGAGGGACGCACCGCCGCCGGACAGGTGCTCGGCCGCGACCACTTCCCGGACTGCTTCTCGCTCATGCTCGCCGGCGGCGGCATCAAGGGCGGCCACACCCACGGCGAGAGCGACGAACTCGGCTTCCGCGTCGGCCGCGACCAGGTTCACGTCCACGACCTGCAGGCGACGTTGCAGCACTGCCTGGGCTTCGACCACACCCGGCTGACGTACCGCTTCCAGGGCCGCGACTACCGACTGACCGACGTGCACGGCAAGGTCGTCCGCGACATCCTCGCGTGAGCCCCGCCGTGGACGTGGTCATCCGCCCCTACCGGCCCGACGACCTCCCCGCGCTGCGGGAGCTGACGGTGTCCGCGTTCGCGGGCGTGACGCTGGAGCAGAACGTGGAGGACGCGCTCGGCGCCCTCCACGGGCACGACTGGCAGTGGCGGAAGGCCCGGCACGTCGACGAGGACGTGGCCGCGGACTCGGGCGGCATGTTCGTCGCGGAGGCGGACGGTCGGGTGGTCGGGTACGTGTCCACTCGCTCCGACCGCGAGACCGGCCGGGGCCGCATCCCGAACCTGGCAGTGGCCGCGGACGCGCGGAACCTCGGCCTCGGCCGGCGGCTGATCGAGCACGCCCTCGACCACTTCCGCACCGCCGGGCTGAGCTACGCGGTGATCGAGACGATGGCCCAGAACGTGGTCGGCAACCACCTGTACCCGGCGTGCGGGTTCGTCGAGGTGGCCCGCCAGGTCCACTTCGCCCGCCGGCTGTAACGCACGAGGCGCCCATGCTCCCCCGCGTCTTGTTCCCACTCCTCGCCGCTGCCGTCGTCATCGCCCCGGCCGGTTCCGCCGCGCCGACGGGCGAGCCGCCCGCGTCGATTGCGAAGTACTTCCGCCCGCCGCCGGAGTTGGAGAAAGACTTCGGCTCGCACCGCTCGCCGCTCCTGTTCGACGACGGTAGCCCCGTCCGCACGCCCGCCGACTGGATGAGGCGGCGCGGCGAGTTGCTGACGTACTGGCACGGGCAGATGGGCGCGTGGCCGCCGCTGATCGAGCGGCCGAGGCTGGAGTACGTCTCGAAGGAGAAGCGCGAGAACGTCACGCAGCACCGCGTGAGAATCGAGACGGCGCCGGGCCGCGTCGTAGACGACGCCTACCTGCTGGTGCCGGACGGGCCGGGGCCGTTCCCGGCGGTCGTGGTCGTCTTCTACGAGGCGGACACGGGCATTGGGAAAGGCAAGGGGCCGTTCCGCGACTTCGCCATCCAACTCGCCCGCCGCGGGTTCGTGGCTCTTTCCATCGGCGGCGACCCGAACACGTACTACCCGGCGCGCGAGACGTGCCGCATTCAGCCGCTGTCGTTCCACGCCTACGAGGCCGCGAACTGCTACCAGTTGCTCACGTCGCTCTCGTTCGTGGACCGGTCCCGCATCGGCATCACGGGGCACAGTTACGGCGGCAAGTGGGCGATGTTCGCGGCGTGCCTGTTCGACCGCTTCGCCGCCGGGGCGTGGTCCGACCCCGGCATCGTGTTCGACGAGGCGCGGTCGAACGTGAACTACTGGGAGCCGTGGTACCTGGGCTTCGAGCCGGGCAAGGCCGAGCAGCGCGGCCGCGGCATCCCGAACGACAAGAACCCGCGCACCGGGCCGTACAAGCGGATGATGGACGAGAAGCGCGACCTGCACGAACTGCACGCGCTGATGGCGCCGCGGCCGTTCCTCGCGTCCGGCGGGGCCGAGGACCCGGTCGAGCGCTGGCAGGCTCTGAACCACAGCGTCGCGGTGAACCGGCTGATCGGCGTCGAGAACCGCGTCGCGCTGACGACGCGGCCGAAGCACGACCCGAGCGAGGAGTCGAACGCGGCGCTGTACACCTTCTTCGAGTGGTCGCTGGGGTCCGGCAAGAAGTAACCACACCGGAGGCACCCGTGTTCGCCGCCCTCACCCTGACGCTGCTCCCCCTGCCCCACCCCCCGTCCCCCGAGCGGGTGGGGGCCGCGAAGGCGCTGCCGTTGCTGGCGAAGGCCGCGGCCGGCCACGCGGAGCAGAAATCGTGCTTCGCCTGCCACAACCAGGCGCCGGCGCTAATGGCCCACCGCGCCGCCGTCGGCCGCGGCTTCGCCGCGCCGGACGCGCTATTCAAGGCGCAGGCCGAACACGTCGTGGGGTTCGCGGCCGCGAACCGCGAGCGCTACCTGAAGGGTCAGGGGACGGGCGGCGGCGTGGACACCGCGGGCTACCTGCTGTTCGCGCTGGAACAGGCCGGCCACGCGGCCGACGAGAACACCGCGGCCGTCGTCGAGTACCTACTCCAGGCCCAAACCGACCGCGACCACTGGCGCACCGGGTCGAACCGACCGCCGACGGAAGCGAGTAGCTTCGCCACGACGGCGCTCGCCGTCCGCGCGGTGAAGAAGTGGGCGACCGCGGAGCAGCGCGAGCGCGCCGAGAAGCGGGCCACGGCGGCCCGCGGCTGGCTCCTGAAGACACGCCCCGCCGATACCGAAGATCGCGTCTTCCGGCTGTTCGGACTGAAGGCGGCGGGTGCGAGTGAGACGGAAATTGCCGCGGCCGCGTGGGAGTTACTCAAGACGCAGCAGCCCGACGGCGGCTGGCGCCAGCTCGACACGCTGACCACCGACGCCTACGCGACCGGGACCGCGCTCGTGGCGCTGCGCGAGGCCGGGGGGTTGCCGGCCGACCACCCCGCGTACGCCCGCGGCGTGGACTTCTTGTTGCGGGCGCAGGCGGCGGACGGGTCGTGGCACGTCCGCTCGCGGAGCAAACCGTTCCAGCCGTACTACGAGAGCGGCTTCCCGCACGAGAAGGACCAGTTCATCTCCGCCGCCGCGACCGGCTGGGCGACCACGGCACTGGTCTTGACCGTGCCCACTCGGTAACCCTGCGCTACTCGTAGATCGGGCAAAAGGTGTTGAACGCGGCCTCGGCGAACACGCCGGGGTCGTTGAAGCGACGATTCCGGTTCAACCCCGACATCGCCGCCATCTCCGCGTCGGTCAGCGAGAAGTCGAACACCGCCAGGTTCTCGGCCAGTCGTTCGACACGACCCGTCTTCGGCACCACAGCCGTGCCGCGCTGCACACCCCATCGCAGTAGTACCTGCGCCGCCGTCCGCCCGGTGCGCGCCGCGGCGGACATCACGACGGGTTCATCCATCACCGACTCGTCCGGTGTTGCCATGCCGAGCGGGACGTAGGACGGCGCCCCGAGCGGGGAGAAGGCCGTTACCGCGATTCCCTCCGCGTGGCAGAAGCGGACGAGCTTCTCCTGCGTGAGGTACGGGTGGAGTTCGACCTGCAACACGGCGGGACGGACGCGGCATCCGGCGATTAGGTCGCGCAACTGGGACGTGCCGACGTTGCACAGCCCGATGTGCTTCACGAGTCCGGCCGCGTGCAGGTCCTCCATCGCCCTCCACGTCTCGGCCAGCGGCACGGGCGCGAACCGCATCCCGCCGGCGGGGTCGGCCGGGTCGAAGAACCAGCCCGGCGGGTAGCGCGTCTCGAACGGCACGAACGCCTGCGCGATCGGGAAGTGGACCAGGTACAGGTCGAGGGAGTCGAGTTTCAGGTCGGCCAGCGTGCGTTCCAGCGCGGGTCGGACGTGTTCCGGCGCGTGGTACGTGTTCCACAACTTCGACGTGACCCACAGGTCGTCGCGCCGGCAATGGCCCGCCGCCAGCGCCGCGCGAATTCCGTCGCCGACAGCCGCCTCGTTGCCGTAGTCGCACGCGGCGTCGAGGTGGCGGTAGCCGAGCCGAATCGCCTCGGCCACGACCCCCGCGGCGTCGGCGTTCGGCACCTTCCAGAGGCCGAGCCCGACGGCCGGAAGCCGGCCGCCGCCGGCGAGTGGGATGCTGTTCATCGGGGTAGCATACGGACCGCTCAGCGCGGCTGTTTCGCCACGCCGTCGGGCCACGCCAGCACGAACCCGGCCTTCGTCAGCGCGGCCTGGTAGTCCTTCAACAACTCCGGGTCGCGGCGGACCTGGCGCGGGTTCCGCCGGCGGGCGGTCGCGAACGCCACCAGTTCACCTACCGCCTCGCCGATCGTCCACTCGACGGGGTGGAGCCGGTAGCAGCCGTTGGTGACGTGCGTCGTGCCGATGTTCTTGCACGCCGGCAACAGGTTCTCGACCCGCTGCGGCAGCAGACACCCGAGCGGAATCTGGAACGGCAGCGAACTCACGTCCACGTAGTTGTCGCCCCCGCTCGACGGGTGCAGGTCGATGCGGTAGCTGCCGACGCCGACCGAATCCGGGAACGGTTCCGCGGTGAACTCGCCCGACTTCTTCCCCGTCGCCCGCGCCCGCGCGTCGGTGCCGACGTGGTTCTCGGTGACGGTGAACAGTGCCTTGATGCGGCGGCTCTCGCGCACGTAGGGCGCCATCGCCAGCCCGTCCTCGGTGCCCGTGATTTCGGGGCGCAGCCGCAGCCCCTTCCAGCCCCGGCGGCCGTCGGGGCGAGGTGCCTCGGTTTGCATCCAGTGGAACAGGCAGCGGCTCAACGACCGCGCGGCCGTGAGCGCGTCGGCGGCGGCCGGGGCCGGCACGTCGAACAGGTTGCCGAGCCAGTAGTCGTTCTGCGGCCAGTTCACGAGGCACACGTCGCCGGCGAACGTACCCTCGGCGTAGTTCGCCCGGTCCACGATGCGGCGGTACGTCCACAGGTTCGGCACCTCGCGCGGCAGCCGGCCGGCGGGGTCGAAGCCCATGTCGCGTGGGCGGAGCGTGACCGGGTGGCTCATCGTCCACGAGAACAGCGGTCCCGGCCACGCCGGCGTCATCCGCGGCAAGTAGTCGCGCCAGCGGCGGTAGCCGTCGGGCTCGGGTCCGACGTGGTCCGCCCCCTCGACGTGGTCCATCGCGAAGCAAACGGTGAACGCCTGATGATTCCGCGGGTTCGCCACGTCCGCGGCGTGCGGCTCGCCCGTGTCGCGGCGCGACTCGGAGCCCGTGACGTACTCGGTGCGCGTGACCGGGAGGAGGTCGCCGGTCTC
This sequence comes from Urbifossiella sp., assembly GCA_044220735.1. Lineage (GTDB taxonomy): Bacteria > Planctomycetota > Planctomycetia > Gemmatales > Gemmataceae > Urbifossiella. The sequence continues at coordinate 15,409 of JBGAQM010000044.1, read as the reverse complement.
ACTCGCGTCCACGAAGTACGGGGCGACGAGCGCCACCGGCCGGCCCGCCGGGGCGACCACCGTCACCGCACGAACGCGGTCGCCGTCCATGTCCGCGGAGAGCGGCGAGTACCCCAACAGGAGGCGGACGCGGCCGGTGCTCAGGTGCGGGGCGAGGAGTTCGAGCAGCACCGCGAGCGCCACCCGCGGCTCGTGGCACAGCTTCGAGACGGTGCCGCTCCCGGGGTTGAGGTCCGGCCTGGCCCGCGCCGCGTCGGTGAGCGGGTAATTGCGGCGGTAGAAGTCGCGGACCTTCGTGCGGAACGTGCCGTACAGTCGGGTGCAGGGAAGTGTTTCGACCTGCGGGTACTCGTCGGGCGGCACGGCTTGCGAGGTGAGTTGCCCGCCGATCCAGTCGTACGGCTCGGTGAGCACGACGCGGAGGCCGTTGCGGGCCGCGGCCAGGGCACACGCCACGCCGCCGACGCCGGCGCCGACGATCACCACGTCCGCGGCGACCTCGCCGCGCGGCAGCCGCTCCTGAGCGAGCAGGTGCGTGAGCGGCGACACGGCGGACAGCGACAGGAAGGCGCGCCGGTTCATGGCACCCCCAACGTGAAAGCCCGGGGACGGCCGTCCCCGGGCTTTGTACGCGGCGAACGGGTCCCGCCTCAGTCGTCGCGCTTGGCGTCGGCGATGGCGCGGATCTTCTCGCCGAGCAGGGCCACGTCGAACGGCTTCTTGAAGGCGTCGTTGAAGCCGAACTGCGCCAGCTGCTCGGGGGCGGCCTCGTCCTCGCTGGCGAGGCCGACGATCAGCGTCCCGGTGTGGGTCTCGTCGGCCCGCAGCCGGGCGACGATCTGGATGGCCTCGCTGCGGCCCAGGCCCAGGTCGATGATGATCGTGTCCGGCTGGAAGTTGCCGGCGAGCATCCCCGCCTCGAACCCGCTGTTGGCGTACTGGAACTTGTAGTCCTCGTCCTCGGGGAGCAGCTCCTTGATGCGGTCGTTGAACAGCTTCTCGGTGCCGATGAGGAGCACCTTGTGCCACTCCTCCTCCTCGAGCTCCCCGAGCGGCATCCCGTGTTCCTTGAGGAACCGGATCAGCTGCTCGCGGGGGATCCGCCGGTCCTGCGAGCCGGGGATCCGGTAGCCCTTGAGGCGACCGGAGTCGAACCACTTGGACACCGTCCGGGGGGCGACCTTACAGATCTTGGCGACCTGTCCGGTGGTGAACACCTTTTTCATCGCGAGGCACTCCGTTTGAACTCGCTCGACCCCGCACCCCGCACGGCCGGCGCGCCCCGGGGGAATGGGGCGGGCCGGTGAGCTGGCCATCCGTGGCGGGCGGCGTGTCTGGCCTCGGTCGCGGGCCTACGCGCCGCGCCGGGTGTGGGGCTGTGGATCACCAACGGGGGTCCGCAACCCGGGCCGATCCCGGCCGGTCGGTCCCGGCGCTGCGGCCCGGACGCCGGCGGGGGGGTGGCGGGCGGGTTCGGGGGGCGGGGGGGGTGGCCCGGGTGCCGCAGGCGACGGCTCCGACGCAACCTGTTTCGACCGGAGGAACCGCCCGACTTTGCAAAACCCGCGAAGATGGGGCCGCGAAGTCCGGTACGGCTGACTCGGGGGTTTGGGCCGTTGGGGCGGGCGGGTCCCGGGGCCGACCTTCGGCCCCGCTGGTGTCCCCGCTGTCAGTCCCAGTAATCGTGCCGGATGGAGGTGCGTCTTGGGTGTTGTGTCGTGTCCGGGGAGTGCCTTCCGTGGCCGGCGGACCGGTGGGACCGGTTGGTCCGGTTCTACCGCCCCGCCGCCCCATGATAGCGCCCGCGACAAGGGGCGTTCGCGCTATTCCGCCGGCCGCGCCAGTCGCTTCGAGAACACCACCAGCCCGTCGCCGTCGGCGTAGAAGTCGGGGACCGTCGCCGGCTGGTCGTACCCGTACTTCCGGTAGAACCGGCGCGTCGGCTCGTAGTGTGGCGTCGAAGACGTCTCGATCAGCAGCAGCCGACCGCCCTGCCCGGTCACGTCGTCCTCGACGAACGCGAGCAGTTTGCCGCCGAGGCCGTGCCCCTGGTGCGCGGCGTCCACGGCGATCCAGTAGAGGTACCACGTCCGGTCGGTCATCGGGGCGGGAGCGTGGTAGACGTAGCCCAGGAGGCTGCCCGCCTCGTCCCACACGAAGCAGCGGTGGCCGAGGTCGGCGTTGCCCGCGTGGTAGTCGTCGAGCACCTCGCGCAGCGTGTCGAGTTCCAGCGGCTTGAAGAACCCCGTCCCCGCGGTGAGCGTGACGAGGGCGTCGGTGTCGGCGGCGGTCGCGGGTCGGAGCATGGCGAAGCGTACCACGCGTCGCCCCCGGCTTCCCGTGGCATCGACGCCGCGGCCGGTTGTCCGGGGCGGCGACCGGGGTAAGACAACGCAAACCCGGCTCGACCGACACCTCGGGCGACCCCCGTACCTCCGCGGAGGGCTGATGTTCCTCGGAATCGAGATCGGTGGGACGAAGTTGCAACTCGGCGTCGGCACCGGCGACGGCACGCTCCACGCGCTGTGGCGCGGGGCCGTCGATTCCGCCGCAGGGGGTGACGGCATCCGCCGGCAAATCCAGACGGCCGTCCCCGAAACCCTGGCTACCGCCGGGCTCACCCGCGCCGACCTGCGCGGCGTGGGGGTCGGGTTCGGCGGTCCGACGGACGACGCGACGCAGCGCGTCATCAAGTCGCACCACGTCGTCGGCTGGGACGACTTCCCGCTCGCCGCGTGGGTGTCGGACCTGACCGACCTCCCCGCCGTGATCTGCAACGACGCCGACGTGGCCGCGCTGGCCGAGGCCCGGCACGGTGCGGGGCGCGGGTTCAGCCCCGTGTTCTACATCACCGTCGGGACCGGGATCGGCGGCGGGCTGGTGATCGACGACCGGGTGTACCGCGGGTGCGGCCGCGGGGCCGTCGAGATCGGCCACCTGCGCGTCCGCGACGGCGACATCCTGGAAAGCTACGCCGCCGGGTGGGGCATCGCGGCCCGTGCGAACCGCCTCGCCGACGCCGACCCCCGCTACGCCGCACTCCGCAGTTCCGTCGGCGGCGATCTGACGGCGAAGGACGTCGCGGCCGCGGCGGCGGCCGGCGACCCGGCCGGGAGCGACGCTCTGGACGTGGCCCTCGACGCGCTGGCCGAGGCGATCGGGCAGATGATCAAGCTCCTGTGCCCGCGGCGTGTCGTGATCGGGGGCGGCGTGTCGCTGACGGGCGAGGAGTTGTTCTTCGAGCCGCTCCGCCGCCGCGTCGCGGCCGCCGCGTTCCCGCCGTTCGCCGGCCTGACCGACATCGTCCCCGCGGGGCTCGGCGAGGAGGTCGTGATCCACGGCGCCCTCGCGTTGGCGCGGCAGCGGTTCGGCGGGTAGAGCCGTTCAGCAACGACCGAAGGGGAAGGGACGAGGCGACATGCAGTCCGTTCGCGTCAAGATTTGCGGCGTCACGACTCCGGCCGACGCCCGGCACGCCGCCGAGGTGGGGGCCGACGCCGTCGGTCTCAACTTCTACCCCAAGTCGCCGCGGTTCCTCGCCCCCACTGCCGCCGCAGCGGTCGTGCGTGGGCTGCCGCCGTTTACGGCACCGGTCGGCGTGTTCGTCGGCGCGGCGATGCGGCAGGCGTGCGCGGTCGCGTTCCAACTCGGGCTCCGCGCCGTCCAAACCTACGACGACCACCCGCCGGCCGACGACCCGTTCCCGTTCGCCCACGTCCCCGCCTTCCGCGTCGCCGACGCCGGGCAACTCGACGCCGTGCGCCGGTTCGTCGAAGCCGCCCGCGCCGCCGGACGCACACCGGCCGCGGTGCTGATCGACTCGTTCGTGCCGGGCCAGATGGGTGGAACCGGACACGTCGCGCCGTGGCACCTTCTCGCCGGGTTCGACCCCGGTGTGCCCGTCATCCTCGCCGGCGGGCTGACGCCGGAGAACGTCGCCGCGGCGGTCGCGGCCGTGCGGCCGTGGGGCGTCGATGTCGCCAGCGGGGTCGAGAGCTCGCCGGGCGTGAAGGACCCGGGCAAGGTCGAGCGCTTCGTCCGGGCCGTCCGCGAATCGCGTTGAGCCGCGCCGCAACGCTTCTAGAATGGCGCCGTCCGCGCTGCTTGATCGGCCCGCGGCGCAGGGAGAACGGTATGAGCGGCGGCTACTGGCTTGGGGTGGACCTCGGCGGCACGAAAATCCTCGCCGCCCTCTTCGACAACGACCTCAAGCTCCTCGCCAAGTCGAAGCAGCCGACCGGCGCCGCCGACGGCCCCGCCGGCGTGGTCGGCCGCATCGCCGCGGGCGTCGACGCCGTCCTGAAGGAGACCGGAATCGACCCGACGCAGGTCCGCGGCATGGGGCTCGGCGTCCCCGGCCAGATCGCCATCGGCACCACCACGGTCAAGTTCGCCCCGAACCTCGAATGGCACGACGTGGACCTCGCCCCGCTGCTGCCCGCCGCGTGGCCGTGGCCGGTGACGCTGGAGAACGACGTGCGCATGGGCACCTACGGCGAGTTCGCGCACGGCGCCGCGATGGGCGCCCGCAACGTGTTCGGCGTGTTCGTCGGCACCGGCGTCGGCGGCGGGTTGATCCTCAACGGCGACCTGTTCACCGGGTTCAACGGGAACGCCGGCGAAGTCGGGCACATGATCGTCCACTGGCGGCGCGGCAGCAGCCTGGAGAGCATCGCCGGCCGGAAGTACATGATGACGCGCGCCAAGGACGTACTGGACGACGCCCCCAAGCGCGTCCGCAAGGAGTGGAAAAACGTGGACCTGGCGAAGGTGCGTAGCTCGCAGCTCGCCGAGTTCTACCAGAAGGGCGACCCGGTGGCGGTGCAGCTGGTGGACGACGGCGCCCGCGCCCTCGGGGCCGCGGTCGGCGGCGTGGTCAACCTCCTCAGCCCGGAGGTCGTGGTGATCGGCGGCGGCGTCGCGGGCGCGCTCGGCGACCCGTACATCGAGCGGGTGTGGGAACTCGCCCAGCGGTACACCCTCCCCGGCGCCGCCGACAACGTCCGCTGCGTCGCCGCGGCGCTCGGCGACGATTCCGGCGTCATCGGCTGCGCCGCGTACGCGCGGTCGCGGCACGCATCAGCAAGTTAACCCTCACCCGCCGTGGCGTGGGGGCTTTCCGCGCTTCCTTATCCTCATCATCGGTACCCGGGAAGTATGAACCGCGACTGGCAGACCCGCTACGAGCTCGCCGTCGAGGCCGCCCGCAAGGCCGGCGACCTGGCGCGGGCGTACTACGAGACCACGTTCGACATCGAGAACAAGGCCGACGACACGCCCGTGACGGTCGCCGACCGGCAGGCCGAGCAGCTCATCCGGGCGCACGTCACCCAACACTTCCCGGACGACGGCTTCCTCGGCGAGGAGTTCGGCGACCAGCCGGGGGCGTCGGGGTTCCGCTGGGTCATCGACCCCATCGACGGCACCCGCTCGTTCATCCGCCACATCCCCATCTGGGGCACGCTCGTCGGCCTCGAGTACTGCGGCGAGCCGATCGCGGGAGTCGCCTACGCCCCGGTCCTCGGCCAGGTGTACCGGGCGCTCCGCGGCGACGGGGCGTTCGTCAACGACCGCCGCATCCACGTCGCGAAGACCGACAAGCTCGGCGACGCGCTGATGTGCTACAGCAGCCTGAACTGGTTCACGAAGGTCGGCCGGGAGTCGGCGTTCCTGGAGTTGGTGCGGCGGACGCACCGGCAGCGCGGGTTCGGCGACTTCTACGGCTTCTGCCTCGTCGCCGAGGGGGCGTGCGACTTCATGATCGACCACGGCGTCCACGAGTGGGACGTGTCCGCCCTGAAGGCGATCGTCGAGGAGGCCGGCGGGTCGTTCACCGACTGGGCCGGCACGCCGACGACGAAAACGCCCGACGTCCTCGCCAGCAACGGCCGGCTGCACGCCGACGTGCTCGCGATCCTTCGCGACACCCCCTGAACAGCCGTTGCCATTCGCCGGCCGCGGGCGAAGAATGACAGGACGGCCGAGTGCCGGCCGCCCCCGCCTCGCTCACCCTTTCCCCTCGCAGGAGTCGCGCACTATGCGCCGCCGCTTGTTCTGCCTCGCCGCGTTCGTGTCGGCCGCCGTCCTCCCGACGGCCGCCGCCCAGCCCCCTGCTGGCTGGTCCACCATCAAGGGGCAGGTCACCTTCCCCGCGGGCAAGGACCTGCCGAAGCGGTCCCCTCTCCAGGTGACGCAGGACAAGGCCCACTGCCTGAGCAAGGGCGACATCCTGGACGAAACGCTGATCGTGAACGAGAAGAACCGCGGCGTCAAGAACGTCGTGGTGTGGCTCCGGCCGGACGACGAGGACAAGGAGTCGAAGCTCAAGGCCGAGCAGATTCACCCCTCCGACAAGGCCCGGAAGGCGGCGACGGTGACGGTCGACCAGCCGTGCTGCATGTTCACCCCGCGGATCACGCTCGCCCGCGCCGGCGACACCATCCTGGCCAAGAACACGGCCCCGGTGGCCCACAACTTCAAGTGGACGAGCGCGAACAACGGCGAGCACAACCCGATCATCCCGGCCGGCGGCGAGTTCAAGGTCCCGCCGCTGAACCCGGAGCCGTACCCGATCGCGTACTCGTGCACCATTCACCCGTGGATGAACGGCCAGGTCCGCGTCTTCGAGCACCCGTACAACGCGCTCACGGACGCCGACGGCAACTTCACCATCGCCAACGCCCCGCAGGGGAAGTTCCGCATGGTGGTGTGGCACGAGAAGGCCGGGTACCTCGGCGGCAAGGCCGGCCGGTTCGGCACGCCGATCGAGATCAAGGGGGACGTGACCCAGCTGAAGGCGATGGAGTTCGGCGACCTGGCGAAGTAACGATCGTACCATGCGAGCGGCCCGCGTGAGCGGGCTGTTCCCTCGCGGCTTGTAGCGCGAGGGAACAGCCCGCTCACCGTTTCACACCTCCCCGTTGCATGCCGTCCGGCGCCGTCTCACAACCCAACCGACAGCTGTGTCGCCCCCCTCGGTGACACGACCTTGGTCAATGCTTCGTTGTCCGTCGCGCACGACATCTGCGTGCTCACGACAGAGCCGGCCGCGGCTCAACAACCCAACATCATGCGGCCGTTCGCGACGGCGGGTACGTCGTGACGGGAAGCCGCGGACGGCTCACTTCCCCTTCCGGTGCTTCACCGCGGCGCCGATGAAGTCGCGGAACAGTGGGTGGGGCTTCGTCGGCTTCGACTGGAATTCGGGGTGGCACTGCACCGCCACGAACCACGGGTGCCCCGGCAGTTCCAGCGCCTCCACCAGCGTCCCGTCCGGGCTCGTGCCGCTGAACACCAGCCCGGCCGCCGTCAGCCGGTCGCGGTAGGCGTTGTTCACCTCGTACCGGTGGCGGTGCCGCTCTTTCACCACGTCGGCCCCGTAGGCCTCCCGCGCCCGCGTCCCGGCCGCGAGGTGACACGGGTACGACCCCAGCCGCTGCGTCCCGCCGACGTACTCGATGTCCTTCTGCTCGCTCATCAGGCACACCACCGGGTGCGCGGGCGTCGGGTCGAACTCGGTGCTGTTCGCCCCGGCGAGGCCGGCCACGTTGCGGGCGTACTCGATCGTCGCGCACTGGAGCCCGAGGCAGATGCCGAAGAACGGCAGGCCCGTCTCGCGGGCGAACCGGATGGCGTCGATCTTCCCCTCGATGCCGCGCTTGTCGAACCCGCCGGGCACCAGCAGGCCGTTGACGCCGGCGAGCATCTTCGCCGCCCCCTCGGTGTGGACCTTCTCCGAGTCGATCGACTCGACCTCGACCTCGACCTGGTTGGCGATGCCGGCGTGGTCGAGCGACTCGTACACGCTCTTGTACGCGTCGCGGTGCTTCACGTACTTGCCGACGAACCCGATCTTCACCTTGTCGGTCCGGCTCTTCATCCGCGCCAGCATTGTCCGCCAGTCGTCGAGTTGCAGCGGCTGCGTCAGCGCCAGCCCGAGCTTGGCGGCAACGAGCTCGTCCACCTTCTTGTCGGCGAACCCGATGGGCACCTCGTAGATGCTGAACTCCTTGTCCTTCTCCTCGATCACGGCCCGCGGCTCGACGTTGCAGAACAGGGCGATCTTCTCGATGTCGCTCTCCGGGATCGTCATTTCCGTCCGGCAGACGAGCACGTCCGGCTGGATGCCGATCTTCCGCAGCTCCATCACGCTGTGCTGCGTGGGCTTCGTCTTCAGCTCCTTGGCGGCCTTCAGGTACGGCACCAGCGTGAGGTGGACGAACAGGCAGTTCTGCTTGCCGACGTCGAACGCGAACTGGCGGATGGCCTCGAAGAACGGCATCCCCTCGATGTCGCCGACGGTGCCGCCGATCTCGGTGATGACCACGTCCACGTCCGGCGTCGCCAGCCGGCTGATGCAGTGCTTGATCTCGTTCGTGACGTGCGGGATGACCTGGACCGTCTTCCCCTTGTACTTCCCCTGCCGCTCCTTCTTGAGGATGGTCTCGTAGATGCGGCCGGTGGTGAGGTTGCAGTTGCGGTTCAGGGCCACGTCGGTGAACCGCTCGTAGTGGCCGAGGTCCAGGTCGGTCTCGGCCCCGTCGTCGAGGACGTACACCTCGCCGTGCTGGTACGGGCTCATCGTGCCCGGGTCGACGTTCAGGTACGGGTCGAGCTTCTGCATCTTGATCTTCAGCCCCCGCCGTTCCAGGAGGAGGCCGATCGACGCCGACGTGAGTCCCTTGCCGAGCGAACTGACCACGCCGCCGGTGACGAAGATGTGTTTGGCCATGAGTAATCGGTCCCGGTGGGGGTGAACGGAGAAGGGCCGGCGCTGCCGCCGGCCCCGGTCGTTCACTCCCCCTCACTGTATCGCCCGACCCGCCGCGCTCCAACGTCGGTCGCGCCGGATCGGGGGGCCGCCGCCTCACGCCGCCCGGCGCACCCGGCCCTCGCCGTAGGCGCGGACGAAGGCGGCGTAGTCGGCCGGGGTGTCAACGCCGCGGTGGGCGTGGGCGACCTGCCCGACCTGGATCGTGCCGCCGGCGCCGAGCACGCGCAGTTGCTCCAGCTTCTCGGCCTCCTCCAGCGGATGCGGCGGCAGCGCGGCGAGCTTGAGGAGGAACGCCCGGCGGTAGGCGTACACGCCGAGGTGTTGGAGGTAGCGGGCCGGGCGGGCGGCGAGGTCGGGGTCGCCCTCGCGCGTCATCGGGATCGGGCTGCGCGAGAAGTACAGCGCCCGGCCGCGGTCGTCGCACACCACCTTTACCACGTTCGGGCTGAGGTACGACTCGCGGTCCGGCAGCGGGGTCGCCAGCGTCGCCATGTCCGAGCCGGGGTCGGCGGCCAGGAGGCCGACCAGCAGGTCGATCGCGGCGGGGTCCAGCTGCGGCTCGTCGCCCTGCACGTTCACCACGACATGCGACCCGAGCCCGGCGGCGACCTCGGCCACGCGGTCGGTGCCGGACGGGTGGTCGGCGCGGGTCATCACCACGTTGCCGCCGAACCCCTCGACGGCCTTCCGAATCCGCTCGTCGTCGGTGGCCACGACGACGAGCGACGCCGACCTGGCGGCCGCCGCCTGCTCGTAGACGTGCTGGATGAGGTACTTGCCCGTGTCGCGGTGGGGCGGCTGGCCCGGCAGCCGCGCCGCCGCGAACCGGGCGGGGATGACGACGGCGACGCGCATGTGGGCCGACCTCCGTGCCGGAGTAACGTTGCGTGCCGATTACACCGCAGGGGGGAAGGGAGATGCAAGCCCACCCGCTGCGGGGGCGGGCGCCGCCGGGTCAGCGCGACTTGTGGCCGGTACCGTTCTGGAGGAACGCCGCCACGCGCTGCCGCAGCCGGCGGTGAGCCGGGCTCGTGCCGTTGGACAACTGAAGGGCATCGCGGACGTTCAGGCCCGGGTCGGGAAACGGGAGTTTCGCCAGCGCGTCGTCCACCACGCCGGTCAGCGCGTAGCGGGTGTCGAACCCGGGCGACACGTCGATGGCGAACCCGCGGAGCGTCTCGAGGTCGCGGTAGAACCCGCGCACGTCGAGCTTGAGGCGGTTGAGGAGAAGGCGGCGCGTCTGCGGCCCCTCGCCGAGGAGGGTGAGGAGTTTGTACAGGCGGGCGGCCCGCTGCGCGGTCAGGGCGGCGGGCGGCGGCCCGACCTTCTTCCTCGCCATGTCTCCTCCGACCGTCCCCGGGCGATCCCGCCTCCGTTGCGGGTGACCGCGCCGCGGGCCGGGGGAGAGTACGTCCCGCGGGCGGCGCCGGTCGAAACATGGACGTGAGTCTAGAGACGGCCCCCGGGGAAAACAAGCGCCAACTTAACGCGACCAGCGGTAGGCAGTGAGTCCGGTGAGGTCGCGGACGAACAACCCGTCGCCGGCCGCCGCGAGGTGCGCCCACGCCTCGGCCGCGGCCACCTTCGCACTCCCCAGGGGCTCGTACTCACGCGGGTTCGCACGGACCATGAAGAGGGTGCCGCGGCTGTCCAGGCCGAGCAACTTGTCGCCGTTAGCGATCAGGCTCCAGTAGTCGCTGAACCGCTCGTCCGTCCGCCACGCCTCCTTCCCGGCCGCGAGGTCGAAGCACGCCAGCCGGCGGTCGCGGCCGAGCAGGTACGCGTGCCCCTTCACCACCACCGGGCTCGTCATGTGCCCCTCGTACTTCACCGCCCAGCCGTCCCGGGCCGCGAACCCGTCGGCCCCCGACTTGACGCGGAACACCTGCGTCGTCCCCTCGTAGGTGCTGGTGAACACGCCGTCCGGCCCGACCGGTTGCGGGGTGAGGATGTTCATTCCGCGGAACGCCGGAACCCCGCGCGACCACAGCACGCGGCCGTCGGCCGGGTCCACGCCGGCCAGCTTCGTTCGCGTCTGGACCAGGAGTTGGTCGCGCCCGTCGAGTCGAGCGAACACCGGGGACGAGAACGCCGAGCCCATCATGCCGCCGCCGTCGGTCAGGCTCCGCCAGCGCACCTTCCCGGTCGCCTTGTCCAGCTTGGCGAGCCCGCCGCCGGCCTGCACGTAGACGCCGTCGGGCCCCACGAGCGGGGAGCAGACGAACCCGAAGTCGGGCGGCGGGGTGCCGAACTCCTTCACGAAATCGACCCGCCACCGCTCCTTCCCCGTCCCCGCGTCGAGGGCGACGAGCACGTCGCGGATGCCGGCGACGTACAGTGTGTCGCCGTCGAGCGCCGGCGTGGCGCGGACCCAGCTGCCGTTGCGCGCGGCGAAGAAGGGGACCGTCAGCGAGCCGTCCCACTCGGCCCGCCACTTTTGCTTGCCGGTCGCCCGGTCGAACGCTGTCACAACCTCGACCTTCTTGTTGACCGTGGACGTGGTGAACACCGAATCGGCCGAAACGACCGGCCCCGAGTAGCTGGGGCCGAGGTCGTCCACCCGCCACAGCTTGACCAGGCTCGCGTCCGACAGCCGGTCCGGCCACGCCGGGCCGGAGAAGACGCCGTCGCGGCTCGGGCCGCGCCACTGCGGCCAGGTGTCCGACGCTGCGGCACACAAGGGAGCGGCCGCCAGCGCGGCCGCGACGAGAACGGGGCGCATCACAGGTCTCCGTGGGGGCGGTCAAGAGAGGGCGCGGCGGAGCTTCTCGAGGGCGGACGCCTGAACCTGACGGACGCGCTCCTTCGACAGCCCGACCGCCCGGCCGACGGTCTCGAGCGTCGGCGTCGGCGCCCCCGGGACGCCGCCGAAGCGGTGCGACAGGATGCGCTTCTCGCGGTCGGTCAGGAGCGGGTGGTCTTCGCGGAGGTAGTCGTCGAGGTGGAGGCTACCGGTGGACGCGAGTTGTTCGCCGGTCGGCCGACGGCCGGGTTCCCCGTCCGGGAGTGCGTCGAGGGAAGTCGCCCGTGCGAGCCAGTCGGACGCCAGCCGCTGCGACAGGCGGGACAGCGCCCGCACGAGGCAGGTGTAAGCGTAGGTGCTGAACCGCACGTCGAGCCACGGGTTGAACGCCGCGACAGCCTGAAGCTGGACGATGTGACACTCGCCGACCAGGTCGTCGGCCCGATTCGACACAGCCATCCGCCGCCGCACGGCGCGGTACACCAGCTTGCGATTGCCGAGAACGATTCGGTCGCGCAGGGCGAGGTACGCGGCCGTCCAGCGCCGCCGCGTACCTGCGGTGTGGGCGGCGCGCGTGCGGTGCGCGGCGTAGTGCATCCGCCGGGCGTGGTCGCGAGTCACGTCGTCCGGCATGTAGCTGGTCTCGTAGTCGCCGGAGGCGTCGAGTGCGACGCGCGCGTCGTACTGACGCGCGGCGTCGGCGGCCTCGAAGCTCGGGTGCCAGACGTACCCCGGGAGTTCGTCCGAGCGGGTGACGCGCCGGGTAGCGAGGACGGCAAGCGCGGACATCTCAGGCTCCGGGTATGGAGGGAAGGCGAACGATTCGGCCGATTGTCCCCGAGGGAACTCCGCGAATTCACCTGCCAGTCACCACTGATTCTAGGACTCCGAGTCGGACGCAATCCAGGAAATCGTCTAAATCGTCCATATTGTCGATTCCCGCCGTACGGTTGTCAAGCCCCGTTCGTCACGCCACACTCCCACAACTCGGAGCGATTCGGTGTGAAAGTGTGGCTTCGAGGTTTGATGTGCCGCAGTCGAAGGCCGGGGACTATAGTTGTGATGCCACTGCCAGCAGCGCGGGAACGCATGAATCGACCACATTCCGAAACACCCGGCCCGGCCGAGCCGCGGTACGTCAGCACCGCGCGGGCGGCCGACGCGCTCGGGGTCAGCGTCACCACCGTTAAGCGGTGGGTGGACGACGGTGTCATCCCCGCCAGCCGTACGGTCGGCAAACACCGCAAGGTGCTGGTCGCCGACCTCATCCGCCTCGTGCGGGACGGCCGGCTGCCGCAGGCCGACGTCGGCCGGTTGCTGTCCGGCCCGACGACCGCCGCCGACCCGGCCGAAGTGTACGAGCGGCTACTCACCGCGGTCCGCGCCGGCGACCTGGAAGCCGTCCGGGCCATGATCCCGGCCGCGTACCTGGGCGGGCTTCCGGTCGAGACGCTGGCCGACGACGTGCTGGCGCCGCTGATGTGGGAGGTCGGGCACGAGTGGGAGACGGGGCGGATCGAAGTGCATCAAGAACACCGGCTGACGCAGGCGTGCGTCGAGGCGCTCTACAACCTGGCCGACTCGCTGCGTACGTCGCCCGCCCCCGACAGCCCGGTGGCCGTGGGCGGGGCCCCGGAGCACGACCACTACCTGCTGCCGACGCTCCTGGCGAAGTTGACTCTCCTCGACGCCGGGTGGCAGGCGGTCAACCTCGGGCCGCACACGCCGATGTCGGCGTTCCGCGCCGCGCTCGACGAGTTGCGGCCGGCGCTGGTGTGGGTGTCGGCGAGCCACGTCGTCGAGCCGGCGACGTTCCTGGCCGAGTTCAACGCCTTCTCCCGCGAGGCCGAGTCCCGCGGGGTTGCGGTCGCGGTCGGCGGGCAGGCGCTGGGCGAGGGCTTGCGGCGGCAGATGCGCTACACGTCGTTCGGCGACGGGTTCACCCAACTCGGGGCGTTCGCGCGGACGCTCCACGCCCGCCCGCGCCCGCCGCGCCGCGGCCGGCCCCCGACGAAGTGACTCACGCCCCGCGCTCGGCGTCCGTCACCGGCCGGACCGGCATCTGCTGGGCGTCGAGCCCGCCGTCCACGGTGATGACCGTGCCGGTCGCGTACCCGGCCCGGTCGGAGGCCAGGAACACGTACCAGTGGGCCACGTCCTCGACGGTGGCGATCCGGCGGACGGGAATCTGCTCGATCACCGCCGCGCGCCCGGCCGGGTCGGACTTCAGCCCGAAGTCGGTGAGCGGCGTCTCGACCAGCCCGGGGGCGACGGCGACCGTCGTGAACCCGACCGGGGCCAACTCGACGGCGAGTTGCCGGCACAGCGCGTTCACCGCCCCCTTGCTGGCGTCGTAGAGCGTGTGCAGCGGCTCGGATCGGGTCGCGTTCAGCGAGGTGCTGAAGATGACGCGCCCGCCGCGCCGCGCGGCCGCGGCCCGGCGCACGACCTCGCGCGTGAGCGCCAGCCCGACCCACACGTTGAGCCGGAAGATGAAGTCGAAGTGGCCGCGCGTCAGGTCGGCGAGGGGCGGCTCCTTGTAGGTGCCGACGTTGTTGACCAGCACGTCCACGCCGCCCATCGCGTCCCACGCCTCGGCGACGAGTCGTTCGGGCTCGGCGTCCGCGAGCAGGTCGGCGCGGGTGTACCGGGCGGCGGGGTAGTCGCTGAGGAGCCGCTGCACCTCGCGGAGGCTCTCCAGCGGGTGCTCGCTGGTGAGCGTGACCGCGGCCCCGGCGGCGAGGAACGCCTGCGCCACGCCGAGGCCGATGCCCTGGCTGCTCCCGGTCACCACCGCCCGCTTCCCGTTCAGCATCGTATCCTCTCCCACGGCTTTCCGTAGCGTACCAGCCGCACCACCGGGAGAACACCATGACGGCCGCGACCGTGCTCCTCGCCCCCGACGCCGACGAGGACGGGTACCTCCCCGAGGGGCCGCGCGCCGTCGAACTCGACGGGCGGGCCGCGCTCCTGTGGGTCAACATTCAGACCGCCGCGGACGCGACCCAGGGGGCGCTGCACGTCCGCTACTGGGACACCGGCGGCACCGAGTCGTGGGCGCTCCCGGGCCGCCCCGGCTTCGCCTTCCCGACCGACCGGCCCGGCGTCGTGCTCGTCGGCATCGGCCACCACGTCGGCACGTTCGACCTCGACTCCTACGAGTGGACGCCGCTCGGCGGAATCCCCGACCCGCACCCGCGGACGATCATCAACGACGCCGAGGTGACGCCGGACGGGCGGGCCGTGGTGTTCGGCACGAAGGACACGAAGTTCGCCGAACCGCTCGCGGGGCTCTACCTGTTGACGCTCGGTGACAACCGGGTGTCACGGCTGCGCGGGGGGCAGACGTGCTCGAACGGCAAGGTGTTCGCCCCCTCCCCCGCCGGCCTGGCGCTGTTCGACATCGACACGCCCACCCGGACCGTGGCGCGCTACCGGCTCGACGTCGCGGCGCGCGAGTTGGTGGACGAGGGGCTCGCGCTCGACCTGCGGGCCGAACCGGGCTTCCCCGACGGCATGGCGGACGCCGGCGACGGGACGGTGATCGTCGCCTTTTACAACCCCGAGCCGGTCGCGGCGGGGCGTGCGGTGCGGTACGACTTGCGGACGGGCGCGCCGGTGGAGGAGTGGACGACGCCCGGCTCGCCGCGGGTGACGTGCCCGTGCCTCGTGGGTCGGCCCGACGGGGTGAAGCTCGTGCTGACGACGGCGACGGAAGGGATGCCCGCGTACCAGCGGTCGCGGTGCCCGGCCGCGGGGAGTTTGTTCGTCGCGGACACGTCGCTGGGAGCGGTGCCCGCCGTGCCGGCGGTGCGCCTGGATCGGTGACGTGTTCGAATCCCGGGGACGGCCGTCCCCGGGCGACATCGGTCGATTACTGGGTCACGTTCACC
>JBGAQM010000544.1:0-2749 GCA_044220735.1 Urbifossiella sp. | reverse complement strand
GGCCGGCATGAACTCGGTGCTCGACGACATCCGCAACAACCACCCGAACGACGCCGTCGGCATGGTGATGTTCGCCTACAGCGGGTACAAGAGCATCCGGGTGCCCATGGGCCAGGACTTCCTCGCGCTGAAGAACGCCCTGTTCTTCCCGAACTCACTCCTCACGGCGATCCGCGGCGGGGACCAGACCGCCGAGGTGCGGCCGTACACGTCCGCGTATGCGTCGGTGGCCCAGGACGAGATCCCGAATGCCAACGGCAGCACCGACCCCAACACCGGGCTGATGCTCGCGTACAACCTGCTCAGCCCGTCCGCGAGCCTGCCGGCCGCCTACGGCACCGTGAAGGGCCGCCGCGGGGCGAGCAAGATCGTGATCTTCGAGACGGACGGCGTGCCGAACGCGTACAGCAGCGGGACGTTCAACCCGGCCGGGTACAACTCGTACTACTCGGCCCTCGGCAACGGCGGCAGCCCCGGCAACGGCACCGAGCCGTCGATGAGCTCGGCCATCTCGGTGGTCCAGCAGATCGTCAAGCCGATGTCCACGACCGGGAGCGGCGACAGCGGGCTGAGCCTCGGCAACGCCCCGGCCCGGGTCTACCCGATCGGCTTCGGTGACCTGTTCGACACCACCCTGGCCCCGAGCGCGACGTTCCGCCCGACCGCCCACCAGTTCCTGTCGAACGTCGGCGTCGCCGGCGGCACGCTGCCGAGCGGCACGAGCACGCTGCCGAGCTACCTGGTCATCACCGGCACCTACCAGAACCGCATCGACACGCTGAAGACGTGCATGGAACGCATCTTCCAGAGTGGCGTGTCGGTGGCGCTGATCGAGTAGTGGGGGTGTGGGTGAGTACGTGAGTGAAGCCCGGGGACGGCCGTCCCCGGGCTTTTTTCGTGGGACCGGTTTCCAACCGGCCAGCCCGAGCAAGGCCGGTTGGAAACCGGCCCCACGACGGCAGTCGTGAGCTAAAGTGTTAACGTCCGGCAACACCGGGGGCCAGCGTTGACGACCGCCGCCACGTTCGACAGGGTCGAGAAGACGTACAAGGCCGGCCCGT
This sequence comes from Urbifossiella sp., assembly GCA_044220735.1. Taxonomy (GTDB): domain Bacteria; phylum Planctomycetota; class Planctomycetia; order Gemmatales; family Gemmataceae; genus Urbifossiella. Next base: position 1,688 of record JBGAQM010000544.1, on the reverse strand, counting down.
TCGGCCGCGGCGGGGTGGCGGCCGTCCGCGGCGTCACACTGACCGTCCCCGCCGGCGGCGTGTTCGGCCTCCTCGGCCCGAACCGCGCCGGGAAAACCACCCTCGTCAAACTCCTCCTCTCGCTCTCGGCCCCGTCCGCCGGCACGGTGACGCGGCTGGGCGAACCCCTCGACCACCGCTCGACCCTCGGCCGCGTCGGCTACATGCACGAGAACCACGCGTTCCCGCGCTACCTCACCGCGACCGAACTGCTGGCGTTCTACGGCGGCCTGTCCGCCGTCCCGTCCGCCGACCTGGACGGCCGCGTCGAGAAACTGCTGGCGCGCGTCGGCCTCGCCGACCGGAAGGCCGAGCCGATCGCCCGGTTCAGCAAGGGGATGGTGCAGCGGCTCGGGCTGGCCCAGGCGCTCGTCAACAACCCCGACCTGCTCGTCCTCGACGAGCCGACCGAGGGCCTCGACCTGAGCGGGCGGCAACTCCTCCGCGACGTGGTCCGCGAGTTCAAGGCGGCAGGGAAGACCGTGCTCCTGGTGTCGCACGTGCTCCCCGAGGTGCAGGAACTGTGCGACCGCGTGGCCGTGCTGGTGGCCGGCAAGGTGGTATACGATGGGCCGCTGACGGACCTGCTGAAGGACGCGAAGTCGGGGAAGGACCGGGCGCTCGAGGGGGCGCTGCGGCCGATCTACGAGCGGCACGACAAGGGGGGCGCGGCGTGACCAACTACCCGGACGCGATCCGGACCGTCCGGTGGATGGTCCGCGACACCTTCCGCCAGTCGGTCGCCACGAAACTGTTCTGGGCCATGCTCGGGCTCACGCTGCTGTGCGCGGCGTTCTGCTTCGGGATCAGCGTGGAGGGCGCCGCCGAGCGGCCCCGGCACCCGGCCGAACTGCCGACGTACCTGCCGAAGGGCGAGAAGACGCCCGAGGTCGTGGCCGAGGGGGTCCGCGTCGCGGACGGCAGGGTGACGCTCGGCTACGGCCTGTTCGAGTACCCGATCGCCAAGAACAAGACGGACGCCGTGCGGGTCGTCCTCGTGTGGCTCGCCGGCGTCGTGGCCGACACGGCCGGTGTGCTTCTCGCGCTGCTCTGGACCGCCGGCTTCCTGCCGACATTCCTCGAGCCGGCGGCGGTGACCGTACTCCTGGCGAAACCCGCCCCGCGCTGGGCCGTGCTGGCCGGCAAGTATATCGGCGTCGTACTGTTCGTCGCACTCCAGTCGATGCTGTTCGTCGGGGCGACGTGGTTCGCCACCGGCGCGGCGACGGGCGTGTGGGACGGGACGTACTGGTTCGCGGTGCCGCTGCTGGTCGTGAACTTCGCCGTGTTCTACGCCGTGAGCGCGCTGCTGGCGGTGTGCACGCGCAGCACGGTCGTCAGCGTGTTCGGCACGCTTCTGTTCTGGCTGCTGTGCTGGTCAATGAACTTCACCCACCACAAACTCGCCGCCGAGGCGGTGCCCGGCACGACGCGGGCGGCGAGCGTGCTGGTGCAGGCCGGGTACTGGACGCTGCCGAAGCCGCTCGACCTGGGGGGCATCTTCTTCGACGCCATGAAAGCGGAGGAGTATGCGTCGCCGATCCCCGAGCTGGCTGCGGCGAAGGCCCGCGGGTCGTTCCACCCGGAACTGGCGGTCGTCACGTCGCTGGTGTTCGCGGCGGCGGCCTTGGCCGTGGCCGCGTACGAAT
>JBGAQM010000043.1:0-23949 GCA_044220735.1 Urbifossiella sp. | reverse complement strand
CGCCGCCGGTCGCCTCCGTCAGCGAGCCGCCGGCCTTGTCCTCACTCGCCTTCCGGGCGGCGAGCCAGGCCGGGTCCACGCGGAAGGCGTCGAACGCCTTCAGCCCCGCCGCCTTCGAGGGGTGCGCCAGCAGGTACGTCAGGTTCCGGTCGGCGCCCGGCTGGTCGGCGGTGCGGTGCCAGTACACCACGTTCGTCATCCCGTGCTTCTCGAACAGCTTCATCGTGTGGTCGCGGAACCGGGCGTCCAGGCCCGGCAGGTTCCCCTTCGTCGTCGTGTAGGTCCGCAGCTCGAACACGCGGCCGCCCTTCGCCTCGACCTTCGGCACCGGCGAGTAGTCGGTCGTCGAGAGGAACACCGACTCGATCTTGGTGAGGATCTTGCCGTCCTTCTCGGACGCGGCGGCGGCAGCCTTCCACTCGGGGTCGGCGGCGAACGCCTTGAACGACGCGGCCCGCGCCGCCTTGTCCGGGAACGACAGGAAGTAGACGAGCTTGTTGTCCTTGTTCTCGCCCTCGGGGACGAAGTAGCCGACGTTGGTCATGCCGTGCTTGGCGAACAGCTTGAGGGTGTGGTCGCGGAACCGGGCGTGCAGCGCGTCGAGCTTGCCGGGCGGGGCGTAGTACGTCCGCATCTCGTAGAGCGGGGCGGCCTTCTTGTCCTGGGCGGGGGCGGCGGCGGTGGGCATGGCGAGGGCGGCGGCGACGCCGGCGAGGGGAACGAGGAGACGCATGGGGAGGGCTCCGAAAAAAGACACGGCGGCCGTTGCGGCCGCCGGTCAGGATACGCGCGGGGGGCGTGGTTGCCAGGCGAACGGCCGGCGTTACTTCTTCGGCAACTGCGGAAGGATTTCGGCCTTGGCGTACCGGGCCGGCTCCATCTCGAACCGCTTCCTCGCCAGCTCGTTCCAGAAGTAGACCTTCACCCCCATGTACGTCGTGGACGGGTCCTTCGACGACACCCGCTTGTCGCTGTACACGGGGCAGTACGCCTGCTGGATGTCTCGCGGCGGCAGTTGCTTGCCGGCCAGCCCGGGGATGAGCTTCGGGTCGGCGTAGGCGGCCGGGTCGCGCTTCCACCGGGCCACGCACGTGTCGCAGCACAGGTACACCTTCACCCCCATGTACGTCACCGTCTCCGAGGCGTTCGGGTCGATCTCGTCCTGGGTCATCACGGGACAAAACTTTTGGACCTTCTTGCCGTCCTGGGCGAGGCCGACGGGGGCGACGAACACGAGCGCCGCGAACATCGCGGACATCACGAAGTGACGCATCGAACGGGCTCCGGGGCGGGGTTAGCGGGCGGGCGGGCCGTGGCCGAGGAACGACAGGGCCACGAGGAGGAACAGCACGTTGGCGACGGCCACGGCCAGGAACAACAGGGCGACGCGGCTCAGCTCGCGCACCCACTCCAGGGCGGACGGCCGCGACCGACTCTCGGCGGAAACGAGAGGCGGCTCGGCGAACCGAGCCTTGATCGCCGGCGGCAGGTCGTCCCACCAGCCGGAGGTACCGCCGTCGTGTCGGTTCCGCATCACCATCGCCGTCCCTCGGCCGCCGGAGAGGCGCTTCCTGGATTCTACCAGATCGAACCGCGGTGCTAGCGCGGCCCCAACTCGGCGGCGGCCAGCAGGTCCACGATCTGCGTCAGGATGCGGTCGCGGTCCACGCCGTCGAGGGCCAGCGCCAGCTGCGCCGTCAGCAGGCCGTACTTCCGCCCCGTGTCGTACCGCTGCCCCGCCACTTCGAGCGCGAGGTAGCGCTCGCGGCGGGCCAGCTCGCGCAGCGCCCACGACAGGTCGGGCGGGTTCGTCGCCGCCCCCTCGCTGAGTACGTCCAGCAGCACCGGGGTGAAGACGTGGACGCCGAAGAAGCACAGGTAGAACCCGGCGCGCAACCCCGGCACGTGCAGCACCTGCTCGGCCTCGCTCGGGGTCGGCTTCTCCAGCACGTCCTGCACCTCGTACAGGTCGGCCCGCTGCGGCACCCGGCGGCCGCCGACCGCCCCGTAGAACCGCAACACGCTCTCCCGCGTCGGTTGCACGGCCGACACGGCACAGCCCTCCGCCCGCGCCAGGTCGGCCACCTGCTTCGCCGACCGCACCGGCCCGCGGGCCACGTACAGGTGGTCGCCGACGAGGTGGAGGAACGGTTGACCCGCGGTAAACCCGCGCGCCAGCAGCAGCGCCGCGCCGTAGCCGGTCGGCTGCTCCTGCACGACGAAGTGCAACCGACCGGCGTGCGGCCCGGCGGCGGCCCGGTACGCGGCCTCGTCGCCCGGGGCAACGACGAGACACACTTCTTCCGCCCCGGCGCCGACGGCCTCGTCGAGCACGACCTCGAGCGCCTTCTTCTCGGCGCCGTCGCGGTCGACCAGGGTTTGCAGCGGGAGCCCGCGCTGGGCGCGGCCGGCGGCGGTGATGACGGCCTTGGTGAGGAGCATGATGTGGTGATATGAAGGGGGCGGGTGGCCGTGAACCGACCGACCCCGCACAACGACCCCACCCCCCGTCACCGGACCCGCCCGTGCCCGACCCGACCCCGCCCGCCGATGCCCGCCGGTTCGGGCCGTGGACGGGGTATCAGGTCGTCGTCGGCAGCATGATCGGCGCCGGCATCCTCGTCACGTCCGGGTACACGCTCCGCGACACCGGCAACCCGCCCGCGCTTCTGGCCGTGTGGGCCGTGGGCGGCGTGCTGGCCGTGTGCGGGGCGCTCACCGTCGCGGAACTGGCGACGACGCTGCCGCGCTCCGGCGGCGACTACGTGTACGTGCGGGCGGCGTACGGCCGGGGGGCGGGTGTGGTGGCAGGGTGGGCCGGGTTCGCCCTCGGGTTCGCGGCCCCCACCGCCCTCATCGCTCACACCGCCCTGTCGCACCTCCTCGACCCGTTCGAGGCCCCGATCACGAACGTGTTCCCGTGGTGGAACCCGAAACTCGCGGTGAAGGTCGGGGCGACGGCGCTCGTAGTCGCGGTCGGCGTCGGCCACACGCTCGGCCACCGGCACAGCGCCCGCCTCCAGGCCGCGGCGACGCTCCTGACGCTGGCCGTGCTGCTGGCGCTAAGCGTGGGCGGCCTGCTGGTCGGCGCGGGCAGTTGGGGGCACTTCGCACACGGCGGCTGGCCGCGAGATCGGGAGTGGCCGGCGCTGGCGATCGGGCTGATCTACGTCGGCTACGCCTACGCCGGGTGGAACGGCGCGGCGTACATCGCCGGCGAGCTGCGCGACCCGGCCCGGACGCTGCCGCGCTGCCTGGTCGGCGGCGCGGTCACGGTGATGGCCCTGTACCTGCTGGTCAACGTGGCTTACGTGTACGCCCTCGACCCGGCCGGGATGACGGCGCGGACCGAGGACGAGGTCAAACCCGTGGCGACGCTCGCGGCGGCGGCGCTGTTCGGGTCGGACTGGGCGCGGGTCACGTCGGCGACGATCGGCCTGAGCCTGACGGCGGCGGTGAGTTCGTACCTGCTCACGGGCCCGCGTGTGGCCTACGCGATGGCCCGCGACGGCGCCTTCCCGGCCTACGCGGGCCTCCTCCACCCGGTCCGCGGCACGCCCGCCGCGGCGACACTGACGCAGGCCGGGCTCGCCGTGGCGCTGCTGTGGTCGGGGACGTTCGAGGAACTCCTGAACTACACCACGGTGGGGCTCGCGGCGCTGACGGGGTTGACCGTGGCGAGCGTGTTCCCGCTCCGGCGGGCGGCGTTGCCGCGGCCGTACCGGCTGCCGCTGTACCCGGTGCCGCCGCTGGCGTTCCTGGTGCTTACGGCGTGGACCGTCGGCTACGCCGTGTACGACGACCGGACCCGCCAGCCGGCGCTGAGGAGTCTGGCGACGATCGCCGTCGGCATCCCGTTGGCGCGGCTGCTGCCGGCGCGGCCGGATCGGCCTTCGTAGGTCGGGCCGAGTCCGCGAGGCCCGCACGGGGGTGCTGGCGAAACGAGCAGCCCAGTCACGTCCGCGCGATGCGACTCACCCGGCGCTGCATCCGCGTCGGGCCTCGCGGACTCGGCCCGACCTACGAAGCACCGTTCCACCCCGAATCACCCGCACCCCATCGGCGTCGCGTCGGGGAGAGGAGCCCTGATGCAAAAGCTGCGCGTCCTGGCCGCGGTGCAAACGTGGGCGGCCGCGCCGGTGGCGGCGCTCGCCGGCCTGAGCGGATTCCTGCTACTGGCCGGCGGCGACGGCCGCGTCGTGTTGCTCACCTTCGTGATCGCGGTGGCTTCCGCCGTCGTCGCGTCCGTCGGCGGCGTCCTGTGGTGCCTCACCGGCATGCAAGTCCACTCGCCCGCACCGCCCGGCGGGCGGTTGGCACGGTTCGGGTTGCGCGTCCTCGCCCTGGTGCAAATCGGGTCCGGCGGGTTGCTCACGGCCGGGGCGGCGGTCCTCGCGTCCGACGGACTCCTCTTCCGGCCGCGGGCCGAGAGATTCGACATCACGCCGTTGGTGGTTCTGTTCGTCGCCCTCGGGCTGGCGGGGTCCGGGGCGATCCTGTGGTGCCTCGTCCGCGTCGCGTACCCCGCCGCCCGACCCCGCTAGAATCTCCGCATGGGCATCTCGGCCGCGCTCGCGTCACACGTGTCGTCGCCGGTCCGCGAACGTGGCAAAACGTACCTCCGGGCCGGCGCCGTCCACCTCGGCTCCGTCCGTGTCTACGAGGTATCAGCAAGCGTCTCCGGCACCGACGAATACGACGTCGATCTGGTCGTCGAAGGCCGCACCGTCCACGCGTGGTGTACCTGCCCGTACATCGCCGAGTACGGTGCCGTCTGCAAGCACGTCTGGGCGACCATCCTCGCCGCCGAGGCGCGTGGGTTTGGCGCCACCCTCACCGCCCCACTCCGCCTCGTGCTGGAGGGTGACGAAGACGACGACCCCGACGATTCCACACTTGAGTTCGAGCCCGCGCGCCCCGCGCGCCGCTCGCGTGCGGCGCGCCGCGAGATGTGGCAGGACCAACTCGACAACCTCCGCCGCCATCTCGAACCCGGCGCGGCGGAGCCTCCGCCGGTCGAACGACTCGTCGTTTACGTCCTCGACGCCACGGCCGGGGCCGTCACGCCAAGGTTGACGGTCGAAACCGCCGTGTCCGAGCGGAAGAAGAACGGGGAATGGGGGAAGCCGCAGACGCGGGCGATCGCCGCTTCACAAGTGCCGCACTTCCCCGACGCCGTTGACCGTCGCCTGCTGACGCTCCTCGACGCCGCCGAGCCCGCGCACCGCTCAGGCGGGGTCCGGGTCGATGGCCCACTGCTCGACATCATGTTCCCGCTCCTCGTCGAGAGCGGCCGCGTCCGGCTCCGAATGCCGCAACACGGCGACCTGCGCGAACTGACGTTCGACCACGGGCCGCCGTGGGAGCTGGCCGTGGAGGTGGCCCCCGACCCCGCCGGGAAGGACTGGCTGCTCGCCGGCTCGCTCCGCCGTGGCGACGAGTCGCGCCTCCTGTCCGCGCCCGATCTGCTGGCGCCCGGGCTGGTCGTGCTCGGCCACCAATTCGCCGCGTTCCGCGACGGCGGCGCGTTCGCCTGGGTGCAGACGCTCACCCGCGGGCCGATTCGCGTACCGCTTTCGAAGGGGGCCGACCTCGCGGCTCAGCTCTTACAAATGCCCTTGTTGCCGCAGTTGATCCTCCCTGACGAGCTGCGCCTGACCGAAGAAGCCGTCGCGCCACGGCCGCGGCTCGTGGTGCGTCCGGCCGGCCGCAGTTACGGCCCACCGATGCTCCGCGGCGAGCTGTCGTTCCTCTATGCCGACCAGGCCGTGCCCGCCAACACCCCCGGGCGGGGCGTGCTGGTGAAGGACGACCGGCGCTTCCTGCTCCGCGACCCGAACGCGGAAGCCGCCGCACGGGCAGCACTGGCGCGGCTCGGCTTCCGCCCCGCGTGGGACGGCAAGGAGCAGGTGCCCGAGGTGAAGCCGGCGCTGCTGCCGAAGGTGGCCCGCGAGCTGGCCGCGGCCGGCTGGCTCATCGAGGCCGACGGCAAGGTGTACCGCACGCCTGGTGTCTTCAAGCTTGCCGTCAGCACCGGCACCGACTGGTTCGACCTGAACGCCAGCGCCGACTTCGGCGGCGAGATCGTGGCGCTGCCCAAGCTCCTCGAAGCCCTCCGCCGCGGCGACGGAACAGTCGTCCTCGGCGACGGCAGTCTCGGGCTGCTGCCCGAGGAGTGGCTGAAGAAGAACGGGCTACTCGCCGCCCTCGGAACGGTCGATGGCGACACCGTCCGCTACGCGAAGGCTCAGGTCGGCGTCCTCGACGCGCTCCTCGCCAGCCGGCCGGAAGTAGAATTCGACAAGGCCTTCTCCCGCGCCCGCGCCGAGTTGAAGAAGTTCACCGGCGTCGAACCCGCCGAGCCGCCCAAGGGGTTCGTCGGCGAATTGCGCGACTACCAGAAGGAAGGGCTCGGCTGGCTCCGGTTCCTGCGCCGGTTCGGGTTCGGCGGCTGCCTCGCCGACGACATGGGGCTCGGCAAGACCGTACAGGTGCTGGCACTGCTCGCGGGAAGGCGGAGCGGCCCGGCGCTCGTCGTGGTGCCGAAATCGCTGGTGTTCAACTGGAAGGCCGAGGCCGCGCGGTTCGCCGCGAAGCTGAAGGTGCTCGACCACACCGGCCAGGGCCGCGACCGCACCGGCGCCGACTTCGGCAAGTTCGACGTCGTCCTGACGACCTACGGCACGCTCCGCAACGACGCCGAGACGTTCAGCACTTTCAAGTTCGACGCGTGCGTGCTCGACGAGTCGCAGGCGGCGAAGAATTCCGAGACGGAGACGGCGAAGGCGGTGCGGCTGATCCGCGCCGACCACCGGCTGGCGCTCAGCGGTACGCCGGTCGAGAATCACCTCGGCGAGCTCTGGGCGCTGTTCGACTTCCTCAACCCCGGGATGCTCGGCCGGGCGGCGCTGTTCGGCGTCGGGGCGGGTGGCCGCAGCATCGACCCGGAGGCGCGCGAGGTACTCGCCCGTGCCCTCCGGCCGTACATCCTTCGGCGCACCAAGGATCAGGTGGCGAAAGACCTGCCGGCGAAGACGGAGCAAACCGTCTACTGCGACCTCGGCCCGGAGCAACGCCGGCTCTACGACGAGCTACGCGACCACTACCGCCAGGTGCTCCTCGACCGTGTGGACGCCGTCGGCATCGGCCGCGCCAAGTTGCAGGTCTTGTCGGCGCTGCTCCGGCTGCGGCAGGCGGCGTGCCACCCCGGACTCGTGGACCCGACGCGCGTCGGCGAGTCGTCGGCGAAGCTGGACGAACTCGTGCCGCACCTGGAGGAGCTGGTCGAGAGCGGGCAGAAGGTGCTGGTGTTCTCGCAGTTCACGTCGCTGCTAGCGATCGTGAAGAAGCGGCTCGACGCGGCCAGGCTCGTGTACGAGTCGCTGGACGGCCGCACCCACGACCGGGCGGCGAGGGTCGATCGCTTCCAGACGGACCCGGCCTGCCAACTGTTCCTCATCAGCCTGAAGGCCGGCGGCGTGGGGCTGAACCTCACCGCGGCGGGGTACGTGTTCCTGCTCGACCCGTGGTGGAACCCGGCCGCCGAGGCGCAGGCGGTGGACCGCACGCACCGCATCGGCCAGACGAAGCCGGTGTTCGCGTACCGGCTGATCGCGCGAGACACGGTCGAGGAGAAGGTGCTGGCCCTTCAGCAGAGCAAGCGCGAGCTGGCCGACGCGATCCTCGGCGGCGACGTGGGACCGATCACGGCCCTGAAGCGCGAGGATCTGGAACTGTTGCTTTCATAGGTTCTGCCGCTTGCGGCTTCGCGCTGCCCAACGCGAAGCCGCAAGCGGCAACACTACTTCACCTCGTGCAGCCGCACGTTCCGGTAGCTCACCACGGCGCCGTGGTCCTGGAAGCCGATGTGTCCCTCGCGCTTGAAGTCCTTCAGCGCGGTGCGGAACTTGTTCTTGGTGCCGTCGGGGTTCTTGCCGGCCTCGGCCCACCGGTCCAGGTCCATCTCGGCCACGACCGCCCCGTTCGATTCCACCTTCAGTTTTGCGCCGCGGGCGGTGATGCGGAGGGCGTTCCAGTCGTTCGCCTTCGCGTTCTGCGTCGTCGGGGCCACCAGGTCGTAGATCGCCCCGACGCTGTGCTTGCCCGGCTTCGTCGGCACGTCCACCTGCACCTCGATGCCGGTCTGGACGTTGTCCTTCGGGTTGTCGGTGCGGACGAACACGCCGCTGTTCCCGGCGGTCTTGTACTCCAGTTCCAGCACGAAGTCGCCGTAGCGGGCCTTCGTCCATACGTCGCCCCCCTTCTCGCACACCATGGCGCCGTCCCTGACGGTCCACCCCTTCGTGACCGGCTGGCCGGCACTCGACTGCCAGCCGGTGAGGTCGGTGCCGTTGAACAGCGGGCGGGCGGGCGGCGCGTCCTGCCCCGCGGCGGGGACGAGGGCGACGGCGACGAGCGGGAGGGTGTACAGGAGTCGGCGCATGGCAGGTCCTCGGGAAAGGTGTCGGGCGGGTCAGCGGCCGCGGCGGCTCTGGAGGTAGGCGGTCAGGTCGTGGCCCAGGTCGGCGTCCGTGCGCAACCGCACCAGGTCGATCTCCATGCCGCGGCAGCCGTTTTCCAGCGCCGCGACGTGGTCGGCGAACGCCGTCAGATACCCCTCCCGGACGCCGAGCGGGTCGGTGAGGATTTCCGGCAGCCCCTCCAGCCCGCGGAACAGCGTCGTATGGCGGAACGGGAAATCCACCTCGGCGGCGTCGAGGGTGTGGAACAGCACGACCTCGTGCTTGTGGTAGCGGAGGTGCTGCAACCCCGCGAGGACGTCGGGGACGTCGTCGAGCAGGTCGCTGAAGACGAAGACGATGCCGCGGCGGCCGGTGCGGCCGGCGAGTTCGTGGAGGGTGCGGCCGAGGTTCGCGGGGCCGGCGTGCGGGCCGTCGGCGAGCGCCCGGCACGCCTCGCGGAGTTGGTTCATCTGCCCCGACGGCCGCAGGAACGCCCGCAGCCCGCCGGCGACGAGGGCGAGCCCGACGCTGTCCGACTGCCGCAGCACGAGGTAGCCCATGGCGGCCGCGGCCGAGCACGCCAGGTCGTACTTGGTGAGCCTGCCGGAGCCGTACCGCATCGAGTCGCTGGCGTCGACGACGAGCCAGCCGACGAGGTTGGTTTCCTGCTCGTACTGCTTGAGGTGGAATCGCTCGGTGCGGCCGTAGACCTTCCAGTCGATGTGCTTGATGTCGTCGCCGGGGGCGTACTCGCGGTGCTGGGCGAACTCGACGGCGAACCCGTGCCGCGGGCTGCGGTGCCGGCCGGCGAGGTACCCCTCGACGAACTGCCGGGCCTCCAACTCGAGGCGATCGACGCGGGCGAGAACCGCAGGGTCGGGGAGCGGCGGCATGAGCTAGCGCTCCCCGTCACGGGGCACGACCGCCAGGAGCTTTCGCACGATCTCGTCCGAGGTGATTCGGTCCGCCTCGGCGTTGTAGTTGGTGATGACGCGGTGCCGCAGCACCGGCAGGGCCACCGCCTTCACGTCCTCCGTCGCCACGTAGGGGCGGCCCTTCAGCAGCGCCCGCGCCTTCGCCGCCAGGATCAGGTTCTGCCCGGCGCGCGGGCCGGCGCCCCACGTCACGTACTTCTTCACGAAGTCCGGCACGCCCGCGTCGGGCGCCTCGCCGTCCTGGCCCGTCGGGCGCGTCAGGCGGGCCAACTTCAGGGCGTAGCGGATCACGAACCCGGCCGCGGGAACCCGTCGGACGAGGTCCTGCATCCGTAGCACCTCGTCCGCGTCCACCACCCGCTCCACGCGCGGGGCCGCCGCCGACGTGGTGCTCTCGATCACGCGGAACTCGTCGTCCTCCGAGGGGTAGCCCACGTTGATCGTGAACATGAAACGGTCCTGCTGCGCCTCGGGCAGCGGGTACGTTCCCTCCTGCTCGATCGGGTTCTGCGTCGCCAGGACGAAGAACGGATTCGGCAGCGGGTGCCGCTGCCCCGCCACCGTCACCTGCTTCTCCTGCATGGCCTCCAGCAGCGCCGCCTGCGTCTTCGGCGGGGTGCGGTTGATCTCGTCGGCCAACACCAGGTTGGCGAACACCGGCCCCTGCAGGAACCGGAACGCCCGGCCGCCGGTCGCCTTGTCCTCCTGGAGCATCTCCGTGCCGGTGATGTCCGACGGCATCAGGTCCGGGGTGAACTGCACCCGGTTGAACGACATCGCCATGCCGTCGGCCAGCGTGCGGATCATGAGCGTCTTGGCGAGGCCGGGCACGCCGACGAGCAGGGCGTGGCCGCGCGACAGAATGGCGATGAGGAGCTGTTCGAGCACGACGGACTGGCCGACGATCACCTTGCCGCACTCGGCGAGGAGGCGGTCGGTGGCCGTGCGGAGGTGCTCCGCCGCGTCGAGGTCGTCGTCGGTCAGGTCGCCCACCGGCTCGGCACGGAGTGACACGCAAGCCCCTCGGGGGTCGTCGGGAATGGGGTCGTTATAGGGTTTGCCGCTTGGGGCTTCGCGTCGCCCAACTCGAGCCACGCGTGGCGAAGTCACGCGGGCTCGAGTTGGGCGACGCGAAGCCGCAACCGGTGTCACTTCTTGCCGACCAACTCCAGGCACACCAGCCGCTCCTTGCCGCGGACGTACATCCGGCCGTCGCTCACCACCGGCGGCGCCCAGCACGGGTAGCTCAGCTCCGGCACCCGGTAGCGGCTCACCTCCTCGTACCTGGCCGGGTTCGGCTTGAACAGGAACAACTCCCCGTACTCGCCGAGCCCGACGAGGTGGCCGTCCACGAGCGTGAACGTGCAGCGCGACGCCCGCCGCAGTGTCCACTTCACGTCGCCCGTCGCCAGCTCGACGCAGCGCACGTCGGCGTCGGTGTCGTGCCGGCCGCTGCTGCCGTACACGAAGCCCTTGTGGTGGATCGGGGTACACCAGTGCGACAGCATCGTCTTCTCGAACCGGTCCTTGTCGTCGTCCGTCCACACGGTCTTCAGCGCCCCGTTCTTCGCTTCCAGGAGCACCGCACCGGGGCCGTAGCACTCGGTAAGCAGGATGCGGTCGCCGACCACGAGCGGGTTCGCGGCGTTCACGCTCTCCTCGAGCTTCGACCGCCACGGGTACGCGAACCGCTTCGCCCCAGTCGTCGGATCGAACGCGAACAGCCCGCCGCGGGCGAAGTACAGGCCCGTCCGCTTGCCGTCGATCGTGCGCACCACCGGGCTGCTGTAGCTCGCCAACTCGTCGCCGGACCGGTAGCGTTCGGCGCCGGTGAGTTTGTCGAGGCCCACCACCGCCGACCCGTCGGGCTTCGCGTCGCGCAGGTCCACCGGCCGTGGCCCCTTCGGGCTGCCGCCGACGGCGACGATCAGCGTGTCGCCCTCGACCACGGGGACGCTGCCGACGCCGAAGAAGTTCTGGTGGAAGCGGTACTTCGCGCGGGTGTCGAGCTTCCAGCGCTCCTTGCCGTCCGCGGCCGACATACACGCCAGCACACCCTCCGGGCCGAGGACGTATACCCGGTCGCCGTCCACGACCGGACAGGCGCGCGGGCCGGCGTCGTAACCGTAGAAGTCCTCGTAGGCAGTGGGGTACTCGTAGGCCCACAGTTGCTTGCCGGTCGCGGCCTCCCGACAGGTGAGGCGGCAGGCGTCGCCGTGCCGGTCGAAGTGGAACAGCTTGCCGCCGGCGACCACGGGCGGGGCGTAGCCGAGACCGAGGGGGCAGTCCCAGAGTTTCTTCAGGCCGTCCTTCGGCCACGGGACGACGATCCCCGTTTCGGTCGAGGCGCCGTCCTGCGTCGGGCCGAGGAACGTCGGCCAGTCGGCGGCGAGGAGCAGCGGCAGGGCGAGTAGAGCGAGCGGGCGGGTCATGTCGGCCTCCGGCGCCATGATACGACCGGCCCGGGGGCCGGGTGTAGCGGTTGGGCGGGCGGTGCGGGGGGAAACGGGTGTCGCATCTCCCCTCCCGAATCTCCCCGGACCGGCCGGAGGGGGGTAAGATCGTGTGACACCCGCCGGGGGCCGCCATGCTGTTCTACCTGCTCGCCGGCCACGCCCTGATGGACTACTCGCTGCAGAACGACGCGATGGCGGCGTGTAAGTGCCGGCGGACGACCAACCCGCTCCAGCAGGCCGTGCCGTGGTACTACTGGCTCACGGCACACGCGTTGCTCCACGGGGCGGCCGTCGGCGTGATCCTCCGCTGGTCCGGGGCCGCCTACGACGTCGCCGTAATGTTCGGCCTCGCCGAGACCATCGTTCACTGGCTCATCGACCTGGGGAAGTGCGAGAAGCTGTACAGCATCCACATCGACCAGGGGCTGCACGTGCTGTGCAAGGTGGTGTGGTGGTGGACGCTGTTCTACAGCGGCCTGGTGTCCTTCGCGGCGTCGTAGAACGGGAGGGCGAAGCGTGGCGCGCCGCGAGGCCCGGGCGTGGGTCACCCTGTTGCTGGTCCTCGCCGCATTCGCGGCCGGGGGCGGCGCCGCGTTCTACTTCTTCAAGCCCGACCCGGCCGCGCCGCAGCGGGCCGACCGCCCCGACCCCCAGCCGTCTAACCGCGTCGCGGCGCTGGGGCGCATCCAGCCGGCCGGCGGCGTCGTGCCCGTATACGGCCCGCCCGGCGACCGCATCGCCGAGATGAAAGCGCTGGCCCCCGGCGACACGCTCAAGGCCGGCGACGCCATCGCCGTCCTGGCGAGCCGCGACATCCGCGCCGCCGAAGTAAAGGTCGCCGAGGTGCAACTGGCCGAAGCGACGGCGGCCGTCGCCGCGGCGAAGGTGGCGGGCGCGAAGAAAATCGAGGCGGCACGGGCGGAGGTCGCGCAGGCGACCGCCGGCGAAAAGGCCGACCTCGACGCGCTGGACGCGAAGGCCGGGCTGGTGAACAAGCAGCGCGACGCCGCCGCCCGCCAGCTCGCCCGCCTCGACGCCGCCCGCGCGGAGGGTGCCCGCATCGCCGCCGAGGACATCGACAAGGTTCAACTCCTGATCGACCAGGCCGACGCCGAACTGACCGCGACCGCTGCGGCGCGCAAGAAGGCCGTCGCCACCTACGCCGGCAGCCGCGCCGCCGCCGACGCGCGGGTGAAGGCAGCCGAGGCCGAACTGACCGAGGCCGAGGCCCGCGCCCCGATCAAGTCCGGCGCCGAGAAGCTGGCGGTGGCGAAGAAGGCGCTCGAGCTGGCGACGCTGACGGCGCCGATCGATGGAGTGGTGCTCCGCGTCGCGGGGCGGCCCGGGCAGCCCACGGGGGCGGGCGAGCCGGTGCTGCAGATGGCCGCGCTCGGCGAGATGGTCGTGGTCGCGGAGGAGTACGAGTCGGACGTGGACCGGCTGGCCGGGTGGGTGAAGTCGGGGCCGGTGCCGGTCGAGGTGACGCACCCGGCGCTGCCGCGGGCGCTGAAGGGGGCAGTGAAGTCGGACGCGGACGTGGCGCGGATGATCGCCCGCAACCAGGTCTTCCCGCTCGGCCCGCGCGAGGACGCCGACCGGCGGGTGGTCGAAGTCACGGCCCGGCTCGACGCCGACGCCGCGCCGCTGGCGGCGCGGTTCGTCGGGTTGCAGGTGACCGCCACGTTCGCCCCCGCCCGCTGACGGCGTAGACTGGCCGCATGACCGACCTTCCCACCGCCGCGCGGCGCGCCGCCGCCGACCCCGACGACCCCGCCGCCGTCGGCGCCGTCCTCGCCGCCGCGCGGGCCGTGTGCGCCGCCCGCGGGTGGGACGCCGACGAACTCGCCGACGCGGCCCGGGCCGAACCGCCGCCCGACGCCGTGCCCGTCCCGGCCGTCCTTCAGGCCCGCCGCATCGCCCTCTACGCCGGCTACTTCGACCCGCCCACCCGCTTCCACCGCGAGGTCGCCGGCCGCCTCCGCGCCGCCGGGTTCGCCGAAGTCGTCATTCGCCCCGACCACCCGCGCCCCGACCGGCCCGACGCCGAGCACGCCGGCGCCGTCCACCGCGCCGTGATGACCGACCTGGCGTTCGCCGACGCCGCCGGCGTCACCATCGACCTCGACGACCTCGACGACCAGCGGTTCACCGCCCACGCCGCGCTGGAGCGGAAGTACGCCGGCCGCGGCGAGGTGTGGCACGTCGTGTCCGACGAGTTCGTCGCCGGCGGGGCCGAGGGCACGTCGGTGGTGCAGACGCGCTGGGAGGACGGCCCGGAGCTGTGGGCGCACTCGCGGTTCGTGGTGTTCCACCCGCCCGACCACCGGCCCGCCCCCGCCGACCTGCCGCCGCGGCACCAACTCCTCCCGGTGGACGGGCACCTCCCCACCGCGGACGTGCGGGCGATGGTGTTCAACGGCGGGACCGACGCCGTCGAGGGGTTCGTCCCCCCGGCCGTCGGCGACTACATCCGCCGGCACGCGCTGTTCACCAGCGCCGTCCCGCGCGGCGAGGTCCGCACCCGGTTCGACCGGCCGCGGCTCAAGATCGTGTGCGGCCCGCAGAAGGAGGCCCAGGACCGGGCCGCCGCCTTCCGCCACCTCGAAGGCGCCGACCCGAACCTCGTCCTCGTCGTCGGCGGCGACGGCACCATGCTCCACGCCATCCGCGAGCACTGGCGGCTGCGGCTGCCGTTCCTCGGCCTCAACGCCGGGCACCTCGGCCACCTGATGAACGAGATCGTCTCCGCCGACCTCACCGACGCCGAGTTCGTCCTCCACCGCATGCCCATGCTGCGCGTCGATTACGTGACCGACGACGGCACCGCCGGCCGCGGGCTGGGGTTCAACGACGCCTGGGTCGAGCGCGACGGCGGCCAGGGGGCGTGGCTGCGGGTCGAGGTGAACGGCGAGGCGCGGCTGCGGAAGGTGGTGTGCGACGGGCTGCTCGTGGCCACGCCGTCCGGCTCCAGCGCCTACGCCCGGGCGATGGGCGGCACGCCGGTGCCGCTCTCGCCGGTCCTCACCCTCGCCGGGTCGAACGTGTTCCACCCGCGGTTCTGGAAGCCGCTGGCGCTCCCCGCCGAGACGGTCGTGAAAATGACCAGCACCGGCGACCCCGGCAAGCGGCCGGTCCGCGGCTTCCTCGACGGCCTGCCCCTCGGCCGCGTCCGCTCGATGGAGGTGCGCGTCAGCCCGGTCGCGGCCGTCGAACTGGCGTTCACCCCGGCGTTCGACCTCTCCGCCCGGCTGCTGCGCTCGCTGTTCCCGCCCGACGACGGTTACTGATCCGGGCGTCGATTGTGTCGAAATTCTTGTTTCCGCCGCGCCCTCCTGCGGGTCGCGGAAACATGTCACGCGGTTAAAATGACAATTGTCTATGCGATTACAATCGTCGCATGCGTTGCGAGGATCATAACTTACGGCGATTGGAGCCATGCGGCGGGCAAGTGGGTCAGGCTCAAACGCCCGTACCGAATCTCATCCTTCCCGAAACCGCGGGCACGTTCGTAGAAGAGATACACCCCGCCGTCGGGGGCCGGCGCCAGGTCGGAGTACGCGCTCCAGCCGGGCTCCACGACCTTCGCCTTCCCCCACGTCTTGCCGCCGTCGGCGCTCGCCCGCACGCTCACGTTCTTGCGGTCGCGCCCCTGGCCGGGCACGGCCTTGCCGCCGGCCTTCTCCAGCGTGTCGGGGTTGCTGAACACCAGCAGCGGCCGCGGGCCGGGGACGCTCAGCAGGCTGCCGAAGCAGATCGGCTCCGGCAGCGCGTCGTCGAACGCCGGCGGGCTCCACTTCGTCGCGCCGTCCGGGCTCACGGTCACGAGCCGGCGGTTCGCCTTCGACTCGCTGCGGACGTTCAGCATCACCCGGCCGTCGGGCAACTCGGCGACGGTCGTCTCGTTCGGGTTCACCCACTCGGCCGTGTTCGGCACGGCGATGTCGCTGCGCTTCCACGTCGCGCCGCCGTCGTCGCTGACGACCGTGGCGGCGACCGACGGCCGGTGGGCGTGGCCGCCGGTGCCGAGCGACAGCCACACGGGCACCACGAGCCGGCCGCCCTTGAGCTGGATGCCGTGACCGGGGCCGGTGGCGAGCACCTTCCAGTCGTACTCGGGGCGGAAGGCGTCGAACGCCGCGGTGATCTCGCGCGGGGCGGCCCAGGTGCGGCCGTCGTCGGTGCTCTTGCTGTAGAAGCAGCGCATGTACTCGACGCAGAACAGCAGGTGAACCGTGCCGTCGCGGTCGGCGATCATGACCGGGTTGTTGTACGTCACCTCGCCGTCCTTCCCGAGCTTCTGCTTCTCGGCGAGCGGGTTGCGGCGGTGCGGGCCGGGGGCGGTCGGCAGTTGCGTCGGCGGGTCGAACGTCTTGCCGCGGTCGGCGGAGCGGCGCACGAGCAGGTCGATGTGGCCCCAGTCGCCGCGCTCCGACTTGCGGGCCTCGCAGTAGGCGAGCACGCTCCCCTTCGCGGTGACGACGACGCCGGGGATGCGGTAGATCGCGTACCCGCCGGCGCGGGCCTCGAACAGGTCGAGTTGCGCGGGCGGCGGGTCGGCGGCGGCGGCTGCGGGGAGGAGCGCGACGAGCGCGAGAGCGAGGCGCGACATGCGGGCACCCGGGAAGGGAGGTACACCGCACCATACGCGACCGGAGGGAGTGTGTCACGGGGGGCAGGACGAGAATTCCGAGTGTCGGCTTCGCGGTCGCCCAACGCGAAGCCGCAGGCGGTTCCGTTGCCGCCTGCGGCTTCGAGCCCGTCGCCCACCGCCTTGCGTACGCAGTCGCCCCGGCGCCGCGACGAACACCACGACCAGCAGCAGGAAGATGCCGAACAGCACCTTGGCGACGTCGGCGAAGCCCTCGGCCATGCCGCGCCGAACCCGAACAGGGCCGCGACGCCGGCCATGATCAGGAAGATCAGCGCCCACTTCAACAAGCCCATGACCGCTCCTCCGGGGGACGGCGGGCACCGCCCCGCCGCACGAGCGAACCTCACGCAACATCGGTGCCACGCGATTCGCTCAAGTTTCCGCCGCCGCCGGCCGATAGCCGCGATACGCACGCCGCCGCACCCGGGTCCGCACCATGCGCCACCTCCTGATCGCCACCGCGGTCCTCCTCACCGCCGCCGCGGGCGTCGCCGACGACGCCCCGCCGGTCGTCGTCGCGTCCGCGGCCCCGGACCTGTCCGGCGACTGGAGCGGCCACTGGGAGAGCGGCAAGAACGGCCACCGCGGGCCGCTCCGGGCCGCGTTCACCCGCGTCGGGCCGAACTGCTACCAGGTCCGCTTCGCCGGCCGGTTCGCGAAGGTCATCCCGTTCCGCTACAGCACGCCGCTTGCCGTGGTCGGCACCGGCGACGGCGTGGCCCTGCTGTCCGCGAGCAAGACGCTCGGGCCGCTCCTCGGCACCTTCTCCATGAGCGCGACCGCCACCGCCACCACGTTCGACGCCGACTTCACCGCGAAGGGCGACCACGGCAAGTTCGTCCTGACGCGCGACTTCCGCCGGTAGGCCGGTCGGCGGGTGGAGTTGCTATAATTCAAGCTCCGCCCGCCCCGCCCCGAACCGCCGGACCCATGAAGATCGTCAAGTACCCGCACCCCGCGCTGCGGGCGGTCGCCAAGCCGGTGACCGCCATCGACAAGGACGTGCAGCTCGCCGCCGGCCGCATGCTGGACCTCATGTACACGGCCGCCGGCCTCGGCCTCGCCGCCCCGCAGGTGACGCTCGACTTCCAGCTGATCGTGATGAACTTCGAGGGCGACCCGGCCGTGAAGGAGGCCGAGTTCGTGGCCATCAACCCGGTGATCGTCGAGAGCAAGGGGAGCCTCAACGACCGCGAGGGGTGCCTGAGCTTCCCCGGGCTGTACCAGAACGTGCGGCGGGCGAAGACGGTGAAGGTGCAGGCGGACAACCTGAAGGGGGAGTTGTACGAGATGACGTGCAGCGACCTGCCGGCGCGGGTGTGGCAGCACGAGATCGACCACCTGAAGGGCGAGCTGTTCATCGACAAGATGGGGCCGCTCAGGAAGCTCGGCAGCGCCGCGACCTCGACAAGTTCATCGCCGACTTCGAGAAGGACAAGAAGAAGGGCGAGCTGCCGCCGGACCTGGCGCCACGCCTGTAGTTTTCAGTGTTCAGTTGTCAGTGTTCAGTCGGCACTGACGACGTGATTGCCTCTCTGACTGAACACTGACAACTGAACACTGAAAACTCCCATGCGACTCCTGATGATGGGCACCGGCACGTTCGCCGAGCCGACGTTCGAGGCGCTGCTGGCGGCGTTCCCGGGCGAGGTGGTCGGCCTCGTCACGCAGCCGGAGCGCGACGGCGGCAACAAGCGCGGCAGCACCCGCCAGACCGGCAAGGGCATGGCCGCCATCGCCGCCGCGGCCGGGCTGCCGGTCGTGCAGCCGGAGAGCATCAACACGCCGGACGGGCTGGCGGCGTACCGCGACCTGCGGCCCGAACTGGTCGTCGTCGCCGCCTACGGGCAAATCCTGTCGAAGGACGTGATCAGCACGCCGACCGTCGGCATCATCAACGTCCACGCCTCGCTGCTGCCCAAATACCGCGGCGCGGCCCCGGTGGCGTACGCCATCCTGAACGGCGAGGCACAGACAGGCGTGACGATCATCAAGGTCACCCCCGGGCTCGACAGCGGCGACATGATTCTTCAGGAGGCCGAGGACATCCGCCCCGACGACACCACCGGCACGCTCGAAGCGCGGCTCGCAGAGTTGGGGGCGCGGCTGGCGGTGGAGGCGGTGCGGAAGTATCAGGCCGGCGGCCCCGTCGAGGGGGCAAAGCAGAACGCGGCACTCGTGACGAAGGCGCCGAAGATCAAGAAGGAGTTCGGCCTGATCGACTGGTCGAAGCCGGCCGCGGAGGTCGAGCGGCACATCCGGGCGATGCAGCCGTGGCCGACGGGGTACACGTTCCTCCACCGCCCCGGCAAGGAGCCGATGCGGGTGATCGTGAATACCGCTCGGGTCTTCACGATTGCGGGACAATCCCCAATCGCGATGACGCTCACCGGGCGCATGCATCCCGGCCACATCGAGGCGGGTATAGGGTTCGCCGCGTCCAGCAGTGCTCCGAACCCACCGCCGCCGATCAATACTCTGCTCGTCACAACCGCTAGCGCGGTGCTCGAAGTCGTTGAACTCCAGCCCGCCGGCAAGAAGCGGATGCCGGCGGCCGAGTTCCTGCGCGGTCACCCGGTCGTGCCCGGGATGCGGTTCGGGCCGGAGGTGCTGTCTTGACCGCCCGACAGGCCGCGGCCGACGTCCTCCACCGCTCCGTCAGCCGCGACGGGTTCGTCGCCGACCTGATCGACGACCAGCTCGCCCGCTTCCCGCTGTCGCCGCAGGACCGGCGGTTCGTCACGCAGTTGGTGTTCGGCGTCGTCCGCCGCCGGGCCACGCTCGACGCGCTCGTCCGCCCGTTCGTGAACCGCGCGCCGAGCACCGTGGACGACCGCCTGTGGGACGTGCTCCACCTCGGCGCGTTCCAACTCGCGTTCCTCACGCACGTCCCCAAACACGCCGCGGTGAACGAGACCGTGTCGCTCGCCGCCCACGTCGGGCTGCCGCAGGCGACCGGGTTCGTCAACGGCGTCCTCCGCCGCGTCGCCGACCTGGTGACCGACGGGTTCACCGAGACGCCCGGCCCCGCGGCGCTGCCGTTCGACGCGGGCGCGGAGCCGCGGTTCCGCGTGCTGGCGGTGCCGGTCCTCCCCGACCCGATCGCCGACCCGGTGGCCTATCTCGCGGCCGGGTTCTCGTGGCCCAAGTGGCTGGCGAAGCGGTGGCACGAGCGGTACGGCGACTGGGAGGCGGCGCGGCTCGGGTTCTGGTTCAACGCCGCGCCGCCGCTGTGGGTGCGGACGAACAAGCTCCGCACCGACCGCGAGAGCTACCGCCTCCAGCTCGCCGCCGCGATGATCGACGCCGAACCCGGCCCGCACCCCCAATCCTTGCGGTTCACGGAGCATCATCCGGTGCGCGAGCTGCCGGGCTACGCGGCCGGCGACTTCGCGGTGCAGGATCATTCGTCGATGCTGGTGGCGTCGGCGCTGAACCCGCAGCCGGGGAACCGCATCCTCGACCTGTGCGCCGCCCCCGGCGGCAAGACGACGCACCTCGCCGAGTTGGCCGACAACCGTGCCAAGATCGTCGCCTGCGACCCGGACGCCAAGCGGCTCGAAACCGTGACAACGCTGTGTCAGCGGCTCGGCATCAACGGCGTCGAGACGGTGCAGCTGAGCGAGGGCGCCGACCCGCCGGCGGGGCCGTTCGACGCGGCGCTGGTGGACGTGCCGTGCAGCAACACCGCCGTGCTGGGCCGCCGCCCCTAGGTGCGCTGGCGGCTGAAGCCCACGGAGTTCGAGCACCTGATCCGGCTGCAAACGAAGCTGCTGATTCAGGCGGTCGAGCGAGTGAAGCCGGGCGGCGTGGTGGTGTACTCGACGTGCAGCATCGAGCCGGACGAGAACGAGGGCGTGGTGGCCGTCGTGGCCCGCGCGATGCGCGGGCTGACGCTGGAGGCGGAGCACCATTCGGTGCCGGGCCGCCCGTCCGACGGCGGCTACTGCGCGCGGCTGCGGGTGCCGCGGGTCGCTCCCCACCCGCGGGCGTAGCCGCTACAATACCGGCTTCCCCGCGTCGGCCCCGTCTTTACAACGGACCCCCCGATCATGCCCCGGACCGTGTACATCGAGACCGTCGGCTGCCAGATGAACGTGCTCGACAGCGAGCTCGTCGTCGCCGCCCTCCACAAGGCCGGCTACAGCATCGCCGACCAGCCCGCCGACGCCGACCTCGTCCTGTTCAACACCTGCTCCATGCGCGAGCACGCCGAGGACAAGGTGTACTCGGCCCTCGGCCGCGTCGCGCCGCTGAAGAAGGCGCGCCCCGGCACCGTCGTCGGCGTCCTCGGGTGCATGGCGCAGAAGGACCAGGAACTCATCCGCAAGCGCCGTTCGTACGTCGATCTCGTCGTCGGCACGGGGCAGCTGGCGCGGGTGCCGGAACTCGTCGAGGCGGTGCGGACCACGGGGCAGCCGCAGTTCGCGCTCAGCCTCGGCCGGGCCGACGCCGGGAAGCACGCGGTCGAGGCTAGCTTCGTCAGCTTCGACCCGGCCCGCGACTCGGCCGCCCGGCCGACGCCGTTCCAGGCGTTCGTTCGTGTGCAGTTCGGGTGCGACAAGTTCTGTACGTACTGCGTCGTGCCGAGCACCCGCGGCCCCGAGCAGAGCCGCCACCCGGACCACATCCTCTACGAGGCGAAGCAGCTCGCCGGGCAGGGGTGCAAGGAAATCACCCTCATCGGGCAGACGGTCAACAGCTACGAGTTCGACCACGGCGACGGCCGCCGCACGCGCCTCGCCGACGTGCTGGCGAAGCTCGACGCCGTGCCGGGGCTGGAGCGGGTGCGGTTCGTCACCAACTTCCCCAAGGACATGACCGACGACCTGCTGACGGCCGTGCGCGACCTGCCGACGGTCGTCAAATACCTGCACGTGCCGGCGCAGAGCGGGTGCGACGACGTGCTGAAGCGGATGAAGCGCCTCTACACCGCGGGCGAGTACCGCGAGATGCTCGCCCGCTGCCGCGAGCTGGTGCCCGGCGTGTCGGTGAGCTCCGACTTCATCGTCGGCTTCTGCGGCGAGACGGAGGCGAGCTTCCAGAAGTCGATGGAGTTGGTGCGCGAGGCGCGGTTCAAGAACAGCTTCATCTTCAAGTACAGCGAGCGGCCGGGCACGAAGGCGGCGGAGCGCTACCCGGACGACGTGCCCGAGGACGTGAAGAAGCGCCGCAACAACGACCTGCTCGTGGTGCAGAACGCGAACAGCCTCGCCGACCACCGGGCGCAGATCGGCTCCACCGTCGAGGTGCTGGTCGAGGGGCCGTCGAAGCGGGCCGGGCGCAACCCCGCGAGCGGCGAAGTCCAGCAACTGACGGGGCGGTCGATGGCCGACCACATCGTCGTGTTCGACGGCACCCCGCGGCTGGTGGGCAACACGGTGCGGGTGCGGGTGGACGACGCCAGCGCGTTCACGCTGTTCGGCCGGGTGCTGACCGGCGAGGGCGTCGGCGCGGCGGTGGCGTTCACGCCGGACGCCGCCCGCGCCGCGGCCGACGCCGACGACGCCCCGGCGTACCCCGCGCCGCTGGAGTTCGCCCCGCCCGCCGAGAAGCGCATCGGTTTGCCGCTGGCGTAAGAGCAGTTCACTGGTGCGGTATCCGTCGGTACGTACAATGTGAGTCCAACCGCGGCCGGTGGCCGCGACTATCCGGGAGACGACATGGCCAGCCCGAACGTGGTCGAGTTCACGACCGACAACTGGAACGAGCACGTCACCAGCGGCAAACTCATCGTCGCCGACTTCTGGGCGCCGTGGTGCGGCCCGTGCCGGCAGCTGTCGCCGGTCATCGACCAGCTCGCCGACCAGTACGCCGGCCAGGTGACCGTCGGCAAGCTGAACGTGGACGAGAACAGCGCCATCGCCGTGAAGTACGACGTGATGACCATCCCGCGCGTGCTGTTCTTCAAGGGGAGCGACACGCCCGTCCACCAGGAGATCGGCGTGCTGCCGAAGGCGGAGCTGGACAAGCTCGTGAAGAAGTACAGCGCGTGAGCGCGGCAGTCGTTCCCGGAGCCGGCCCCGCGTGCCGATGAACCCTGCGGGTTATTCCGCCCGTAGGGGGTTCTGCGTTGGCCCACGAACCCGACCCCGCCGACCTCCTCCGCGAGGCCCACGTCCTGCGGGCCGCCGCGGCGAAGGACCGCGCCCGCGCCCGCAAGCTCGCCGTCCGCTACGCCCGCCGGGTGCGGGCGAAGTGGTCGGCCGTCCGCGCCGAGCTCGTCGCCCGCCGGGCCGAGATCGACGAGGCCCGGGGCCGACTCTCCGCCGAGGCCGTGCGCTTCCACCAGGCCCGCTCCGACTACGCCGCCCGCGCCGCGGAAGAATCGCAGCGCCTCCGCCAGGAGTGGGACGCCCTCGACGCCCAGCGCCAGCGGCTGCACGCGGAGTGGACCGAACTCCAGGCTACCGTCGGCCGGCAGGAGGAGGGCGTCGCCCGCCGCGAGGCCGAACTGGCGGCGCGTGAGAAGGAGCTGGCCCGCGGGCGGAACGAACTCGCGGCGCAGGCGGCGGCACTGAAGGGGGAAGGCGCCGGGCTCGCCGCCCGCGCCGACAACGCCCGCGCCGTGGTCGCCGAGCTGGAGGCGCGGCGCGACCAGCTCCACGCCGAGTTGCTTTCCGCCGCCCCGAAGGCGAACCCCGACCCGCCCGGCACGGTGAAGTTCGCCCTCTCCCGGTCGGCCGACCAGGACCTCGCCGACTTCTCCGCGGCGCTCGACGCCGAGGCGCTGCGGCTCGGCACGGAACGGGCGGCGCTCGCCGAACTGCGAGCGCGGCTCGACCGCGAGGCGGTGGACGCGGAGGACCGGCGGCGGGTGCTGGCCGAGCAGTTCGTGCTGCTCGCGCAGGCCCGCGGCGGGTGGCAGGAGGTCGAGCGGCGGGCGCTGGGCGACCTCGAAGACCTGACCCACGCCCTGCGGCGGAAGGAGACGGAGACCGCGGCCCGCGAGGAGTGGCTCGTCCGGTCCGACGCCCGCCGCCGCGAGGAGGGCTACGAGCTGTGGCAACTGCGGCTGCGGCTGGAGGCGTGGCAGTCGAAGCTGGTGGCGACCGACCGCCGCTGGCACGCCGAGCGCGAGGCCCGCGACGCCGAGTACGCCCGCCGGCTGCACGGCCTGATGGAGCGCGAGCACGGCGGCGAGTTGACCGACGAGGAGTTGCCCGTCGCGGACGAGGCGCGGGCGGCGCCGTCGGAGCGGACGACGCTGCACGACGAGTTCGAGCGGATGGCGCTGGTGCTGATCAAGGCCGACTTGCCGGAGCCGCCGGACAGCCAGCTGCCGTGGGCGGGCGACGAGCCCGAGGAGGAGCCGAAGATTCTCCCGTTCCCGGACCGGCGCGCGGCATAGACGAAGGCGAGCCGATCGTCTTCTTCCGCCACCATCTGGCTCCGCGAAACGCGAAGCCGCAAGCGGCAACTTGTCTAGTTACGTTGCCGCTTGC
>JBGAQM010000543.1:0-2775 GCA_044220735.1 Urbifossiella sp. | reverse complement strand
GGCACCACGTCGAACACGGTGCGGAAGCCGAGCTTCTTCTGCGCCAGCCGCCGCGCCGCGTGCAACTTCGGGAACCTTAGCGCCGGGTCGAAAAACAGTTCGCACGGGTCAAACCCGGGCTTGTGGTGGATGGCGACCGACCGGGCGTAGTCCGGGGCGACGCGGTCGTCGTGCCAGAACGGGTAGGCAAACCAGCTGTCCCGTTCCGCGAGCAGGACGACTTCCCCCGTGCGCGGGTGGTCGAGGCCGAGCTCGGCCCGCTCCTCACCGGCCAAAACGCGAGACACTCCCGGGAGTGTCGAGAAGAGTTGCTTCACGGTCGGGATGCTCCCCGGGTGATCGACGTAGACGTGGGCGAGTTGGTGATCGCAGACGGCGAACGCCCGTGTGTTGAACAGGTCGAGTTGTTCACCGAACGGCCCACCGCGCACGCCAATCGCACCCGCCTTCCGCAGTTCGCGGTTCGGAAACACCGGTCGCGTCACGTCGCAGTGGCCGTATTCGCTCACCACCCAAACCTGCGCCCCGATGCACGACGCCGCGTCGAGCAGGGGGGCGCACGCGTCGTCGAGTTCCTTCACGCACATCGCCATGTCGGTGCCGGAGGGGCCGAACCGCTGCGGGTCATAATCGAGGTGCGGGAGGTAGACGAGCGTCAGGTCCGGGGCGTGCTCCGTCACCACGAGCCCAGCCGCGGCGGCGATCCAGTCGGTACTGGGCTTGCCGGCCATCGGCCCCCAGAACGCGGGGAACGGGAACTTCCCGACGCGCGCCTCGACCCCTTCCGCGACGTCGGGCGGCGTCCCACTCACACCGAATACCTTGTTCCCGTCCACGCCGTACCACGGCTTGGGCGTGACCGAGATGTCCACGGCCGCGCCCTGGTTGAACCACCAGAACAGCTTCGCGCTCTTGAATGGCCGGCCGCGCTCCTTCGCCCGGTCGCGCGCCGTCGCGTACAGCGGTTCGGCCTCGATCAGTCGGTTCGATTGCTGCCAGAACCGGACCTCGTTCGTGTCGCGGAACAGCCACCCGTTCGCCACGACGCCGTGCTCGCGCGGCAACTTCCCCGTCAGGATTGTGGCCTGCGCCGTGCAGGTGACGGCCGGCAGGACCTCGGGCATGTTCGCCACACACCCCGCGGCGGCGACGGCCTTCAGCCGGGGGGCGAACTCCAGCAGCCGCGGGGTGAGGCCGACGGCGTTGATGAGCACGAGGGGTTGCATACCGTGAAGGTAGGATCGTGACCGGCCGGCGTCCGCCGGCGCAGCGGAGGGGCGGCGATGCAGACGCGGCGGCTCGGCAACTCGGACCTGCACATCACGCCGATCGGCTTCGGGGCGTGGGCCGTCGGCGGCGGCGGGTGGGCGTTCGGCTGGGGCGCCCAGGACGACGTCGACAGCGTCGCCGCCATCCGCGAGGCGCTCGACCTCGGCATCAACTGGATCGACACCGCCGCGGTCTACGGCCTCGGCCACTCCGAGGAGGTGGTGGCGAAGGCACTCGACGGCGTGCCCGCCGGGAAGCGGCCGTTCGTGTTCACGAAGTGCGAGCGTGTGTGGGACGAGAACCGCCAGATCGGCAAGTCGCTGAAGGCCGACAGCATTCGCCGCGAGTGCGAGGCGAGTTTGCGCCGCCTCCGCGTCGACGTGATCGACCTGTACCAGATTCACTGGCCGGAACCCGACGAGGACATCGAGGAGGGCTGGCAGACGCTCGTGAAGCTGAAGGATGAGGGCAAGGTCCGGTGGACCGGCGTGTCAAACTTCAGCGCGGAGCAGATGGCCCGCGTCGCCCCGTTCGGGCCGATCACGTCGTTGCAGCCGCCGTACTCGATGGTCCGCCCCGAGGTGGAAGCAAGCGTCCTGCCATACTGCCTGGAGCACAACGTCGGCGTCATCGCCTACTCGCCCATGGCGAGCGGCCTGCTGACCGGGGCGATGACGCGCGAGCGGATCGCCGCGCTTCCCGCCGACGACTGGCGGAAGGAGAAGAACAAGCACTACCAGGAACCGCTGCTCACGCGGAACCTGGCACTCGTCAGGTTGCTGACGGCGATCGGGGCGCGCCACGGGAAGTCACCGGGAGAGGTCGCCGTCGCGTGGGTCTTGCGGCACCCCGCGGTGACGGCCGCAATCGTCGGCGCCCGCCGGCCGGGGCAGCTGCGCGGGTTGGTCGGCGCCGCGGAGTGGCGGCTGACGGCGGCCGAGGTTGAAGAAGTCGCCGCGTTCTTCCGGGCAAATCCGGGCTGACGACGGCTATAATGACGGACCCACCCCCGCGCCGCGAGGCGTTCTGATGCGTCGGCTGCCTCTCTACGCAGTACTCCTCGTGCTCCCATCACCGGCTCGTGGCCAGCCCGCGCCGGTGGACTTCGGCCGCGAAGTGCTGCCCATTCTGTCCGACGCCTGTTTCGCTTGCCACGGCCCGGACGCGAAGGCTCGCAAGGCCCGGCTGCGGCTCGACGACAAGGCCAGCCCCTTCGAGCGCGAAGTGATCGTGCCGGGAAAGGCTGCCGAGAGCGAACTCATTACCCGGCTCACCGACCCCGACCCGGGCCGTGTGATGCCGCCGCCGGCGGTCAAGCGGAAGCTCACCCCGCAGCAGATCGACACGCTCACACGCTGGGTCAACCAGGGCGCGAAGTGGGGTACCCACTGGGCGTTCGAGCGGCCCCGCGCCGTCGCGCCGCCCGCGCGGGGCACCGCTATCGACGCGTTCGCCCGCCCCCGGCTCGAGAACGAAGGACTGAAGCCCGCGCCGCCCGCGGACCGC
>JBGAQM010000542.1:0-2778 GCA_044220735.1 Urbifossiella sp. | reverse complement strand
CGAAGGACATCACCGTGTCCGGCTACCCGGCCCGCGAGCTTCACCTGCGGGTGGAGCAGCAGTCGGCGCTGGTGCGGGTCGTGGTGACGCGAACGAAGTGGTACACGGTCATCGCCGGCGGCCCCTTCACGCCGGTGACCGAGCCGCGGCTGCGGGGTTTCGTGGAGTCGTTAAAGTTGAACGACCCGATGGCCCCAGCCGCGGACAAGCGGCTGCCGCCCGGCCGCTGACCCGGCGCTTGCTTTCCCCGCGCGGGCGTTTACCCTGTGAGGAGGATTTCGCCCGCCCGCCCCCGGCCCCTCCGAGGCCTCCATGCACCTCCCCCGCCGGCTCCTGGTGCCCGTGGCCGCATTGGTCGCGGTCGCCCTCACGCCCCGTGTCGCCCCGGCCTACGCCGAGGCCGTCATGTCCTTCGGGTCGGTCGTCAACCAGTCCACGAACGTCGTGCTGATGACCGTCACCCGCGTGGACAAGGCGCAGAACCTCGTCATCTACGAGAAGGTGGCGGACCTGAAGGGCAAACACCCGCAACAGACGATCAAGCACAACATCGGCCGCGGCGGGCTGCGGCCGGGCGAGTGGCAGGAGATCATGAACTGGGCCGAGGTCGGCAAGCAGGCGGTGTTCTTCCACAACGGCGGCGCGAGCGAGACGTACATCGGCGTGACGTGGTACCAGGCCTACCCGCAGGGCGAGTGGTGGGGCATGTCGCACGGCGAGCCGTACCTCCTCCGCTCCTACGCCGGCCGCATCGACCGCCTCCCCGGCATCATGAGCGAGATGATGGCCGGGAAGGAGGTCGTCGTCCCGTGCATGGTGGACGGCGACAAGGAGGCCATCCACAAGAAGACGGCCCGGGTGCAGCGGCTGAAGGCGAGCATCAAGCTGAACGACTACAACCCGAAGCGCGACTTCGTCGGCTGGGGCGGCGAGGACATCCGGGCGCTCAACGGGATGCCGGGGTTCAACAAGTACGCCGGCCTCACCAAGCTCGACGCCGAGGCGCAGGCGGTGTCGGTCGTGGACTTCGACAACGACGGCAAGCAGGACGTGCTGCTGCTCGCGGCCGGGAAGGTGGGGCTGTACCAGAACGGCGGCGACAGCTACGCCGAGACGCCGCTGCCGGGCCTCAACGGCGGCGCCCGCTCGGCCGTGTGGGCCGACCACAACGGCGACGGCTTACCCGACTTGCTCCTCGCCACCGCCGACGGGCCGCGGCTGTTCACGAACGTCGGCAAGGGGCAGTTTCGTGACGACTCGTCGCGCCTGCCGAAGGAGCCGGGTTACGACCTGACCGCCGCCGCGTGGGGCGACTTCGACGGCGACGGCAAGGCCGACATCCTTCTCGCCAACGGCTACCACGGCCTGCGATTGTACCGCAACACGCGGCCCGAGTTGGCGAAGGCGCCGCCGCCGCCGAAGATGGGCGACTGGCACGTCATCGGCATGTTTCGCGCGGCGAACCCCGCGGAGAACGTGAAGACCGCGTTCCCCGTCGAGACGGAGGCGTTCACCCCCGGCAAGACGTACAAGGGGAAGCGCGACATGCCCGTGACGTGGGCCAAGAAGGAGTTGAAGGACGGCGAGGCGCACCAGTTCGCCGACCTGGGGGCGAACCAGGCGACGTACCTGTTCCGCGAGTTGGAGGCCGCCGCCGCGGCCGACGTGGGCGTGAGCATCACCAGCCCCGGCACGCTCACCGTGTGGGTGAACGGCGAGAAGGCGTACCACGCCGACCAGACGAAGGCCGACCCGCACGCGGTGGCGCTGAAGCTGCGGCCGGGGAAGAACGCCCTGATGGTGAAGGTGTGCGTCGCCGAGCAGGTGGCGGGCATCACGTTCACCGTCGGCGACGGCGGCAACGGCCCGCCGGGGCCGTGGTTCACCGACGCATCCGCCGCCTGGGGGCTCGGCGAGACGGAGCACCGCGGCGACACGCTCACCGTCGCCGACTTCGACGGCGACGGCCGGCCGGACGTGCTGTACGGCGCCGGCACCGGGATGCTGCTACGGAACACCGGGAGCAAGCTGGAACGGAAGGCCGACAGCGGCATCAGTTACCGCACGGGCCGCGTCGGCCCGGCGCTCGCCGACTTCGACGGCGACGGCCACCCGGACCTGTTCGTCCCGCAGCCCGACGGCAAGTGCAAGCTGTTCCGCAACGCCGGCAACGGTACGTTCGTGGATGCCACGGCGAAGGCCGGCGACCTGGCGAGGGCCATCCCCGGCTCCGTGACCGCGGCGTGGGGCGACTTCGACACCGACGGCCACCCCGACCTGTTGGTCGGCTGCCTGCGCGGGGTGAACCGCTACTTCAAGAACAACGGCAACGGCACGTTCACCGAGCGCACGGCCGAGGTCGGGTTCACGACGCGGGTGTTCAACACGCAGGCCGCGGCGTTCGCCGACCTGAACGGCGACGGCCAACTCGACCTGATCCTGGCGAACGAGGGGCTCGAGTCGGCGATCCTGTTCGGGGCGCGGCCGGATTCGATGCCGCGCACGCCGGTGGTCGTGACGCTGAACGGCACGCCCGGCCTCAGTGGTGGTCGGGTGGTGGTGAAGGACATGACCGGCAAGGCGGTGGCGACCGCGGCCGTGTCCGGCGGCGACGGCCGCGGCGGTAACGCGCTGGCGCCGCGATTCGCGCTGGCGCCGGGGACGTACCGCGTGGAGGTAGTGGCGCCGGGCGGCCGCACCGCGTCCGCGGCGCTCGACGTGCAAACCAGCCCGATGACCGTGCGCGTGCAGTAGCATTTCGTGGGGCCGGTTTCCAAC
>JBGAQM010000042.1:0-24034 GCA_044220735.1 Urbifossiella sp. | reverse complement strand
AAGCCGCACCCGTGCCCCCTCGGGCGGCGGCGGGCCGTCCGGCACGATCACGCCGTTCACCACAGTTCCCACCCGCGTCATCGGCCGCCCTCCCTCGGTGGGTGGATTCTACGCGAACACCTCGGCGATCGGCTTGCCGCGGGCGATCGGCAGCGGGCGGTTCAGCTTGTCGCGCACCTCCGCCTCGGGGTCGAGGCCCAGCGCCGCGAACATCGTCGCGGCCAGGTCTTCCGGCCGCGCCTGGCCGAGCGTCGGGTACGCCCCGAGGCGGTCGCTCGCGCCGTACACGAACCCGCGCTTCGCCCCGCCGCCGGCGATGGCGGCGCTGTAGCACTGCGGCCAGTGGTCGCGGCCGCCGTTCGAGCTGATCCGCGGCGTCCGCCCGAACTCGCCCACCCACACCACCATCACGTCGTCCAGCATCCCGCGCTCCTCCAGGTCCGTCAGCAGCGCGGGGAACGTCTGGTCGGCGATCGGCAGCAGCTCGTTCAACCGGCCGACCGTGTCCTCGCCGCGGAACCCGTGGTAGTCCCACCCCTGGCCGAACCCGCCGATGGCGCGCGAGTAGTACACGTTCACGAACTTCGCCCCCGCCTCGACCGCCCGCCGGGCCAGCAGGCAGCTCTGGCCGTAGGTGGTGCGGCCGTACCGCTCGCGCACCGCCACCGGCTCCTTCGACAGGTCGAACGCCTGCTTGAACCGCGGCGACGTGAGCATCGCCACCGCCTTCTGGTACGTGTCGTCCAGCCCGCGGGCGACGAGCGACGTTTCGAGCAGGTCCGACTGTTCGTCGATGAGCCGCAGGATGTCGCGGCGGTGTTCGAGCCGCTCCACCGGGAGCGTGTCGGGGAGCGTGAGCTCGGGCAGGCGGAAGTCGGCGCGGTTGGGGTCCTGGTTCACGAACAGCGGGTTGTGGGCCTTGCCGAGGAAGCTGGCGTGCTGACCGGGCGTGACGGACCCGTCGGCGATGACGTGCGGGAACGACACGAACGTGGCGACGCCGCGCGGGGCCGGGGCGAGCTTGTCCACGACGCTGCCGTAGGCGGGGAACAGTTCGAGGGTGTCGCGGAGGCGCTGGTCGTCGGTCGGCGGGGCGACGCCGGTGAGGGAGTAGTAGCCGGCCGAGTTGTGGTTCTTCATCGAGTGCTGGAGGCAGCGCACGACGGTGAGCTTGTCGGCGAGCGCGGCGATGCGGGGGACGCGCTCGCCGAAGATGACGCCGGGGATTCGCGTCTGCGTGGCGCCGAACCAGCCGCGGACGTTGTCGGGGGCGGTGGGCTTGGGGTCGAACGTTTCGTGCTGCCCGGGGCCGCCCCACTGGTGGAGGAAGATGACCGCCTTCGCGGTGGCGCGGCGCGACGCCGACGGCGACGCGGCGGCTTCGTGCAGCTGCGGGTAGCCGAGGCCGAGGAGGCCGGCGCCGCCGACGCGGAACACGGCCCGGCGCGTGGGGCGGGTGGTCATGGCACGGTCTCCGGTCGGGTGCGTTACCTACGAGCAGTAGCGGGCGAGGTTCCGGACGGTCCCCTACGAGCCGCCCGCCCGGACGGGCGTTTCCGCCTCACACGTCGTCGAACCGGCCGGTGCTGTCGCCGACCTTCTCGGCGGCGACGCCCAGGCGCTCCAGCAGCGACACGAACAGGTTCGTCATCGGCGTGTCCGGCCGCGCCGCGACGTGCCGGCCCGGCCGCAGCGACCCGCCGCCGCCGCCCGCCAGCACCACCGGCAGGTCGTCGTGGTTGTGCTTGTTCCCGTCGCCGATCGCGCAGCCGTAGACGACCATGCTGTTGTCCAGCACCGAGGTGCCGTCGGCCTCCTTCATGGCGTCGAGCCGCGCCAGGAAGCGGGCGAACTGCTCCATGTACCAGCGCTCGATCCGCGCCACCTTCAGCTTCTTCTCGCGGTTGCCGGCGTGGTGCGTCAGGAAGTGGTAGCCCTCGGCGATGCCCAGGTGCGGCATCGGCCGGTTCGCCCCCTCCGGCGCGACGGCGAAGCTCGCCACCCGCGTCGAGTCGGTCTGGAACGCGACCGCGAGGAGGTCGTACATCAGCGCCAGGTGCTCGGGGTAGTCGTCCGGCACGCCCTCCGGCGGGCGGGCGCCGCGCGGGTCCGGGGCGCGGAAGCGCTCGTAGCGGGCGATGCGCTCCTCCAGCCGGCGGACGCCGTCGAGGTACTCCTCCACCTTCGCGCGGTCGGTACGGCCGAGCTGGCGCGACAGGTCGCGGGCGTCCTCGCGGACGAAGTCGAGGACGCTGCGCCGCTGCTCCATGCGGGCGCGCGCCGCGGCGGCGTCGGCCCCGCCGAACAACTGCTCGAACACCACCCGCGGGTTGGCCTCGGGCGGTAGCGGGAGCGACTCGGACGCCCACGACAGGTTGTACTGGTACGCGCAGGCGTACCCGGTGTCGCACGACCCGTACAGCCGCCCGGCCTCGGTGCCGAGCTGGAGCGAGTCGATCCGCGTCAGGTGGCCGACGCGGCGGGCGGCGACCTGATCGACCGAGATGCCGAGCCGCAGGCGGGCGCCGCCGGTCTTCCAGGCGTGGCAGCCGGTGAGGAACGACGCCCCCGAGCGGGCGTGGTCGCCCGGCCCGTCGCCCCAGTCGTTGGCCGCGTCGTGCGCGAGGTGCGTGACGACCTGGAACTTTGACTTCAACGGCTCCATCGGCGCGAACGTCTCGTTCAGCCGGTAGTCGCGGCCGGTGCCGGTCGGCACCCAGCGCTCGTAGTTGCAGCCGTTGGGGAAGCCGATGAACGCGGCGCGCAGCGGCATCCCGCCCGCGGTGGCGGCGAGCCGCGGGCCGGGCGGGCGCGCGGCGGCGAACGCTTCCAGGCTCGGCAGCGCGACGCAGGCGCCGAGGCCGCGGAGGAAGGTACGGCGCGTCGTCATGTGACGCCTCCAGGGGGCTTGTCGGGGCCGGTTTCCAACCGGCCGTGTCTCAGCTTGGCCGGTTGGAAACCGGCCCCACACCCGCGGCCCGCCGTCACGGCTGCTTGACCTCGCTCTTGTGCGCCGGCGGGCGGCGGATGTCGATCGGCGGGCGGGCCGGCGCGCGGCGACTCGCCCGCGTCCCCGCGGCGGAGCGTGAACTGCGGGCTCGTCGTCACCCCGGCGAGCAGGGCCGAGAACTTGCCCCCGCCGGCCGCGACCTCGGCGGCGATGCGGTCCACCGCGTGTGCGTCGGCCGGGTCGAGCCCGCGGCCGAGGGCGTAGGTCAGCAGCTTCTCGGTCACGCAGCGGTAGAACACGTCCTTCCGCGCCGCGAGGGCGCGGGTCAGGTCGGCGGCGCCGGCGATCATTGCGCCGGTCGTCAGCTCGGTCCGCGGGTCCACGGGGCCGCCGGCGTCGCGGTCGCGCCAGCGGCCGGTCGTGTCGAAGTTCTCCAGCGCCAATCCGAGCGGGTCGAAGTGGGCGTGGCACGCGGCGCACGCCGCCTTCGCCCGGTGCGCTTCCAGCTGCTCCCGGAGCGTCTTCGGCTCGCCGGCCGCCTTCGCGTCGTCAAGCGGCGCGATGTTCGGCGGCGGCGGCGGCACCTCGCGGCCGAGGAGGTTCTCCAGCACGAACAGCCCGCGCTTCACCGGCGACGTGCGGTTCGGGTTCGACGTGCCCAGCAGCACGCTCGCGTGGGTCACGATTCCCGCGCGGCGGCCGTCGGCCGGCAGCGGCACGCGGCGGAACTCGCCGCCGGTCACGCCCGCGATGCCGTAGTGGGCGGCGAGGCGGTCGTTGAGGAACGTGTAGTCGGCGGTCAGCAGTTCCACGAGGTCGCGGTCGGAGCGGGCGACGTGCTCGAACAGCCGGTCCGTCTCCTCCTTCATGAGCGGCCGCAGCGGGTCGATCCAGTCGCGGTCCTTGAACGTGACCGGGGCGTACAGGGCGTTGCGGGTGCGGAGCCACTGGCCGCCGAAGTCCTCGAAGAACCGCCCCGACTTCGGGTCGGCGAGCATCCGCTTCACCTGCGGCCCGAGCTCGGCGCGGAGCTTCCCGGCGGCGGCCACTCGGGTCAGTTCGTCGTCGGGGAGGCTGAGCCAGAGGAGGTACGACAGCCGCGACGCGAGGGCGAAGTCGTCGAGCGGTTGCACCTCGCGCGGGTCGTCCGGGCGCGGCTGGAGTTCTGCCCGGTAGAGGAAGCGCGTCGAGCACAGCACCGCGGTGGCGGCGCGACCCACGCCGGCCTCGAACGTCGGCCCGGCCAGCGCGAGCGCGACGAGCCGGTCGAGCGTGGCGGGCTCGACGGGGCGGCGGAAGGCGCGGCCGGCGAGCTTGCCGAGGATGTCCCGCGCATACTCCCGGCGGGCGGCGGGGTCGGCCGGGGCGGGTCCGCGGTCGAAGACGCGGGCGTGCGACTCGGGGTACTCGAACACGTCCGACCCGAGCGGCCCGGTGACCGTCACCCGCGGCGAAACCGGCAGCGGCCGCCCCTTCCCGACCGGGTCGGTCGCCACGACCAGCTCGTGCGCCCCCTTCGCCAGCTCGACCTCGGCCGCGGCCGTGTACGTGCGGTTGCCGCCGACGCCGATCGTCCGCTTCGCGCCGACCGCCTTGCCGCCGAGTGACACCGCGATGTCGTACTCGCCGCCGAACTCCTGCCACCCGCCAACGCCGTACTGCACCTCCACGCGGTAGCGGCCGGCGTGCTTCAGCTCGACGCCCGCCGCCTGCTCGGCGCGGGTGGCGCCCTTCGCGCCGGCCTTCGCGCGGAAGTCGGCGGGCTTGAGTTGCGTGCGCGGGTGGCGCGGGCCGTCGGTGACGAGCGCGGTGGAAACGACCTTTTCCGCGAGCGCGAGGTAAGTGTCGAGGAGGGCGGGCGAGACGGTGAGGGCGTCGCCGATGTTGTCGAACCCGAAGGCGGTGTCGTCGGGCGGCAACTCGGAAGCGACGTCGAGGTCGATGCCGAGCAGGTCGCGGACGGTGTACTGGTACTCCATCCGGTTGAGGCGGCGGATGGTGACGCGGCCGGGGTCGGGCCGGGCCGGGTCGGCGCCGAACACGCCGCGCTCGACCCAGCGGGCGATGGTGCGGCGCTCGGCGTCGGTGGGCTGGTCGGCGGCCGCGGGCGGCATGAACTCGTGGCGGACCGTCTTCCACACCTTCTCCCAGCGCGGCCGGTCGGCGCGGTCGGCGAGGAGGTGGTCGAGGGCGAACCCGCCGCGGCGGGTGTCGGCGGCGTGGCACTCGAAGCAGTAGCGCTCGAAGAGGGCGCGCCCGTCCGGCTCGACGGCGGTCGGCGCGGGCGCGACCGGCAACGGCTGGCCGTAGGCCGCGGCCGCGAGCACGCACGCGGAGGCGACCGCGATCCGGCTCCCGGGGGTGAAACTGCGCGTCACGACCCTGCCCTCCCGTCGGTCCTCCGAATCAGTATCCCCGCGGCGCCGCCGCGGGGCCATCGGATTTCCCCCCGCCGTGACCGATGCAGCGGCGGGTCGAGTCGCAACGCCTGACGGATCCGCCGCCGGGTGCAAGGGGGTCACGGCATCGCCAGGGTCGCGGGTGCAACGCCAGGTCGGTCGAAGCTCGCCCCGGGGTCACACAGGGCGGCCGGGCGGCCGAGGCGGCGCGGCGATTCCTCAAGAATTCCGCCCTCGCCTGTCGATTCCCGCCCCGGCCGTTCGACCACGTCGAAACGCCCACCCCGTTCCGCCGGAGCGAGCCATGAAGTTCGTCTGCCTCGGGTACGCCGACATGCGGAAGTTCCAGGACGCCGACCCGCAACAGATGGCCGCGTGGATGGAGGAGTGCTTCGCCTACGACGACGAGCTGCGCCGCGGCGGGCACTTCGTCGGCGGCGAGGCGCTGCAGCCGCCGGAGAAGGCCGTCACCGTGCGCATGCGCGAGGGGAGGGTGGTCGCCACGGACGGGCCGTACGCCGAGACGAAGGAGCAACTCGGCGGCATCCTGCTGCTCGAGGCCCGCGACCTCGAACACGCCGTCGCGCTCATGTCGAAGCACCCGGGGGTGCGGTTCGGGCCGTTCGAGGTGCGGCCGGCCGACGACACGATCAACGACCTCATCGCCGCCCGCAACGCGACGGGCGGCCGGCCGGCGTGACCGACGGCCGGTCCGTCCCCGCCACGCCGTCGCGAGCCGGCGGGCGGTCCGGGCGTCGGCGGCGGGTCAGTCCTGCTCGAGGACCGCGAGGCCGAACCCGGTCCGCCCGTACCCGTTCCCGTTGTACATCATGTACCGGTGGCCGCCGTGGTCGAACACGCACGGGTAGCAGACCATCTCCGCGTCCCACCCGTCGGCCGAGGTGCCGATCCCGACCCGGTGGTCCTGCCGCTCCCACCGCCGGCCGTCGGCCGACTCGGCGTACCCGATCCGGTAGTGGTCGCCCCGGTACGCGTACCACATCCGGTCGACCGGGCCGTCGGCCACGACCCACGGGCGGCACAGGGCGTACTCGCCGGGCCGGACGAACCCGAGGGCCGTCGCCCCGTCCCGCCGCCAGACCCGCCCGTCGTCCGACTCGGCGTACTTGATCACGTGGTCCATGTCGGCCTGGGCCTGCCCCCAGGCGAGGTTCGACCCGTACCACATCCGCCAGCCCCGGCCGTCCCGGACCACGCACGGGTACGACAGCGTGTACGGGTCGGCGGGGGACCGGTCCACGAGGGGGGCGAGGGACGCCTTCTCGAACCGGCCGCCCGGCCGATCCCGGACCGCCAGCCCGACGCTGTTTCGCCACGGCACCGTCACCCCGAGGTTCCACCCGAGGTAGTACAGCAGGGTGCGGTCGCCGTCCCGGACCAGGCACCCCACCGACGTCCCGCTGTCGTCGAACGTGCCGGTCGGCCCGGGGGCCACGACCGGCTCGTCGGCGACGCCGAGGACGGTCGCCCGGCCGGCCGTCAGGTCGATGTCCGCCCAGCTGACGTGGGACCGGTTGTCGGCGTCCCGGCTGCCGAAGTACACCCGGAGGCGGGGGCCGTCGAGCGGCTCGGGGACCGGGTTGGCGGCGTGCGTCCGCATCCACGGGACCGACCCGTCGGGGGCGAACACCCGGCCCAACTTGCGCCACCGCATGGTCGTCCTCCTCGGCGGGTCAGGCGGCCCGCCCGGCCGCCGGCGGGGCGGGCGGGAAGTCGTCCCGCACGATCGTCGTCGGCCGCCGCTTCACTTCCGCGTAGACCTTGGCCAGGTAGATGCCGATCACGCCCTGGCAGAAGACGCCCAGCCCGCCGAAGAACCAGATCGTAACCATCAGCGAGGCCCACCCGGGCGCCCACTGGCCGGACATCAGCTGGCCGCACACGAGCGCCGCCGCGGCCACCGCCGCGACCCCGAGGATGATCACCCCGAGGTAGAAAATCAGGTGGAGCGGCCGGCTGCTGAACGCCGTCAGGGCCGTCACGAACACGCCGACCTTGCGGACCAGGTTGTAGGTCGAGGTCGGCTTGCGGAGCTTGTGGACGCGGACGGGCTCCTGCCGGAACCCGGTCCGGGCCCACAGGCCGGCGATCGCGAACTCCGCCTCGGTGTGCCGCAGCAGGGCGTCCACGTACCGCCGGGTCATCAGCCGGACGGTCATGAGGTTCTCGGGGATCGGGTCGGTGCTCAGCAGGTTGAACGCCCGGTAGAACACCCGCGCCGCGAGCCGGTCGCGCCACCCGTCCCGGCGGCCGTCCTGCACCCCGTAGACCACGTCCGCCCCGGCCGCGGCCATCCGGCCGGCGAACTCCGGGAGCAGCTCCGGCCGCTCCTCCAGGTCGCAGTCGATCAGGAACACCCGGTCCCCGGTCGCGTGGGCGAGCCCGGTCATCATGGCGGGGTGGTGGCCGAAGTTCCGCGACAGGTCCACGACCCGGATGTTCCCGTACTCCCGCCGCAGCTGGAGCGCGACCTCCAGCGCGTCGTCCGGGGACCCGTCGTTGACGAACACGTACTCCACGTCCGGGGTGACCGCCGCGGCGGCCGCGGCCGCCCGGCGGTGGAACTCCCGCAGGTACGGCGCCGACTGGTACATCGTGGTGACGATCGACAGTTTCATCCGCCGGCCCCGGTGGTGCAGTCGAGGATCGCCAGGGTGTACGGGATGCGGAGCAGGTCGTGGCGGACGGCCGGCTCGACCGCCGGGAACACCGCCCGCGCCAGCCGCAGGTACCCGGGGAGGTCGCGGACGAACTGCCCGCGGTCCCGCCGCAGGAACCACCGGGCGACCCGGGACTGGCCCGGGACGAAGCACCCGTCGAGGCTGACGAACCGGCCGCCCGGCCGCAGCGCCCGGCGGGCCACGTCCAGGGCCGCGAGCGCCTGTTCGTCGGTCAGGTGGTGCAGCAGCCCGCTGGCGACGACCAGGTCGAACGCCCCGGGCTCGAGTTCGGCCACCGCCTCGGCCGGCTCGCACCGGAACACCGCCCGGTCGCCGTACCGGGCCCGGGCGGCGGCGACGTACTTGGGGTCGAGGTCCACGCCGACGTAGTCGCAACCCGGCAGGTGGGCGAGCAGGTCCGCCGGGCCGCACCCCAGGTCGAGCACCCGGTCCCCGGGGGCCGGCCGCAGGTGGTCCCGGACGAACCCCGCCCGGGCGTTCCCGCCGACCAGCCGGGCGAAGAGTCGGTACGCCCACGGGAGGGCGAGCACTGACCGCAGGCCGGGCATCCGCCTCTCCTCGTTCCGCCGGTTCGCGGGACACTTCCGTTGCGGCACGCGGCTCCGCGCGTCCCGGCGCGAAGCCGCAACGGGACTCGACCGTCACGCCGCCGCGCGCGTCGCCGCCGCGGCGGCCGGGTTGCGGGCCACGGCGAACAGCGACGCGCCGAACGGCAGGTTGCAGCGGCGGACCAGCGGCGCCTCCAGCGCCAGCAGCGCCCGCATCAGCCCGTTGAACACCGGGGTCGGCCGCAACTCGTCGATCGCCAGCTCCCGGCCGGTCTTGCGGCGGCCCGGCCGGAACCGGTTCAGGACCGCCGCCGCGTTCCGCCCCAGCCACATCACCGGCGCCAGCGGGAGCATGAACGGCGTCACCCGCTCGACTTCCCACCCGGCCCCCGCGAGCACCCGGCGGAGGCCCTTCGGGGTGTACCGCCGGTAGTGCCCGCCGGCCTCGTCGGTGTGGCTCCACAGGGCCATGTACGCCGGCACCGTCAGGATCAGCCGCCCGCCGGGGACGGTCCGCGCCCGCAGCCCGCGCAGCGCCCCGGGGTCGTCCTCCAGGTGTTCGAGCACGTCGAACATGCCGACGAGGTGGAACGGGTCGGTGAACGGCAGGTCGTACACGTCGGCGCGGACGACCGGGCAGCCGACCCGGCGGCGGGCGAACGCCGCGCCCTCCTCCGACAGCTCGGCCCCCGTCACCTGCCCGCCGCGGCACTCGCGCTCCAGCATCCGCAGCACGTACCCGGTGCCGCACCCGACTTCGAGCGCGCGGTACCCCGCGGGGAAGTCGCGGACCGCGCCGCGCACGACGTCGGCCAGCACGCGGTTCCGGCTGCGGAACCAGAAGTGCCGGTCCTCGGTGGCGAACATGTCGGCGAACGCGAACTCGGTGTCGGCCACGCGCGGGCTCCTCAGATGGCCTTGAGCCGGTGGCTCGGCACCGGCGACAGCTCGGCCGACGGCCCCCGCAGCACGCCCCCCGCCGCCACGTCCTTCAGCACCACCGCCCCCGCCGCGACGACGCACCCCGCGCCCAGCGTCACCCCGTCGCGCACGGTGCTGTTCACGCCGAGGAAGCAGTAATCGCCCACGGTCACCCGCCCGGCCACGACGACGTGCGACGTGAGGAAGCAGTGGTCGCCGATGGTGGCGTCGTGGCCGACGTGGTTGCCGCTCCACAGCACGGTGTCGGAGCCGACCTTCACGAACGGCTGGATGACGTTGTTCTCGAACACGAACACGTTGTCGCCGAACTCGACGCCGCCCCACACCGTCGCCTTCGAGCAGACGTAGGTGATGAGCTCGTACCCGCGCGCCTTGCACTCGCGGTACACGGCGGCGCGGGCCTGGTTCACCCGCCGGTAGCCGACGGCCACGAGCATCGCGAACCGGTCCGGCGGGTAGTGCGCCTCCAGCTCCTCGAACGGCACGACCGGCTTGCCGAGGAGCGTGGGCTCGGCGAGGTGCTCGCGGTGGACGGTGAACGCGGCGACCTCGTGCGGGCTGTCCTGCGTGAGGTACACGCTGGCGACCCGGGCGAAGTCGCCGGTGCCGAAGATGACGACGGGCTTGGCCACCCCACACCCTCCCTGGTGGTGGTCGATCAGGCGGCGCGCGCGGCGGGCGCACGGGTCAGGTAGTCGATCGCGCGCGGGCCGGTCATCGCCAGCAGGTCGATGACGCTGACCGCGTGGTCGAACGGCCCGTGCAGCTGCGGGTACTCGGGGTAGCCGGCGTAGTCCATCCAGCGGACGCTCACGCCGGCGTCGCGGAACAGCGCCTCGTTCAGGTAGCTCCGCGCGGCCGGGCCGGAGAGG
Source organism: Urbifossiella sp. (assembly GCA_044220735.1). Lineage (GTDB taxonomy): Bacteria > Planctomycetota > Planctomycetia > Gemmatales > Gemmataceae > Urbifossiella. The sequence goes on along the minus strand of JBGAQM010000042.1, from coordinate 13,621 downwards.
TATTCGGTCGCTCCGGCTTGCAGGCAAATATCGAGCAGCCGGCCGGACGGGTCGGGGTTGTCGAGCCGGTACGCGCTGCAGTCGGTGATGCGCGTGGGAATGCCGAGCACGTCGCAGAAGGCGCGGATGAAGCGGGCGTTCACGTCGCTCAGGAAGTCGACCGCGGCGACCTCGGCGTACAACTCGGCGAGCCGCGGTTGCAGGTCGCGCCAGAACGGCGCCTTGCCGTAGGCGTGGCGGAGGCGCGTGAGGTGGTTCTCGGCCCAGCCGCGCTCGCTGATCCGCGTCTCGCGGATGGTCTGGGCGTACTTCCCCTTCACCTCGACGGGCACGGTGAGCCACTGGGTGCCGTCGGCGGTCTTGACGCGGTTGCGGTTGCGCCAGTCGCGGCGGGTGTACTGCACGTCGTCGTACAGGACGAATTCGTCGGCCGAGCGGACGAGGTCGAAGTACCCCTTCCACGGAACGTAGTTCGACTGCACGATGGCGACGGTGCGCGGCATACTGCCGGGGGTTATGCCAAGACGCGGGTGGCGGTGTCAACCCCGGCCGGCGGGGGGCCCTGGTTCGGAGCCCGGAGGGCGACGGCGTGCAGCCAGGGGTGGAACCCGGGGCGGGCGATGGGGGCGATCGGAGGTGCGGACCCGACCGGTCGCCGCCGCCGCAGCCTGCCCGGAGTCCCACCCAAGACACGCCGTCGCCCTCCGGGCTCCGAACCGCCGCCCCGGCCCCCGCCACCGGCAGGCGGATGACGAACTCGCTCCCCTTGCCCGGGCCGGCGCTCTGGGCCTCCACCGTGCCGCCGTGCATCTCGACCAGCCGCTTCACGATCCCCAGCCCGACGCCGAGCCCGCCGTGCTCCTTCTCCACCGCCCGGTCGGCCTGCACGAACATGTCGAACACCCGCGGGAGCACGTCGGCCGGGATGCCGATCCCGTTGTCGGACACGCGGATCACCGCCCGCCCGCCCTCCGGGCCGGCCGTCAGGCACACCCGGCCGCCCGGCTCGGTGTACTTGGCGGCGTTCGTCAGCAGGTTGCACACCGCCTGCGCCAGCCGCGTCTTGTCGGCCGTCAGGTCCACCCGCTCGGGCGACACGGCCACCACCAGCTCGTGGCCGCGGGTGCGGACGGCCCCGCCGCACACGTCGAGGGCGTGCGCCACCGCCGCGGCCAGCGTCACCGGCTCCAGCTTGAGGTGGAGCTTGCCGAGGGTGATCCGCGACACGTCGAGCAGGTCGTCCACCAGCCGCACGAGGTGCTCGACCTGCCGCTCCATCATCCCCCGGACGCGCGCGAGCGTGGCCGGGTCGTCGGCGGCCAGGCCGAGCACGTGGACGCCGTTGCGGAGCGGGGCCAGCGGGTTCCGCAGCTCGTGCGCCAGCAGCGACAGGAACTCGGTCTTCCGCCGGTCGTCCTCCTTGCGGGCGGTGATGTCGCGGGCGATCTTCGACGCCCCGACGACGCGCCCGCCGCCGTCCTTCACCGGCGAGATGGTGAGCGACACGTCCACCCGCGAGCCGTCCTTCCGCACCCGCTGCGTCTCGAAGTGCTCGACCGACTCGCCGCGGCGGATGCGATCCAGCAGGGCCGGCGCCTCGTCCGGGTGGTCGGCCGGCACCAGCACGGCCACGGGCCGCCCCACGGCCTCGGCCGCGGCGTACCCGTACAGCCGCTCGGCCCCGCGGTTCCAGCTGGCGATCCGGCCGTCGAGCGACTCGCCGATGACGGCGTCGTCGGACGACTCGACGATGGCGGCGAGGTACCGCCGGGCCTCCGCCGCCCGGCGGGCCTCGGTCACGTCGCGGAACACGAGCACGGCCCCGCCGACCGCCCCGCCCCGGGTGCGGATCGGCGCGGCCGTGTCCTCGATCGGCACGTCGCGGCCGTCCCGCGTCCGCAGCGCCGTGTGGTTGGCCAGCTCGACCACCCGGTTCTCGCGGAACACGGTGTCCACCGGGTTCGGCACCGGCTCCCCGGTCAGCTCGTTGACGATGCGGAACACCTCGCCGAGCGGCCGGCCCGCCGCCTCGTCCGGCGGCCACCCGGTGAGCGCGGCGGCGACCGGGTTGAGGAACGTCACCCGCCCGGCCGCGTCGGTCACCACCACCGCGTCGCCGATGCTCGCCAGGGTGACGTGGAGCTGCTCGCGCTGCCGCTCGACCTCCTCGGCGGCGGCCTCGGCGGCCCGGCGGGCGGCGGCCTCCTCGGCGAGCCGCCGCGCCGCCGCCTCGGCCGCCCGCCGCTCGGTCAGGTCGCGGGTGACCTTGGCGAACCCGCGGAGCGTGCCGGCCCCGTCCCGCAGGGCGGTGATGACCACGCTCGCCCAGAACGTCGAGCCGTCCTTGCGGACGCGCCAGCCCTCGTCCTCGACGCGCCCGTCGGCCGTGGCCCGCCGCAACTCTTCCGCCGGCCAGCCGCGGTCGAGCGCCTCCCGCGGGTAGAACGTCGAGAAGTGCCGGCCGACGATCTCGCTCGCGGCGTACCCCTTCAGCCGCTCCGCCCCGGCGTTCCAGGTGGCGACGCGGCCGTCCGGGTCGAGCATGAAGATGGCGTAGTCCTGCACCCCCTCGACCAGCAGCCGGAACCGCTCCTCGCTCAGCCGCAGCTTCTCCTCGCCCCGCTTCCGCTCGGACAGGTCGCGGGTGATCTTGAGGAACCCGCGCACCGCGCCCGCGTCGTCGCGCAGGGCGGTGATCACGACGTTCGCCCAGAACCGCGACCCGTCCTTGCGGACGCGCCAGCCCTCGTCCTCGAACCGGCCGCTCGCGCGGGCCACGTCCAGCTCGTGGGCCGGCCACCCGGTCGCGACGGCGTCGGGAAGGTAGAACCGGGAGAAGTGACTGCCGACGATCTCGTCGGCCCGGTAGCCCTTGGCGAGCTCGGCGCCGGCGTTCCAGGTGAGAACGTGGCCGCCGCGGTCGAGGAGGAAGACGGCGTAGTCGCGGACCCCGGAGACGAGCCGGCTGAAGTGCTCGTCGCGGTCGCCGATCCGCTTCCGGTTGGGCGGTTCCCGATGCACGGCCCCGGCGGGCGACCCACGGCCGGCTCACGTATCGTATCGAGCGCAGTAGATGAGTGCCTGCGCGGCCGAATCCGTGACGTTGGTGCGCATTCCGTGCCGGACGGGATTAGAAATCGCGGGTGTAGCCCGCCGTCCAGCCGCCGTCCACCGTGAGGACGTGGCCGTTCATGTAGCTGTTCTCCGGGTCGGCCAGGAACAGCGCTGCGACGGCGATCTCGTCCACCGTGCCGGGCCGGCCGAGCGGGACGTGGTCGAGCATCCGCTGCACCGACTCCTTGAACATCCCGTCGTCGCCGTAGAAGAGGCGGCGCGTGCCTTCGGTGAGCGTCGAGCCGGGGGCGATGCCGTTCGTCAGCACGCCGTGCGGCCCCAGCTCCAGGGCGGTGCCCTTGGTCAGGTTCACGACCCCGGCCTTGGCGGCGACGAACGCGCACTGCAGCCGCAGCGGCACGAGCCCGGCGATCGACGCGACGTTGATGATGCGGCCGCTGCGCTGCCGTTTCATGACCGCGGCGGCGGCGCGCGTCATCTCGTAGAGGCCGGTGAGGTCCACGGCGAGGATGCGGTCCCACTCAGCGCGCGGGAATTCGTCGATGGTGACCCGGTGGGCCATCGTGTTGACGCCGGCGTTGTTCACCAGAATGTCGAATCGGCCGCACTCGTCGACGACGCGCTCGACGGCCTCGGCGATGTCGGCGGCGCTGGTCACGTCGAGCTTCAGCGCGCGGCCGTTCGGCGTGACCGCGGCCGCGGCGCGGGCCTCGTCCAGAACGAGGTCGGTGTAGTAGACGACGGCGCCGTTCCGGGCGTAGCGGTCGGCGACGGCCTGGCCGATGCCGGTCCGTGTAGTAGACGACGGCGCCGTTGCGGGCGAAGCGGTCGGCGATGGCCTGGCCGATGCCGCGGGCCGCGCCGGTGACGAGGGCGACTTTGCCGCTCAGGTCGCTGGTCATGTCGGTCTCGTAATGGGAGTCGGCGGCAACTTCACTTTCACGTCACCCCGTCAGCCACGGGGCCGGGTTCTCGACGCACCCCGCGAGCGCCTGGAGGAACCGCGCCGCCGGCGCGCCGTCGGTGACGCGGTGGTCGAACGTGAGGCTCAGGGTGACGACCTCGCGGCCGACGACGCGGTCGCCGTCCATCGTGGGCCGGCGGGCGATGCGACCGACGCCCAGCACGGCGCTTTCCGGCGGGTTGATGATCGGAGTAAACGCATCGACGCCGAACGCCCCGAGGTTCGTGACGGTGAAGCAGCCGCCGCGCAGGTCGGCGGCGGCGAGCGTGCCGTTGCGGGCACGGTCGGTGAGCTCGCGGGTGCGGGCCGCGAGCGCCGCCAGCCCGAGCCCCGGCACGTCGCGCACCACGGGAACGAGAAGGCCAGCGGGGGTGTCCACGGCGAAGCCGAGGTCGAGGCGCTCGGCGGGTGCGAGGCCCGCGTCGGCCCAGCGGGCGGCGAGCGTCGGGTGCTTCCCGAGCGCGACGGCCGCGAGCTTCAGCAGCAGGTCGGTGACGGTCGGCACCGCGGCGCCGGCGGCCTTGAACTGCGCCCGCAGGTTGACGAGGTTCGTCGCGTCCACGGCCGACGTGAGCGTGACGGGGGCGGCGGCGCGGAGGCTCTCGACCATGCGGGCCGCGGTCGCCCGGCGGATCGGGGTGAGCGGCTGGACGCCGGCGGGGGACGGCGCGAGCGCGGGGACGTCGCGCTCGCGGACGCGGCCGTTGCGGCCGGAGCCGCGGAGCTGCGCCGGATCGACCCCGAGCCGTGCCGCCAGCCGCCGGGCGCGGGGCGTGACTGCGGGGGGTGCGTGGTCTCGTCCTTCATCCTGCGGGGTTCTCCCCCTCACCCCGCGTGCTTCGCCGCGACCCTCTCCCCCGAGGGGAGAGGGTGGGAGGCCGCCGGCCTGCTCCCCCGCCCTTCCCCGACCGCGGGCGACCCAGGAGGGTCGGCCGCTTCACACCCTCTCCCCTCGGGGGAGAGGGTCGCGGCGAAGCACGCGGGGTGAGGGGGAACCACCTGCGGCGAAGTCCCTGCCACCTCGGACGCCGCCAGTTCCGCGATCACGTCGCCGACCTTCACCCGGTCGCCCGGCTTCGGCCCGGTCGCGCTCAGGCGCAGCACCCCGGCGTCGAGGCTCTCGACCTCCTCGACCGCCTTGTCGCCCTCCAGGCGGAACAGCACGTCGCCGGGCTTCACCGCGGCGCCGTCGGCGGCGACCCACTCGACGAACGTGCCCTCCTCCATGTTCCAGCCGAGGCGCGGCACGGTCACGGGAATCGCCATCACTCGTCCACCAGTTCGCGGATCGCCGCCGCCAGCCGCGCCGCGTCGGGCACCACCGCGGCCTCCAGCGGCGGGCTGTACGGCGTCGGCGTGAACACCCCGTTCAGCCGGCGGATCGGGGCGTCGAGCTCGTCGAAGTAGCGGTCGGCCACCTGCGCCGCCACCTCGGCGCCGACGCCGAACGGCGCGAACCCCTCGTCGGCGATCAGCAGCCGACCCGTCTTCGCCACCGACGCGCCGATCGTGTCCACGTCCAGCGGCGCCACCGTGCGCGGGTCGATCACCTCGACGGACACGCCGGCGCGCTCCAGCTCGGCGCACGCCTCTAGCGCCACGCGCACCATGCGGGCCAGCGCCACCACGGTCACGTCGCGCCCCTCGCGTACCACCGCGGCGCGGCCGAACGGGATCTCATATGCCTCCGCCGGCACCGGCCCCTTCGTCGTCAGCAGCTCGCGCGGTTCGAGGAACACCACGGGGTCGTCGCAGCGCAGCGCGTGGTGCAGCAGCCCCTTCGCGTCGTAGGGCGTGCTCGGCACCACGACCCGAAGCCCGGGGAACTGCGCGAACAACGGGTAGTAGTTGCCGCTGTGGTGCGTCGCCGCCGAGTGCCCGATGCCGACGCAGCCGCGCAACAGGATCGGCATCTTCAGCCGGCCGCTGCTCATGTACTGCATCTTGGCGATCTGGTTCACGATCTCACCGATCCCGTCCAGCACGAAGTCGGCGAACATGAAGTCGATGACGGGCCGCGTGCCGGTCATCGCCGCGCCGCAGCCGAGGCCGACGAACCCGCGCTCGCTGATCGGCGTGTCGCGGAGGCGCTCGGCGCCGTACTTGTCGAACAGGCCCGCGGTCGTCTTGAAGTTGCCGCCGCGGGCGCCGATCCCCTCGCCGAGCACGAAGATGCCGGGGTTCGCGGCCATCTCGGCGCTCAGCGCTTCGAGCGCCGCCTGCGAGTACGTCACCTCACGCTCGCCCGGCGGGGGCGGCTCGGGCAGCCGGCGCGGCTCGGCGAACACGTGCGTCGCGGCGGTCGCCGGGTCGGGCCACGCGGCCGCTTCCGCGGTCGTGTGCGCCTTCCCGACCTCGGCCTGAATCTCGCTCTCGATCGCGTCGAGCTCGCGCTCCTCGACGCTCGTCTGCCCGAGGATCAGGTCGCGGAGCGACTTGATCGGGCAGCGCGCCTTCCAGCTCTCGACCTCCTCGCGCGTGCGGTACGTGTAGTCGCCCATCCCCTCGGCGTGTGCCCGCGTGCGGTACGTCTTGCACTCCAGCAGCGTCGGGCCGTCGCCGGCGCGGGCGCGGGCCGCGGCCCACTCCGCGGCGGCGCGCACGGCCAGCACGTCGTTGCCGTCCACCTCGACGCCGGGCATCCCGTAGGCGGCGCCGCGGGCGGCCACGCTCGGGTTCCCGGCCGCGTCGCGGAACGGCACTTCCGTGGCGAACCCGTTGTTCTCGCACACGAACAGCACCGGCAGCTTCCAGATCGCCGCGAGGTTCAGCCCCTCGTGGAACGCCGCGTTGTTCACCGCCCCGTCGCCGAAGAACGCCACCGCCACGTTGTCCGACTTGGTCAACCGGAAGCTGTACCCCGCGCCCGCGGCCTGGAGGATGCACGGGCCGACGATGCCGCTGGTGCCCATCAGCCCGACCTCGGGGCTGAACAGGTGCATGCTGCCGCCGCGGCCCTGCGAGCACCCCGCGGCGCGGCCGTACAGCTCGGCGATCAGCTGGAGCGGCGGCACGCCCTTCGCCAGCGCGTGCCCGTGCCCGCGGTGCGTGCTGAACACCACGTCGGCGCGGCGCAGGTGGTCGCACACGCCGGTGGCGACGGCCTCCTGGCCGACGTAGGTGTGGCATGCGCCGTGGACGAGGCCGCGCTGGTGGCCGCGGGCCAGCTGCTCCTCGCAGCGGCGGATCAGCACCATCGTGCGGAACAGCCGCAACAGGTCGTCGCGGGCCGGAATCGGGGGCGGGTCGGTCACCACTCGTCGTTGCTCCCTGGAGATTCGGGACGTTGTACGGGAACCGCCGCCACGAACGCAGCACCCGCGGCGAAGGCGCCGGCGAGGATGAGGAGACAGCCGCGGTCGCCGAGGCCGGCGTCGCGCAGTGCCCCGATGGCCGGCGAGCCGACGGCGCCGGCGAGGTTCGCCCACATGTTGATGAACCCGATGGCGACCGCGGCCGCGGACATCGTCAGGCTGAGCGTCGGCAGCACCCAGAACGGCGTGTACCAGAAGTGTGCGAAGAACCCGGCCAGGCACAGCCACGCGAACACCGCTTCCCACGGCTGCCCCGGTACGCAGCTCAGCGCGAGGAAGAGGCCGGCGCCGACCTGCCCCACGACGGTCGGCCACTTGCGGCTGCCGGTGCGGTCGGAGACGCGGCCCGACGTGACGACGCCGGCGAGGCCGAACAGGTACACGACCGACGTCCACGCCAGCACGGTGGTGTCGGCGGCGTCCTGGCCGAGGCCGGCGAGCAGCCCCTTCACCGCGGTCGGCAGCCAGAACACGAAGGCGTAGCCGCCGAGGTTGGTGAAGAAGATGCCGAGCGCCAGCAGCCACACCGTCGGCAGCTGCAGCGCGTCGCGGACGCGCATGGCGTTGGCGGCGGGGGTCGCGTCGCGCTCGGCGGCGAGGGTTCCTTCGAGCCAGTCGCGCTCCTCGGGGGTCAGCCACTTCGCCTGGCGCGGGCGGTCGGTGAGGAGGAACGGCACGGCGACGCCGAGCACCACGGCCGGCGCCCCTTCCACGAGGAACACCCACTGCCAGCCGGCGTACCCGAGCCACCCCTGGTCCAGCAGCCAGCGCGACACGACGGCGCCGAGCGCGAGACTGATGGGGATGCCGACGAGCATCCCCGTGAGGGCGCGGGCGCGCTCGGCACGCGGGAACCAGTGGGTGAAGTAGACGATCACGCCGGGGAAGAACCCGGCCTCGGCGAGCCCCAGCAGGAAGCGCAGGACGTAGAACTCGGTGGGCGTGGTGACGTACGCCATCCCCATCGAGCAGAAGCCCCAGGTGACGAGGATGCGGGCGAACCACTTGCGGGCGCTCCAGCGTTCCACGAGCAGGGCGCCGGGGATTTCGAGGACGAGGTAGCCGACGAAGAACAGGCCGACGCCCCAGCCGAAGACGGTGTCGGAGAAGCCGAGGTCGGCGCTCATGCGGAGCTTGGCGAAGCCGACGTTGGCGCGGTCGAGGTAGGCGACGACGTACAGCGCGAACAGCAGCGGTAGGGCGCGGAGCGCGACCTTGCGCGTGGTGCGGCGCGGCAGGTCGGGGTCGTCGGGGGGAGAGGCGGGCATCGGCCCAGGATACCAGCCGCGGGGCGCGGCGGGGCGCGAAACTTCCGGGAAGGCGAACTCGGCGGGATCGGCGCCGCGGCGCGAAGTCGCAAGCGGCAACGTGACCACCCGAGCGAACGCTTGCGGCTTCGCGTTGGGATGCGCGAAGCCGCGAGCGGCGAAACCCCGAGCCGTCAGCGCCCCGTCACCGCCGCCAGGTCGAACACGTACACCGCGCCGTCGCGGCAGCCGGCGAACAGCAGCCCGTCGCGCACCACCGGCCGGCCGAACAGGTTGACGTGGGCGTAGTGCAGCTTCGGCAGCGCCGCGGCCGGCACGTCCCCGAACCCGAACCGCCACGCCGGCCCCTCCCCCGCCGGCACCCACGCCAGCGAGTTTCCCGCGTACAGGTAGCCGCCCGCCACCGGCATGACGTGTTCGTACCCGCCGGGGACCGGGCTGTACGGCGGCAGCGTTTGCTCGCGCAGCAGCTTGCTGCCGTCGCGCGCCCACACCTGAAGGTGCGGTCCCGTTCGGCGGTGCGTCAGCACGGCCAGGGTGCGGGCGTCGCCGGCCAGCCGCCACGACTCCGCCGCCGGCGCCGGGATGCGCACCTTCACCGGCACCAGGTTCTCGTCCAGGTCGTACACCCCGCCGGCGCCGACGCCCAGCGGCGGCCCCCACGGCGACACGTGCAACTGCCACGCCCGCAGACCCGGCACCCGCGACGGGAACTCCTTCACCGCCTCGCCGTCGAGCACCCGCACGCCGCCGCGGTCGAGCGGCCGGTACCACTTCCCCTGCCACCGAACCGGCCGGCCGTCGTACCCGGTGCCCGCCATGAACGCCGGCGGCGCCTTCTTCGGGCGGTCTTCGCCGCCGGTCAGGTCTTGCGCTTTGTCGCCGAAGAAGTGCGCCTTCACCCCGGTGGTCGCGGTCAGCGCCAGCGCCGACGCCGGCAGCTCCGTCCGCTCCGCGCGGAGGGTGTGAACGTCGATCGCCAGCGCGGCCCCGGACACGGTCGCGGCGAACACCGCGTCGCCGGCGGTCTGGACGTCGGCGCACAGGTCGTGGCCGGTGGCGACCCGCTTCAGCAGGCCGACGCGCTCGCGCAGCTCCGGCGACGAATCCCGGCCGGTGAGTTCCAAATGCCGGCAGCGGGCCGCGATCTCCTCGAACGGCCGGTCGGCGGCGCGGCTCGCGTCGGCCTTCACCTCCCAGGCCGCGGCGCGCCCGGGGTCGAGCGCCAACAGCCCGTCCAGCGCCGTCAGCGCCGCTTCGGTGCGACCCAACGCGAGGAGGCAGCGCGCCCGCAGCACGGTTCGATCGCCCTCGTCCGGGTCGCGGTGCACCACCACGTCCCACGGGATGGCGCGGAGGCCGTCGAACCCGCACACCACGAGCGCCCCGTCCACGAGCCGCGGGAAGGTCAGGTACTTCGTCGCCGGCGTCAGCTTCGACACGAGCCTGCCGGTGTCGGGTTCCAGGAAGTACAGCGACCCCTCGCCGCCGACCGCGAGCACGAGCCCGCCGCACAGGCCGACGGCGCTCCAGTTCCGCTCCGGGTACGACCCGTCGCGGAGCTGGTCGCAACCGGGGCAGTACGCGCCGCGCGGCAGGGCGTAGCGCCACTTCACGGCACCGGTCCCGCCGTCCAGACGAACCACTTCCGCCCGGCTACTGCCGTCGCCGACCAGGGCCACGAGGTCGCCGCCGAGCCAGAACGGCGCGTTTGCCGTCGCCGACGGCGACGGGTGGGCGAACCTCCAGTCGGGCTCGGCGGCGCGGAGGTGCTTGACCGTGATCCACGTCCCGAACCCGCCGGTGGTGACGATGAAGGTGCGCCGCTCGTCGGGCGAGAGGCGGGCGACGACCTGCTCGAACTCGGCGGCGCGGCCGCGGTCCACGTCGTAGGCGGGGAGTTTTTCGTCCGCGTCTTCGAGCCGCGACGTGTTCGGCCGCGGGCGGTGGAGGCGGCCGTCGATGAGCAGGGCGTCGAACCGGAGCGGCCGCTTGGGCAGCGGCACCACGGCTTCGGTGGCGCCGGTGTCGGGGTTCAGCTTGAACAGCCGCTCGCGCCAGACGTACACCGCGTCGGTACGGTCGTCGAGCGTCACGTCGTTGTGGCCGGGCGCACGCCGGCTCCACAGCCGCTTGCCGGTCGCGGCATCGAACCCGGTGTACAGCACGTCGAAGTCGTAGATGCCGGTGCCGTCGTCGAGCCGGGGTTCGGTCACGTCGCCGGCCAGCGGGAGCGGCGCCGCCCCGCGCGAGGCGTGCGTGGTGATGACGACGTGCTTGCGGCCGACGAGCGCGAGGTGCGGTTGCCCGACGACGGCCCAGCGCGTGAGCCGGTTCGCCGGCTGGGGCGGGGGTGCGGCGTCGAGCGCGGCGAGCGCCTCGAACGGCCGGCCGGCGCGGTGGAGCGCGGCGGCCTTGTCGAGCGCTTCGTCGGCGCGGGCCGCGGCGGGGAGGGCGGCGAGGAGCAGCGCGAGGGAGGTTCGCATGCGCCCCAGGGTAGCCGGCGCCGGGTCACGCGGGTGTAACAGAACGAAGCCCACCCGCTTGCGGCTTCGCGTCGGGCGACGCGAAGCCGCAAGCGGCAACGGAGCTGTCACGCCAGCGCCGCGCGCGTCCGCGCCACCACCGGCGCGTCGGGGCCGGCCGAGCCCTTCAGCCAGAACAGGCTCGCCGCCAGGAAGCGGTCGCGCCACGCCGGGCCGACCGCGGCGTGGTCCTCCATCACCGCCGAACTGAACTTGTAGTCGTGCGAGTCCGTCCCCTTCAGGAACACGAGCCGGCGGCCGGCGTCGGTCAGCCGGCGGGCGTTCGCCGGGCTCGCCCGCAGCAGCCCCAGCGCCTGCCCCGCGGCCGCGGCGCGGTCCTTCGAGAGCGTCTCGAACACCGCCCCCACGTCGCCGCCGGGCGTCGGCTCGAGCGCATCGATGCGGGCGTCGCCCACCTTGCCGCGCGCCATCATCGCCGCGCGGAACAGCGGCAGGAACGCCGCCGCCTGCAACAGCAGCAGCTTCCGCGTCGCGTCCACGCCGCTGGCCTGGAAGGCGTACCGCAGGGCGTTCAGCGTCGTGAGCGTGTGCAGACCCACGATGCCCGGCTGGCGCATCAGCAGTTCGCCGGCGCCGACGAACAGCCCGTCCCACACCGCCGCCGGGCCGACGCCGCCGTTCAGCAGCGACACCACCTTGTCACTCAGCTCGTCGGCGCTCGCCGTGCGCACCGCGGCCAGCACGTCGCCGCTCGCCGCGGGGTCGGCCCGGCCGGCGCGCCACTCGGGCTTGATCTTCGCCGCCTGTTCGCGGTTGCGCCGGCCGGCGCGGTCGGGGTCGCCGTCGCGGTTGGCGGGGTTCGAGCCCTCGTGCGCCAGCAGCGCGAACGCCAGCGACCGCAGCACCGGCTCGGCGTGCTGCCAGCCGATCGTCTGCAGCGCGCGGAAGGCGTTCGCCACGAAAATCGCCTTGTGGCCGATGTCGCGGAAGTCGCGGCAGCCGTAGCGCGCGAACAGCTCGAACGCCTCGGCCGTTCCCACCCCGCGCGCCACGCCGGCCGCGGCGGCGTCGGCGGCGTCCACGTCCCACGCCTCCAGCGCCGCGGCGAGGGCGTCGGCGGCGCGGTGCGGCGGGGGCACCTTCGCCTCATCGACCGGCCCCATCCGCCAGCCCGACTCGCGCTGGTTGTCGGCCTGCGCCCCCTTGAACGAGTCGAGCGCCCAGAACAGCGGCAGCCAGCGCTCGCGGTCCGGCCCGGCGAGGCTCGCCAGGTGCGCCGAGTTCACGACCAGCACGGCGTGGAACTTGAACCCGACGCTCGGCCGCGGCCGCACGTTCCGCACGCCGGCGAGGAACAGCGCCGCGAGCACGTCGCGGTACGGCAGCCCGGCCTTCACGCGGGTGCCGATTTCTTCGAGCAGCTTCGGGCGCGGCGTGTCCTCGATGAGCTTCACGAGCGGCTCGGCGTCGGCGTCGAGGCGGACGACGCGGGCCTCGTCGGCGCGGACGGCGGGGAGGTCGTCGAGGAAGGCGAGGGCGGACGCGGCCAGGAACGCGCGGCGGTCGGGTGCGGGCATGACCGGCTCCGGGAGAGGGGCGGGCGATCGGGCCGGTGGGATTGTACCGCGCCGCGGCGCTAGTCCCGGTCCCAGATCGTGTCGTCGGCGCCGAGGTCGAAAATGTTCTGGTCGTCGCGCAGGGCTACCACCGCCGGCGGGTCGGACGGCAGCGGCGCGTTCCGCGTCCGGTCGGTGCGCGATTCCACGTGCCCGTCCAGGAACAGCACGTTCGCCACCTTCGGGTCGAGCCGGAAGTGGACCGTCGGGTAGCGGCGGCTCGGCGGCTCCATCACCGCCACCTCGATCGAGCTCGGCTGCCCCGTCGGCCGCGGGTCCGGCGTCGTGCCGGCGGCGTTGGCGAAGCACACCGTCTGCGACGTGCTCGCCACCTGCTCGACCTTCACCGGCAGCCACACCTCGGGCATCGTCGGCAAGGTGCCGTCGGCCGGCGGCGCCGGGCTCAGCGGCGCGAGGTAGCGGTAGTTGTAGCCGTACCCGCCGGTGCCCGCGTCGAACGTGACGAACACCTTGCCGGGCGTCTTGGCCGGGCTCTTGAGGAACGCCTGGTTGTTCTCGACGAACGGCATCAGGTGGCCGCGGGTGAAGTCGATCTGGGTGCCGAACGGGTCGCACAGGGCGAACCACCAGCGGACGTTGCCGTTCTCCCAGGTGCGGGCCGGCGGCAGGGTGCCGTGGGCGGCGGCGTAGTTGTGGACGGCGGCGCCGAGCTGCTTGAGCGTGTTGGCGTCGCGGGCCCGGTTCGCCGCCGCCCGCACCTTCTGCACGGCCGGCAGCAACAGCCCGATCAGCACCGCGATGATGGCGATGACGACGAGGAGCTCGATGAGGGTGAAGGCGGGGCGGAGGAGGCGTGAGGAAGAATAAGACCAAGAAGAGAACCCTCCCCCCAACCCCCTCCCTCTGGGAGGGGGCGTAAGCAAAGGCTTCGGCGTGG
>JBGAQM010000041.1:0-24124 GCA_044220735.1 Urbifossiella sp. | reverse complement strand
CGAGCCGAAGCCCCGAGCCGGCCGGTTGGAAACCGGCCCCACACCCGAGCCGTCAATTCCGCATCACCGTTTCGTCGAGGTTCAGCACCAGGTTCGCCACCATCGTCCACGCCGCGATCTCGACATCGCTCGCGGCCCGGCGCGGCACGCTCTCGCCGGTGCGCACGAGGCGACCGGCGGCGGCGGGGTCGGCGGCGAACAGCGTCCGCTGGCGCGCCAGCGCGGCCGTCACCAGCTTCAACTCCTCGGCGTCCGGGCGGCGCGACAGCACCGTGCGGTACAGGTACGTCACCTTCGCGCCCGCGTCGGCGCCGCCGTCGGCCAGCACGCGCTCGGCCAGCGCCCGCGCCGCCTCGACGTGCTGCACGTCGTTCATCAGCTGCAGCGCCTGGAGCGGCGTATTCGTGCGGTCGCGGACGGCGCACAGCTGCTCGCGGTTCGTGGCGTCGAAGTTCGTCAGGAACGGGGCCGGCGCCGTGCGCTTGATGAACACGTACAGGCTGCGGCGGTACAGGGCGCCGCCGTGGTCCTGGAGGTAGTAGCGGGTGTTACTGTCGCCGAACCCGAGCGGCTCCCAGATGTTCGGCGGCTGGTACGGGTTCACCGCCCGTCCGCCCACTTGCAGGTTCAACAACCCGCTCACGGCGAGGGCGTTGTCGCGCACCTGTTCGGCGTCGAGGCGGAAGCGCGGGCCGCGGCTCAGCAGGCGGTTTTCGGGGTCCTTCGCACGCTCGGCCGGCCCCTGGGCCGCGTCGCGCTTGAACGCCGCGCTCGTCACCATCAGGCGGACCGTCTTCTTGATGTCCCACGTCTCGGCAAACTCAGCCGCGAGCCAGTCGAGCAGCTCGGGGTGGCTCGGCGGCTCGCCCTGCGAGCCGAAGTCGCCGCTCGTCTTCACCAGACCGACGCCGAACAGCTGCTGCCACAGGCGGTTCACCTGCACGCGGGCGGTCGTGGGATGCTCCTTCGCCACGAGCCAGTTGGCGAGGTCGAGCCGCGTCGGGCGTGCGCCGGCGGCCTTCAGCGGCGGCAGCACCGCGGGCACCCCGGGCGTCACCTTGTCGCCGGGCTTGTCGTACTGGCCGCGCTGCATCACGAACGCCTCGCGCGGCATCCCCAGGTCGCGGAAGATCAGCGTCGCGGGAATCGCCGCGTCGGCCGCCTCGCGGTCGGCGCGGGCGCGCTCCCACGCGGCCCGCAGGGTGGCCAGCTCGCCGGTCGGCCGCGCCACGTTCGCCAGGTAGAACGCCTTCCGCTTCGCCGCGTCGGCCGGCACCTCGCCGGGCGCCTTCTTGCCGAGTCCCTTCTCCCACGCGGCGAACGAGTCCAGCGGGTCCGCCGCCGCGCCGCCCTTGCCGCTCAGCGCCACGTCGTCCCAGTACACGACGCCGCCGAACTCCTGCAGCGTCATCGAGCCCACGACGGCGCCGGGCTGGAGCCCCATCGACGCCAGCGGCACGCTCAGCTTCGCCCACTCGCCGGCCTTCGGGAGCGGCCCCAGAACCGGGCCGACGCGGCCGCCCGCGGAGCCGGCGAAGTCGCCGGTGTCGGCGCCCCAGGCGACGCGCTTGCCGCCGGCGAGCGAGGCCGTGACGCCGACCGGCGGGTGCTTCGGGTCCAAGTACACCCACGCCTCGAACGTGCCGTCTGCCGGCACGACGACCGGCTTGACGCGGAACGTGAACGCGTCCTGGTGGAAGAACGAGTTCGCCTGCCGCAGCACCCGCCGGCCGCTCTTCGCCCCGAACGGCGGGTCGGTCGTCCAGTCGGTCGCGTTGCGGGTGGTGTTGCTCGCGCCGGCCCACTGCGGCAGCGCGTCGTCGAGGATCACGTCGCGCACCGGCCGCTTGGCCTCACCGGGCTCGGCGTAGGCGGCCTTCGCCGCGGCGGCGTCGAGCTTCGCCCGCGCCTCGGCCTCGGCCTTCTTCGCGGCTTCGAGCGTGCGCGTCTGCTCGGCCGTCGGCAGGCGCTCGAACGGGCCGACGAGGTTCACGTTGCCGTCGAGCGCCGGGTCGGCGGCGCTGAGGAAGAAGGCGTACAGGCCGTAGAACTCGCGCATCGACAGCGGGTCGAACTTGTGGTCGTGGCACACGGCGCAGCCCGCGGTGAGGCCGAGCCACGCCTGCGCGGTGGTGCTGGTTCGGTCCACGGCGTTGCGGTACACCCACTCCTCGTTGATCGACCCGCCCTCCCCCGTCGTGACGTTGCAGCGGTTGAACCCGGTCGCCGCGAGCTGGTCCGGCGTCGGGTTCGGCAGCAGGTCGCCGGCGAGCTGGTAGACGGTGAAGCGGTCGTAGGGGAGGTTCTGGTTGAAGGCGCGAACCACCCAGTCGCGGTAGCCCCACATGGCGCGCTCGTTGTCGAGGTGGAGGCCGTGGGTGTCGGCGTAGCGGGCGACGTCGAGCCAGTGGCGGGCCATCTCCTCGCCGAACCGCGGCGACGCCAGGAAGCGGTCCACCATCCGCTCGTAGGCGCCGGCGGCGGTGTCGGCGAGGTACGCATCGACCTCGGCGACGGCCGGCGGCAGGCCCGTGAGCGCGAACGCGACGCGGCGGACGAGCGTCGGCCGGTCGGCTTCCGGCGTGGGTGTCAGCCCGGCCTTCTTCATGCGGGCGGCCAGGAGCGCATCGACGGGGTGCGCCTCGGCCGGCACCGTCACGCGGCGGACCGGCTCGAACGCCCAGTGCTTCTGGTACTTCGCCCCCTGCTCGATCCACCGCTTGACCACATCCTTCTGCGCCGCGGTGAGTCGCTTGTTGCTCGCCGGCGGCGGCATCATCTCGCTGGGGTCGTCGCTGGTGAGGCGCTGCCACACGGCGCTCGCCTTCAGGTCGCCGGCCTTGATCGGGTGGGTGCCCTTCCGCTCGGCGAAGGCGCCCTCCGGGGTGTCGAGGCGGAGGCGGCCCTTGCGGGCCTTCGCGTCGAACCCGTGGCAGCTGAAGCAGGCGTCGGACAGGATGGGCCGCACGTCGCGGTTGAACTCGACGGGTTCGTCGGCGCGTGCGGTTGTGGCGACGAAGACGAGCACGGCGGCGAGCGGGAAGCGCGGCATGGCAGGTGTCCGGCGTGGGGGGCAGGATCGAGTCTACCCGACGCGCCGGCCGGCGGGAAGCGCCCGCCGTGAGGCCGGAACTACACCGACCTGCTGCACACACCTACTCGGATGTAAGAAATCGTGTCAGACCGCCGCCCATGTGTCACGACGCACGTCCATTCCCCATCGGGACTTGCGACTCGGGGCCCGTCGCCGGCGTCGTTCCGACATAGATTCCTGCGACTGACTCAATGCTTCTGGGACGGGGTCCCCCTCTTTCCCGAAACCAATTAGATTGGTCCGAAAGACACGCGCGCCGCCGACGAATAACCCCCGACGTCCCCCGGAGGTTCGCTCATGATTCGACCCGCCGCCGCACTCCTCGCCGCACTCCTCGCCGCCGCCGCGGTCGCCCAACCCGTCCCGATGCGGTCCGACCGCGCCCTCCGCACCGACCCGAAGGCGAAGGCCGCCGCGCCCGCGTTCGCCGGCGTGTGGCTCGCCACGCAGCCGACGCCCAACGGCGACGTGACCCGTTACCACGAGATGCGCGTCCTCGACGCCGACACCGCCGTGTGGACGTTCACGCAGGTGGCGCCCGGCGTCCGCGTCAGCAGCACGCTCCGCGGCCGGTACGAGATCGCCGGCGGCGAGTTCCGCCTCCACGTCGCGGAGCGCTACTACGGCGAGGAACTGATGCCCGTGCGGCCCGAGGACAAGAAGGGGCCGCGCGCGTACCGCTTCGCGTGGGACGCGGACAAGGTCGGGTTCTCGCTCACCGCCCCGGACGCCGCCGCCGACTCGCCGTGGCGGGTGACCGCGTTCCGCCGCGGCGCCCCAGCCGTCGCCGCCCCCGACCCCCTCGTCCCGAAGGCGCTGCTCACCATCGACCGCGCCATCAAGAAGGAGCCGCGCTACGGCGGCACGCCGCTGTACGTACTGTTCGCGTTCGGCCCGGACTCGACCCGGACAATGTGGGCCGTACTCGACGGACAGACCCTGTACCTCGACAAGAACGGCGACGGCGACCTGACGGAGGACGGCGAGCGCGTCCTCCCGTTCCTGATCCCCGGGGAGGCGCCGAACCCGCGGGCCGCGTTCTTCCACCTGCCGGCGCTCGACGCCGCGGGCGGGAAGCACACCGACTTCATCTTCAGCGTCATCCGCAACCCGCCGACCGACGGCGTCTACGTCAAGACGGGGTTGAAGGTGGACGGCAAGACGACGCAACTCGCCGG
Organism: Urbifossiella sp.; assembly: GCA_044220735.1. Lineage (GTDB taxonomy): Bacteria > Planctomycetota > Planctomycetia > Gemmatales > Gemmataceae > Urbifossiella. The sequence continues at coordinate 19,852 of JBGAQM010000041.1, read as the reverse complement.
CCCAACGGACCTGCGGCTGACGGAGTCGCCGGCGGAGGCGCGGGTGCTGCCGTTCGGCAGCCGGGTGGTGACGGCGCAGGTGTCGCACACGATGCCGGGGACGCCGGAGGCGGGGAAGGCGGTGGACTTCCGGGTGCGGGTCGGCACGCCGGGGGTGGGGGCGGGGAGTTTCGTGGCGTTCGGCAGTGAGGACGTGGCGGCGGACCCGCTGGCCGAGTTCGAGTTCCCCGCCGCCCGACCGGGCGACGCGGCGCGGCGGGTGACGCTGCCGCTGACGGAGCGGTGCTGCGGCGACCAGTTCTACGCGGCGCTGCGGGTGCCGGACGGCAGCCGCACCGGCCTCGACGCGGCGGCGCTGACGCTGAGCTTCCCGAACTGCCCGTGGGGGCCGGTCGCGCCGACGACGCGGCGCGTGGACGTGATGCCGCGGCAGCCGTGAGAGATCGGGGGGCGAATTTCGGGTCCCGTACTTATTCCTCGGGGTGTGTCAGCGCCCACCGGATCGCCGACGGCACCAGGCCCTTCAGCCCGTCGGTCTGCTCCGGGTGCGGGCTGACGCCGACCACCCACCCCTTGCCGTAACGGGCCGCGACCACCGCCGGCGTGTTCACCATCACGCCCGCGGTGCCGCCCTTCGGCACGAACTCCTCCCGGAAGTGCGCCAGCGCGATCAACTTCGCCCCCGGCAGCGGCTCCAGGATCGGCCCGTTCGCGTACCGGCACGCGGCGAACGGCTCCGTCACCTTCAGCCAGTCCTTCGCGTCGGCGGTGAATTCGACCTTCACGTCGCCGGTGCCGCGCATCCAGTGCGCCCGGTCGATGACCTTCGCCGGCAGCAGGTCGAGCGACCAGTCGTAACCGGTGCTCGCGAGGTAGCAGCCGGCGCAGATGCCGACGTAACACCCGCCGTCTTTCACGAACTGCTTCACCGCGTCGCGGCCGGCGGGTTCGAGTGCCTTCGCCTGCCCGCCGCCGGTGCCGCCCGGCATCACCAGCACGCGAAAGCCCCTCAGCTTCCCGGCGCGGATGTCGGCCGCCTTCACCCGCGTCACCACGAGGTCGGCCGACGCCTTCGCGGTTGCCTCGAACATGTCCGGCCCCTTCCCGCTGACGCCGCCGTCGACGTACAGCGCGACCGGAATCGGGGCGGGCGCCTGCGCGGCCGCCGGCAATGCGGCGAGGCCGACGAGGAAGAACAGGACGTGTCGCATGGCGGGTCCGGTAGTTGCGCCGATTTCACCCGGCCGTGCGGGCGACGGCCGGTTGGAAACCGGCCCCACGATTCTACCCGCGCCGCGGGTGCGCGTCACCGCTTGCGCCACACCCGATCGGGGGCGAGGCCGAGCTTTTCCATCGCGGGGCGAATGGCGTCGTAGTAACGCTTCGCGTCGTTGGGGTAGCCCGCAGTCGGCGCGAGACCGGGGACGTGGGTCGCCCAGAAGCGGTTGAACTGCATCATGCACACCTCGCGCAGGTACTTCGCCAGCATCGACGCCAGTGCGACCGCGACGCTGTCGCCGTCGGCCCGCGGGCGGAACGAGAAGCGCACGGGTCGGCCGAGTCCCTCGACGCGGTAGCGGCTCTCGGCGGCGCCCTCGGCCTCGACCACGACCCACCCGTCGGGGAACGCCTGCTGCACGATCGCGGCGTAGGCGTTTCGCCCGCCGAGCTTGTCGCAGGAGAACGCCACCGGCGCGCCGTCGGCGGGGAGGTCGCGCGCCGCCGCGGTCGCGAGTTCGACCAGCCCGCGGGCGAGGACGACGGCCTTCGACCCGGCCTCGTCCACGACGCGGTTGAACCGGGCCGCCGGGACGAGCGCCACGGCCCCGGTGCCGAACGTGGCGGCGACCCCCGCGGCGGAGGCCCGACCGCCGAACTCCACGACGTCGGCGAACCACGCCTCCGGGGTCGTCGTCAGCGGCAGCCCGTCCCCCGGGGCGTACCAGCATTCCGCGCCCAGATCGGCGTGGTGGTCGGGCAGCAGGTGCTTGCGGACCAACTCCTCGACGCTGTGGCAGACCGGCCCGGTCATGCGGACGCCGCGCTCCAGCGCCGCGAGGCCGCCGCGGGTGTACACCTTCTTCGAGTCGTCGACCAGCAGCCGGCCGTCGGCGGGCTCGTGCGACCGGCGCACCACGGCCTTCAGCGCGGCCCACCCGGCGGGGTCGTCGTCGGGTAAGCGAAGCGCGACCGCGGCCTGGACCAGCGGCCCCAGGTTCGGCCCGTACCCGGCCTCGTCGATCCCCACCACCCACGGCATAGTTGATCCTCGAAGTCGGGGGTATCATACCCCGCAGCCGCCGCCGCGCCCGGAGCCGCCCCATGCCGATGTTCGCCGACAACGTCTTCCTCAAGATCATCGACAAGAGCATCCCCGCAAAGATCGTCCACGAGGACGACCTGTGCCTGGCGTTCCACGACGTCGGCCCGAAGGCCCCGGTCCACGTCCTCATCATCCCGAAGAAGGTGATCCGCACCCACGCCGACGTCACCGCCGAGGACGCGGCGCTGCTCGGCCACCTACACGTCGTGGCGGCCCGGCTCGCGGCGCAACTCGGGCTCGCCGACGGCTACCGCCTGGTCGTCAACTGCGGCGACCGCGGCGGGCAGACGGTGCCGCACCTCCACATGCACCTGCTCGGCGGCCGCGACCTCGGCTGGCCGCCGGGGTAAGATGCCGGCATGACCGAATCCGAAGTCCGTGCCGTTCTGACCGACCGGCTCGCGGCCGTCCGGGGGCGGTTCGCCGACGCCGCCCGCCGCGCCGGCCGCGACCCCGCCGAGGTCACGCTCGTCGCCGTCACCAAGTCCGTCACGCCGGCCGTGGCCGCGCTCGCGTTCGGGCTCGGGGCGGTGGATCTCGGCGAGAGTCGGCCGCAGGAGTTGTGGAAGAAGGCCGCCGCTCTCGCCGTCGCCCGCTGGCACTTCATCGGTCACCTCCAGCGGAACAAGCTCGACCGCACCGTCCCGCTGGTGTCGTTAATCCACTCCGTCGATTCGGAACGCCTTCTCGCCGCGCTCGACGACTTCGGCCGGAAGCGCGGCGCCCCCGTGCGCGTGCTGCTGGAAGTGAATTGCAGCCGCGAGGAGGCGAAGGGCGGGTTCCGGCCCGAGGAGTTGCCGGCGCTCGCGGGCACGCTGCCGACGCGCACCGGCGTCGCCGTCCGCGGCCTCATGACGATGGCCGCCTACTCCGACGACCCCGCGGCCGCCCGGCCGACGTTCGCGGAACTGCGGCGGTTGCGCGACTGCCTCCACGCCGCGACCGGGCTGCCGCTGCCGGAGCTGTCGATGGGGATGAGCGGCGACTTCGAGGTCGGCGTCGAGGAGGGCGCGACGCTCGTCCGGGTCGGGTCCACCTTATTCGAGGGGCTGCCGGCGCTAGAATGACCGCGTCGCCCCGCCGAGGCCGTGTATGTCCGCCACCCCCGTCTCGCGTCCCGTCACCGCCCCCGACTTCCGGGCCGCGAAGGGGCGCGGCCGGCTCGCCGTCGTCACCGCCTACGACTACACCTCCGCGCGCCTGGCGGACGAGGCCGGCGTCGATGCCGTACTCGTCGGCGACTCGCTCGGCATGGTGATCCAGGGGCACCCCACGTCGCTGCCGGTGACGCTGCGCGACGTGATCTACCACACCCGCTGCGTCGTCCGCGGGGTGAAGCGGGCGCTGGTGGTGGCCGACCTGCCGTTCATGACGTACCAGGTCAGCCCGCGCCAGGCCGTCCGCAGCGCCGGGAGGCTGATGAAGCACGGCGGCGCGCACGCGGTGAAACTCGAAGGGGGCGCGCGCGTCGCCGACGCGGTGCGGGCGGTCGTGGCGGCCGGCATCCCGGTGATGGGGCACGTCGGGCTGACGCCGCAGTCGGTCCACCAGTTCGGCGGGTTCAAGGTGCAGCGCGACGCCGAGCAGCTCCTGGCCGACGCGACGGCCATCGCCGACGCCGGCGCGTTCGCGGTGGTGGTCGAGAGCGTGCCGGCGGACGTGGGGGCGCGACTGACGGCGGCGCTGCCGGTGCCGACGGTCGGCATCGGCGCCGGCCCCGCGTGCGACGCCCAGGTGCTCGTGTTCCACGACCTGCTGGGGCTGTTCACCGACTTCACGCCGAAGTTCGTGAAGCGCTACGCCGACCTGGGGGCCGCGGCGCGGGACGCCATCGCCGCCTACAGCCGCGAGGTCCGCGACGGCACGTTCCCCGGCCCGGAACACTCCTTCCGCTGAGCCCGCCCATGCGCGTCCTTCAGAACGACTGCGACAAGGCCGTCGTGGGCGTCGCCTTCGACGCCGCCGGCCGCACGCTGTTCGCCGGCGGGTACGGCGGATTCCAGGCGTGGCCGCTGCGCGGGAAGGGTGCATCGAAGGCGGCCGAGCACCCCGGCGGTAAGACGCTTTACGGTTTCGAGCCCGACGCGACCGGCAAGCACCTGTTCGTGTCGAACTCGAACTCGGGCTTCCGCGCGTACCACCTGCCGACCGGCCGCGTCGGGCGTTTTCCCGACGGCACCGACGACCACCACGTCGTGAGCCTGACGGCGCGGCCGGGCGGGACGCACGTCGCGGTCAGCCGCGGCGGCGGCGGGTACAACCGCGCCGAGTGCTGGGACGTCACCGCGGACGGCCGGTTCGCGCCCGTGTGGCGGCTCGCCGATGGAGCCGTCACGACCGACTTCGACTACGTGTACATCGGCCGGTACCGCCACTTCACCGACGCCGTCCGCTACGCGCCCGACGGCCGGGCGCTGGCGGTGGTCGTGAACCGCCATGCGAACCCGAACGGCCCGCACGCGCTCTCCCTGCACGCCGCCGACACCGGCGTGTTGCTCGGCGAGCTCGGCACGCTGCCGGTCGCCGTCGGGTTCGACATGCGATTCACGCCCGACGGTTCGCGGCTGATCGGCTGGGAGTCGAGCTGGATCGAGGTGTGGGACGTGGCGGCGGGGAAGCGCGTGGGACGGGTCACGCCGCCGGGCCGGGCGTTCTTCAACGCCGTCGCCGTCCACCCGTCCGGCGGGTCTTTCGTGACGGTGGCGAACGACGGCCGGGTGCGGACGTGGGACCTCTCTACGCTGACGGAAACGGCCGCGACGGACCTGGGGGTCGGGAAGTTGCACGCGGTGGCGTTCCACCCGAAGGGCCGCACCGGGGCGGCAGGCGCCGACGGCGGGAAGGTGGTCCTCTGGGACGCCGACGACTGACCCGGAGGCACGTTGCTCGTTCACCGCCTCAAGGGTGGCCGCGTCGAGTCGCTGGCGTTCGGGCCGGACGGCTGCTCCCTCGTCGTTCCACGCCCCAACGACGGCGTCCTCGTCTGGGAGGACGTCCTCGCCGGCGGCACGCCCCGGGCGTTGCCACGGGTCTTCACCGACGCCGCGGGTCAGTTGCAGGTCGATACCCCGCACGGCCGGGTGAGGCTGTCGGCCGACGGGCGGCGCGTCGGATGTCGCGGCTACTACCGGCCGGTCGTGTACGACCGCGACGGCGGGCTCCCGGTGCCGCTTCCGGCGGAGGTGGTCAACTGTCACGACTGCGCCGCCCTCACCCCGGCCGGCGACGCCGTCGTGATGTCGCAGGCCGAGCCGCGGCACGGCGTCATGACGAACCTCCGAACCCGGCTGTCGCTGCGCCCCCTCGCCGACCCGCGCCCCGCGGCGGACCGGTGGGCGCTCGAGTTGGACCGCTGGGTCTGGGACGAGGTCGCGTACCTTCCCGGCGGCCGGCTCGTCTGCCCCGAGTCGATGGTGTTCGAGAACCCCTCGCGGTGGCAAGACTGCTGGGTGGTCCGCGAGCTTGCCACCGGTCGGGAACAGGCGTCGTCCCCGCCGCTCGGCCGCCGGGCGGCGCAGGCCACCGCCTCGGCAGACGGCCGGTGGGTGGCCGGGATTCACACCAAGCACCTGCTGGCCTGGCGGCCCGACGACCCGGGGGCGCCGCCGGTGCTGCGGCTGAACGACGGCCCGCTCCACTTCACCGGGCTGGCGTTCCACCCGTCCGGGGCGTACCTGGCGACGACGAGCAACGACGCTACCGTTCGGGTGTACGACACGACCGGGTGGGCGGTGGCGCGGACGTACGCCTGGCAGGCGGGAAAGCTGCGGTGCGTGGCGTTCTCGCCGGACGGAATGCTCGCCGCGGTCGGCAGCGATTCGGGTAACATCGTAGTGTGGGACGTGGACCTGTGACGCCGGGAGGGGCCGCAATGCGGGCGGTGATCGCCGATCTGCCGAAGCACTGGCTCGCCGAGCGGAAGAAGTCGGAGGCCGCGCAGTGGGACGAGGTCTGGGAAGGGGTGCTCCACATGCCACCGATGCCGAACCGGTTGCACCAGCGGTTCAGCCGCGACCTCCAGGCCTTCCTCCAAACCCACTGGGCCGCACCGCGTGGCGCCCAGGTGGATCAGGAGGTGAATCTGACCACACCGGATGACGAGGCCGACTGGACCCTCAACTTCCGCATCCCCGACCTGGTACTGCTCACGCCCGACCGGTTTCACATCGACAAGAGCGAGTACATGGCTGGAGCGCCGCTCGTCGTCGTCGAGGTTCGATCCCCGCGCGACGAGACGTACGAGAAGTTCCCGTTCTACGCCGGACTCGGCGTGCCCGAGGTGTGGGTCTTCGACCGCGACACCCGCGCCCCGGAACTGTACGCGATCGCCGCCGGCCCCGCCTACCAACCGGTCGCACCGGACGCCGACGGGTGGCTCGTCAGCGCGGCGGCGGGCGTGGCGTTCCGGCACGCGGGCGGCGCGAAGGTGGCCGTCCGTGTTGGCGGCGGGGCGGCGGTCGAACTGCCGGACGGCTGACCGGCGCCCGTGCGCACGGAACATCCGCACCGATCGACGCCCCGGTCGGGAGCTCTGCCGGGGTCGTCGGCGAGATTTCCTGAATCTTCGCCGACCCGACACTAGGATGGCGTGAAGGTTCCGGGCCGGAGGATGTCGATGCGGGTACTGCGGGCGGGAGCCGGCGAGGTGTTCGGGCTGGTGTTCAGCCCCGACGCCCGCGCGCTGGCGGCCTACGTCCGCGGGCAGGGCGTGTTCCTCTGGAACCTCGACGCCGGCGGCCCGCCCGTGTGCGTCAGCCCGGTCGCCTCCGACCGCGCCAAGGACGTGTACTTCACCCCCGACGGCCGCGGCGTCGGCTGGCTCGACTACGACGGCTGGCAGGTGTACGACCGCGACGCCCGCCGGCTGGCCCGGCCGCGGCTCTCCGACCCCGGGCAAATCTTCCGCCTCCTCCCCGGCCCCGGCGGCGACCGGGTGTACACCCAGCACAGCTTCCCGAAGCACGCCCTGGTCGGCTGGCGGAACGCCGGCGCCGGGTGGGAGCGCGACTGGGAGGCGACCACCCGCCACCTGAACGTCGAGCAGCTCACCGTGTCCCCGACCGGCGACCAACTCGCCGTCCTCACCCGCCCGGCGACCGACCCGAAGTGGGAGGAGAAGCGCTTCGTGCTGGAACTCCGCTCGGCGGTGAGCGGCCGGGTACTGTCGTCGGCCCCGTACCCGTGGAAGGTGCCCGGACCGCTGGTGGTGGCCCCGGACGGCCGGCACGTCGTCGGGCTGCACGACATGACCGTCGTGGTGTGGGCGGCCGGCGCCCCGGACGAGCCGGTGCTGATCCGCGACGCCTCCCGCAAGCACTTCAAGGCCGCCGCCTTCGACCCCACCGGCCGCTACGTGTTCGCCGCCCGGTTCGACGGCACCGTCCACGTGTTCGACGCCGCCGGGTGGGGCTGTCGGGTGCGGTTCGACTGGGGCGTCGGCCCACTCCGGTCGGTCGCCGTGGCGCCCGACGGTACCCTCGCCGCCGCCGGCAACGAGCGCGGCGAGGTCGTTGTTTGGGACGTGGATTTGGACTGAACATACCCCCCACGAAGCCCACCCGCCGCGGCGGGTGGGCTATGCCGCGCACATGCGAACCACTCTCGCCCTGCTCCTGATCACCGCTTCTCCCGCGATCGCGCTCGACCCCGCCGACGTCATCGTGGTCGCGAATAAGACCGCCCCCGAGTCGGTCCGCGTCGCCGAGCACTACCTGGCAAAGCGGAAGGTGCCGGCCGCGAACCTCGTCCTCCTCGACCTGCCGACCGGCGAGGACGTCTCGCGCGCCGACTACGATTCGCGCCTCGCCGGCCCGCTCCGCAAGGCGCTCGCCGACCGCAAAGACTCCGCGAAGGTGATCCTGACCGTGTACGGGGTGCCGCTCCGCGTCGGCCGGCAGGAGCCGACCGCCGACGAGAAGGCCGAGTTGGCGAAGCTCGTCCCCGATCTCGAGGCCGCCCGCAAGGCCGTCGAGGCGCTGGAAAAGGACAAGGCCGACGCGAAGGACGTCGCCGCCGCGCAGCGGAAGCGTGACACGCTCGACCGCAAGCGCCGCGACCTGTCGCACGACGAGAGCCACGCCGCGGTGGACAGCGAACTGATGCTGCTGTGGTGGGACACCTACCCGCTCGACAAGTGGGTGCGGAACCCGCTGTACTTCCGCGCCCCGGAGAACTACCGGAAGACGGCGCCGCCGACGCTCCTGACCAGCCGGCTCGACGGCCCCACGCCCGAGATCGCGATGCGCCTCGTGGACGACGCGCTGGCGGTGGAGGAAAAGGGGCTGACCGGCCGGGTGGTCATCGACGCCCGCGGCAACCGCTTCGACCCGAAGGGTTCGGACCCGGGCACCGGCTACGCCGGGTACGACGAGTCGATGCGCGAGACGGCCAGGCTGTTCGAGAAGACGCCATTGCCGGTGACGCTCGACGACAAGGGCGAGGTGCTGCCGGCGGGGTCCGCGAAGGGGGTGGCGGTGTACTGCGGGTGGTATTCGCACGGCAACTTCGTGGACTGCTGCGAGTACGAGCGCGGGGCGGTGGCGTGGCACCTGGCCAGCTCCGAGGCGACGACGCTGCGGCGGGCGGACAGCACGGTGTGGTGCCCGAACCTGCTGAAGAAGGGCGTGGCGGCGACGCTGGGGCCGGTCGCGGAGCCGTACACGGTCGGCTTCCCGAAGCCGGCCGAGTTCTTCGGCTTCCTGGCGGCCGGCGACACGCTGGTCGAGGCGTACGCGCGGTCGCAGATGCTCGGCAGCTGGATGTCGGTGCTGGTCGGCGACCCGCTGTACGCGCCGTTCAAGCGGGCGCCGCTGCTCAAGCGGGACGACGTGCGGCCGAGCCCCGCCGGCGGGCGGGGGCTGTAATCTCCAGGCGAGCCGTGCCCCGTGAGGGGCCGGGTGCGCCCGCATTTCGTACGACGTCCGACGTACCTGTTGTGGGTACGCACCCGGGGGCCTGACGGCCCTCGGCTCGCCTACCACCCCTCCCCCGAGCCGCCATGTTCCGCGCCGCCCTCCTCGTGCTCCTCGCGCTCGCCGCCCCCGCATCGGCGCAAAACGGCTGGCACGCCGGCTTCGCCGCCGAGAAGATTACGCCCGCCGTGCCGACGTGGATGTCCGGCTACGCCAGCCGCACCGCCCCCGCCGACGGCGCCGAAACCGACCTGTGGGCGAAGGCCGCCGTTCTCCGCGCCCCCGACGGCAAGACGTTCTGCCTCGTCACCCTCGACCTCGTCGGCATCGACCGCGACACGTCACGCCAGATCGTGAAGACGATCGCCGACAAGCACCGGCTACCGCGCGAGGCGGTGGCGCTGGCCGTGTCGCACACGCACTGCGGCCCGGTCGTCGGCAAGAACCTCCGCTCGATGTACTTCCTCGACGACCACCACGCGAAGCTCGTGGACGCCTACACCGACGCCCTCCCCGGCAAGGTGCGGAAGGCCGTCGATGCCGCCGTCGCGGGGATGGGTCGGGTGACGCTATCGGCCGCGGTCGGCACGGCGACCTTCGCGGTGAACCGGCGCGAGAACAAGGAGGCCGACGTACCCGCGCTCCGCGAGGCGGGGAAGTTGAAGGGGCCGACCGACCACGCCGTCCCCGTGCTGGCCGCACGCGACCCCGCCGGGAAGCTCAAGGGTGTGGTCTTCGGCTACGCCTGTCACGCGACCGTGCTCAGCTACCAGAAGTGGTGCGCCGACTACCCCGGGTTCGCGCAGCTGGAACTGGAGAAGGCGCACCCCGGGGCGGTGGCGCTGTTCTGGGCCGGGTGCGGTGCCGACCAGAACCCGCTGCCGCGGCGCACGGTCGAGCTGGCCCGCGGGTACGGCAAGCAGTTGGCCGACGCCGTAGACGCGGTGCTGGCGAAGCCGATGACGCCGCTCGGCGCCAGTGCGTCCGCGACGTACCGCGAGGTGGCGCTGCCGTTGCACGAAATCCCGTCCCGCGAGGCGCTGCTGAAGCAGGCCGAGAACCCGAACAAGTACGAGGCCGCGCGGGCGAAACACCTCCTCAAGCAGCTCGAAACGCCCGGCGGCATCCCGGCCGACTACCCGTACCCGGTTCAAACCTGGAAGCTCGGCGGCGTGACGTGGGTGCTGCTCGGCGGCGAGGTGGTCGTCGATTACTCGCTGCGGCTGAAGCGCGAGCTGGGCGAATCGCTGTGGGTGGCCGGGTACGCGAACGACGTGATGGCGTACATCCCGTCGGCGCGGGTGCTGCGCGAAGGCGGCTACGAGGGGGCCACGTCGATGGTGTACTACGGCCTCCCGTCCGTGTGGGGGCCGGAGGTCGAGGAGCGGGTCGTCGCGGAAGTGAAACGGCAGGTCACGGGCGGGCCGCGGTGAAGTTCACCACGACGCCGCAAGTCGGGCAGGTGACCACGCCGCCGGCGTCGCCGCCGACGGTCGTGGTCCGCTCCCCGCACTGGCCGCACGACCCGGTCAGGAGCGGGCTGGGCGGGACGTAGTCGTCCGGCAGCTCGCCGCGGTGCTGAAGGATTTGCCGCGCCCCGAGCAGCTTGCGGTGTTTGAGGCGGACGTAGTCGAGCAGCGCGAACGACCGCTCGACCAGTTCCACGTTCGCCGCCCACCACACGGACCACGGCGGCACGCTCCGCGGGTCGGCGATCGCCTGCCGGAAGTACGCCAGACACTCGTCCATCGCTACTCCTGGGGTACGGCCCGGTCGTACAGGTGCCGGGCCGCCCGCCCGCTGATGACGCCGTGGACCAACAACTCCGCCGCGATCGCCTCGACGGCCCGCCAGTGGTCGTCGTCGGCCAACAGGTTCTCGACCTTCGCCAACATCCGCTTCTCGATCCGCGCCGCGGCGCGCTCGGTCGTCTCGGACAGCAGCCGGCGGACGTGGCGCAGGTCGCGCTCGGCCTCGGCCCAGCCGTAGGTGCCGGTGTGCCGCGCCTCCGCGGCGAGGCCGCCGAGCGAGATCATCACCTCGCGCTCGACCCAGTCCTCGGACGGCCGAAACACCGCCTTGCCGAACTCGCACTGACCGAGCCGGTCGCGGTTCGACAGCACGCTGACGCGGTGAACCGGCCGGCCCAGCGCCAGCGCCACCACCGCGTGCCCGGCCTCGTGGAACGCCGTCGCCGGGTCGTATTCGGGCTTCTCCTCCATGCCGCGATTATACCCTGACGGGGTGGCACCGGACTTCGAGTTCGTCGTCGTCGGGCAGGGTCTCGCCGGCACCGCGGTGGCGTGGCAGCTGCGGCGGCGCGGGCGGCGCTTCCTCGTAATCGACCGCGCCGACCCGCACGCCGCCTCGCGCGTCGCGGCCGGCCTCATCACGCCGTACACCGGCCGCCGCGTCGCCCGCACCTGGAACCTGGACCACACGTTCAACATCGCGGCGGGGTACTACCGCAGCTCGCAGGCAGAGACGGGCGCGACGTTCTTCCACCACGCACCGGCGCTGCGACTGTTCGCCGACGCCGCCGAGCGCGACGTGGCGCGCGGGAAGATCGACGCGACGCGGTTCGACCGCGGCATCAACCCGGCGTGGTTCGCGGCGCCGCACGGCGGCTTCGACCTCACCCCCGCCGCCCGCCTCGACGCCCCGCGCTTCCTCGACGCGTATCGAGCGCTGTTCCAGGAGCACCACGCCTACCGCGCCTTCGACCTCGACCCCACCGCCGACGTGGAACCGACGCCGACCGGCGTGCGGCTGCCGCGGCTCGGGCTGACCACGGGGTGTGTCATTTTCTGCGAGGGGGCCGCGGGAGTGGGGAACCCGTGGTTCCCGACGGTGCCGTACAACCTTGCGAAGGGCGAGATACTGACGCTGCGCATCCCCGGCCTCGGCGAGACGCGGCCCGTCCACCGCGGCGTTTGGCTGGCCCCGCAGGGCGGCAACGTGTTCCTCGCCGGCAGCACCTACGACCGCGACGACCTCACCCCGACCCCGACTGCGGCCGGCCGCGCGGCGATCGAGACGGGGCTGCGCGACTACTTGAAGCTACCATTCGAGGTACTCGACCACCGGGCCGGCGTGCGGCCGGTCCTGCGGACCACGAAGCCGATGCTCGGCGTCCACCCGCGGCACCGGCTGGTGATCTTGACGGGCCTCGGGTCGAAGGGGGCGCTCTACGCGCCGGCCTACGGCGCGATGCTGGTCGATCACCTGACCGACGGCCGGCCGATCGACCCCGACGTCTCCCTCCCCGCGGAGTACCCATGCTGACGCCCGAATCCCGCCGCCGCGACTTCCCCTCGCTGGAGGGCCGCGCCTACCTCAACACCGCCGCCGAGGGAATCCCGCCGCCCCCCGTCGCCGCCGCGCTCGCGCAGTACGCCCGCGACAAGGACCTCGGCATGGACGGCCGCGTGCCCCACGCCGCCGAGTGGGACGCGTTGCGGGCGGTCACCGGTCACTTCTTCGGCCTCACCGCCGACGAGATCGGCATCTGCTCCTGCTCGTCGGAGGCGTACAACCTCGCGGCACTGGCGCTGCGGCCGAAGCCCGGGGACGAGGTCGTCGTGAACGACCTCGACTTCCCCGCCGGCGCGACGCCGTGGCTGCAACCGGGCTATCCCACCGACGCGAAGGTGTGGCGGAACCGCGCCGGCGCCCTGCGCGTGGACGACCTCGTCCCGCTGCTCGGCCCGCGGACGCGGCTCGTCACCGTGTCGCTGGTCAGCTTCTTCAACGGCTTCACGCTGCGGCTGCCCGAGGTGGTCGCGGCCGTGCGGAAGCACTCGCCGGCGCTGCTGGCCGTGGACGTGACGCAGGCGCTCGGCCGGGTGCCGCTCGACCTGACGGGCGCCGACCTGATCGTTAGCAGCACGCACAAGTGGATTCTGGCGTCGCACGGCGGCGGACTCGTCGGCGTGCCGAAGGCGCGCTTCGCGGACTGGACGGTGCCGGCGGGCGGCTGGTTCAACCTCGAAGATGCGTTCGGGCCGAACCGGTTCGGGCCGGCGGTGAGCAAGCCGGGGGCGGCGTCGTTCGCGGTCGGGATGCCGAACTACCCCGCGGTGTACGCCGTGCGCGCGGCGCTCGACTACATCCGCGGCGTCGGCGTGGCGGCGATCGACCGCCACGCCCGGCCGCTGACGTTGCACTGTCTGGAAGAAGTGCGGAAGCTGCCGGTCGAGCTGCTGACCCCGGTCGAGCCGGAGCACATCGCGGGGATTCTGGCGTTCAAGCACCCCCGCGCCGCGGAGGTGTACGCGAAGCTGCACGCGGCGGGAGTCCACGTAATGAGCCACGCCGGTCGGCTGCGGGTGGCCGTACACGGCTACAACACGGCCGACGACGTGGAGCAGTTCTTACGAGAATTGAAGGCGGCGCTGTAACCCGGCGAGCCGACCGCCGTGAGGCGGCGGGTGGTGCGCGTCAAAAAGCTCACCCGCCGCCTCACGGCGGTCGGCTCACGGAGCGGTCACGGTACCAGAGCCCGCGCGTTGTCGGCGCGCACCTTCGCGGCGTCCTCGTCGCGCAGCGCCGCCTCGCGCAGCTTCAGCTGCGCCGACTCCCACACGAACACGGGCGCGTGCGACCCGAACAGCACGCGCCCCGCCCCCACCCGCTCCACCAGCCGCGCCGTCTTACCCAGCCCCTCGATCATGGCCGTCTCGAAGTACAGGTTCGGTACCCGCGCGAACGCCGCGAACCCGTCCGACATCGGGTCGAGCCGCCAGTTCGCCATCACGACTTTGAGGTCCGGCAGCGGTTGCAGCAGCGGCGGCAGCGGCCCGAACGCGGCCGGCGTGACGTGGAACACCGGGTGCTGCACCCGCTCCTCCTCCATCCGGCCGACGATCACCACCACCAGCTTCTTCGCGTTCGCGGCCTCCAGCAGTGGCGGCAGCACGGGGTCCGCGAGTGTGTAGTTGTGGTAGTCCGGGTGGAGCCGCAGGCCGGGCATCTTGTGGACGTCGGCGCAGCGTTTCAGGTCGTCCTCCCAGCCGGGCTGTTTGGGGTTCACCGTGCCGAACGGCACCAAGATGCCGCCACCGTGGGTTTGGCACGCGACCGCAAGGCGGTCGTTGACGCCGCGCACGTCGCGGTGTAGCAGCGCGTCGGTGCTGCCCGTCCAGGCGCGCACGACGCCCTTGTCCTTGAGGAATTTTGCCATCGCGGCGGGGTCGGCCAGCGGCAGGTGGCGGAACGGGTACGGGCCGACCGCCAGGTTCGTGTCCACGATCACGGCTTCATCCCCTTGTCGGCGAGGATCGGGCGGAGCAAGGCGCGGAGGTTCTCGCCCAGAATCTTGCGTTTCGCGTCGGCCGGGATGTCGGCGCCCTGCACCTTCGCCAACTGGCCCCCGAAGCTGCGGCCGCCGATGTCGCTACCGTACAGGATGCGGTCGGCCCCCAGGTCGCGCACGCCCATCTCGACGCACCCGGCCGACGGGTCGAACCCGCCCGTCTCGGCGACGAGCGTCGTGGAACCGCGGACGGCCGCGAAGCCGCGTTCCCAGTCGCCGCCGGAGTGGCCGCAGATGAGTTTGGCGTTCGGGTGTCGGCGGGCGAGTTCGACGAGGTCGAGGGGTGTGGATTCGCCGGGGTGGTTGCCGGTGGCCTTGAACCACGTGTGCTGGAGGATCGGCGCCTTCAGCTCCGTGGCGGCGGCGATGATGGGGTCGAGCCGACGGTCGCGGGCGAGCTGCGCCACCCACAACTTCACGCCGACCATCGGGCCGTTCTTGACGCAGCGCTCGATCTCGCGGACGCTCTCGGTCGGGTGCTTGCCGCTGCAGTAGACAAACCCGAACGCCCGGTCGTGGTGGTGGCCGATGGCGCGGAGGGCGTAGTCGTTCTGGGCGCGGAGTTGCTCCGCCGACGGGTCCATGACGTGCGGGAAGCCCATCGAGATGCAGACGCGCTCGACGCCCATGCGGTCCATGAAGCGGACGATGTTGGCCATCCGCTCCTCGGGCGTGCGGCCGTCCACCCCGTGCAGGTGGGCGTGAACGTCCCAGATCATCGTCGGCCTCCCGGCGAACGGCCGGTGTGAGCCGGCTGGTCGTTGGTACAGCAGCCGGCTCACGCCGGCCGTTCGCCGTGCTACTTCGTCTCCAGCCGCTTCACGCGGATGTCGCGGAACGCAACCGGGTCGCTGTGCCCGCAGAAGCCAAAGTGCCCCGTCAGCCGGTCCTTCCCCGGGTGCGGCTGGTTGTCCTTGAACGTCGTCACCGTGCTCAGGTCGGCGTCGAGGATGCGCGTGCCGTTCAGCTCGACGCGCAGCCGGTGGCCGACGGCCGTCACCTCAATGAAGTTCCATTCGCCGGCCGGGCGCCCGTAGCCGCGCTGGGCCGCGACCATGCCGTACGCCGAGCCGTTGAACTGCCGCGGGTCGAGCTTCGCGTAGTCCTTGTGGTCGTCGTCGAGGATTTGCAGCTCGCACATCGCCTCGGTCGCGGCGTGCTTCACCCCGCCGGGGTAGCGGATCGCCAGGCCATTGTTGCCGCGCGGCGGCACCCGGTATTCGAGCCGCGCGACGAAGTCCCCATACTCGGCGGCAGTGTAGATGTTGCCGCCCTTCTTCGGCCGGCACACGATCGCCCGGTCGGTCACCTCGTAGTTCTCCGTCGGCCCCTGCCAGCCGGTGAAGTCGGTGCCGTTGAACACCGACTCGAACCCGGCCGCGCCGTGCTTCGCCAGGATGCTGTTGGCCTCGGCCGCGGGAATCTCGCGGACCGCGAGGTTCTTCCAGCGGATCTCACCGCCGTGGGTTTGCAGCAGAATCTGTCCGCGCTTGCGGAGCGGGTCGGCGCGCTTCCAGTAGTTCTCCATCCGGGCGTGGTCCACGACGAGCTTGTTGTTCAGCCACACCGAGGTGCGTTCGCCGACCTGCACGATGCGGAACTGGTTCCACGCGCCGAACGGCCGGTCGGCGAGCACGAGAGGGTCGCGGCCGGGGGCGTCGGGCGTGTTGTTGAACAGCCCGCCGGAGCCGAGGTGCGGTCGCCGCGTCGGGTTCTTCGGGTCGAAGACCTGGTTCCAGTCCCAGATTTGCACCTGCGGCGTCGAGCGCAGGTAGATGCCGCTGTCGGCCTTCGCCACCGTCTTGTACTCGACCAGCAGTTCGATGTCGCCGAACTCGTTGTCGGTGGCGAGGTACGCGCCGTGGCCGTCGTTCACCAGCTCGCCGTTCTCGACGCTCCAGTGCTTCTTCGCGTCCGCGGTCCAGTCGGCGATCACCTTATCCTTCTCGTCGGCGCTCAGCTTGTCGAAGTCGGCGGGGCTGGCGCCCTTCTTGTGGATGTCCCATCCGTGCCAGCCGGCGAGGTCGCGGCCGTTGAACAGCGGCGTGAAGCCCGGCGGCGTGACGGGGTCGGCGGCCGGCGTCGGGCCGGGTACGAGGGCGGCGAGCAGGGCGAGGGGGAGGAAGTGTTTCATGGCGGGTTCCGGTGAGCGGTGGGGGGAATGATACGCCGGCGGGGCGACATTCGTGGGGCCCGTTGGAAACCGGCCGGGGCAGGCAAGGCCGGTTGGAAACCGGCCCCACGTCAGCGGCACGCCCGCAGGAACGCGACGAGGTCGGCCAGGTCCTGCCGGGTGAGTTGCTGGTCGAGGCCCGCCGGCATCACCGACACCGTCCCCGGCGCGACCGCCTCCACGTCCGCGCGGGCGATGCGCTCGGTGCGGTCCGCGGCGACCACCACGACCACCTCGTCCGCCGCGTCCTTCGCCAGCAGGCCGTTGATCACCCGGCCGTCGGCCGTCGTCACCCGCACCGGCTCGTAGCTGCGGACGAAGCTGGCGCTCGGGAACACGATCGCCTCCAGCAGGTCGCGCTCGGTGCGGGTGCCGCCGACGCGCGTCAGGTCGGGGCCGACCAGCCCGCCGACGTAGCCGATCTTGTGGCAGGCGGCGCACTGCCCCTTCGCCCCGTTAAACACCCCCTGCCCGCGCCGCACGTCACCCGCAGGCAGTTCCTTCAACAGTGCTTCGAGGCGCGTGATCTCCTCGCGCCGCGCGTCGGCCAGCAGGGCGTACAGCCTATCGGCCGCGGCGCGCACCGGCGGCGGGTACTTGTCGAGTGTCGGCTTCACCTGCTCGGCACGGACGACCGGCCGGAGCGCGGGGTCTGACAAAACCGCAACCACCGCCAGACCCACTTTCCCGTCGGTCGAGCGGTCGAACGCCGGCAGCACACGACCGACCTCGGCGGGCGGGAGCGTCTTCAGCTTCTCGGCGAGGACGACGAGCGCCGCGGGGTCGAGGGGCTGGCGCGTGAGGAGGTCGGCCGCGGCCGCGCGGGCGGGGCCGGGCCGGTCGCGGTGGAGCTGGTCGATCGCGTCGAGCGCCTGCGCCGCGGTGAGCCGCGCGCCGAGCGGCGTGGCGGCGCGGATCACCATGTCGATCTCCGGCGGAGTCGGCACCTTGTTGCGGCTACGGTCGCGTGCCACCTGATCGAGAAGCCGGTCCGCGAGGGGGTCGGACGGCGGCGCCGCCCGCAGCACCGCGGCCGCGTCGCGCACCAGTTCGCCGTCGGTGGAGCCGAGCGCGAGCCGCACGCCCTCCTCCCACTCGGCGGGGAACGCCTTCAGCCCGGCCCGCGCCATGCCGCGCAGTATCGTTCGCCGGGCGGCGGGCGTGGCCGACTTGGTCAGTGCCTCGCCGAGCGCGCGGCGGACGGGTTCGCCTTTGAGAAACGGCAACGCGCGGCCGATGAGTGCGTCCTGCTCGGTCGGCGTCAGCGATTCGATCCCGCCGAGGTGCAGGCGGAAGAACCCGGCCAGCCGTTCGCCCCATTCGGGATGCCGACCGGCGATCCACCACGCGGTCTCGGCGAGCGCCGGGTCCGGGCTGTCGAGTACGCGGACGACCTCGGTGGGGTTAATCCGGGTGCCGTTGGGGTCTTTGTCGCGCTCCGCGAGCTCGTGCCACGCGGCGATTGCAACCAGCGCAGCCCGGCGGACGCGCGGGGACTTGTGCGCCAGCCCGAGGTTCGTCTTCACCGGGTCGTGGGTCTCAATCAGCAGCAGTGTCAGCGCGTGGTCGAGCGGCCTGTCGTTGCGGTCGTCGGCCAGCGCCTGGAAGACGCGCTCGACCTCGACTGACCGCTTGCCGTGGAAGGTCAGGCACTCGGCCGCGGCGCGACGGACGCGCGGCGACGGGTCGGCCAGCCGCTCGGCCGCGACGCCCCGGCCGTACCCGCCCTCGACGTGGTCGGCGCCGAGCATGTGGAGGGCGATGATCCGCACGTCCTCGTCGGGGCTGGCGGCGAGGCCGGCGATGAACCGCTGTGCCCCGGCCCGCCCTTCCCGGCCGGCGAGCCACGCCGCCCGCAGCCGTCCGGCGCGGGTGCCTTCGCTCGTAAGTGCGGCCGCGGCCACGGGGGTTTCACGCCCTCGCTTCTCCGCCTCGGCGACGACGCGGTCGGCGACCGCCGGCCGCGGGTCGTGGAGCAACTTCCCGAGCGCCCCGTTGTCGAGCTTCGCCCAGTCGATCTTCAGCCCGCGCGGGTCGTCCACCTTGTGCGCCCCGGTCTTGCGAACGCGGTAGATCGCACCCGTCACGTCCGGCTTCACCAGTTGCGATGTCGGGCAGCAGAGCTTGTACCAGCCGCCGGTGTCGATCACCAGCAGCGACCCGTCGGCGTCCTCGATCACGTCCGTGGGGTGGAAGTCGTGGTTGTCGGAGGAGACGAACTCGAGGTCCTGTGTGGTGTACGTCGAGCCCGAGTTCACGAGCACGTGCCGGCTCACCTTGCGGAGGTTGAACTGGCAGCAGAACAGGTTGGTGGCGAACTCCGGGCCGAACTGGTCGCTCTCGTAGCGGTGGAGGCCGCACGGCGCCGCCGGGCCGAGGTGCGTCATCGGCGGCATCAGCTCGGGGTGCGTGCGGACGTGGCCGTCGAGCACGTCGTGCGGCTTGCCGTACAGCGCGCCGGGCACGGCGTGGATGAGTCCGTCGCGCCGGCCGTCGCGCGGGTGTTGGAGGAACGTGCAGCTGAAGACGCGGTCACCGCTCGGGGTAAAGACGAGATCGACGGGGTTGTCCATGCCGCCGGTCATGACCGGTTGCACGTCGGTCCCGTCGGGCCGCGCGCGGAAGACGTGGCTGGCGCGGGTGACGAACGGGCGCTTCTCGTCGCCGACGCGGAGCGTGTACTCCTGTTTGGCGAACGCCCCCTTGCACCAGTACACCCAGCCGTCCGGCCCGGGGTACGGGCCGTGCAGGTCGTTGGCGCAGCCGGTGAGCGTCTTGCCGTCGAACCACACCTCCTCCTTGTCGGCGCGGCCGTCGTCGTTGGTGTCGGTGAACTTGAGGACGTGTGGCGGGGCCGCAACGTACAGCGAGCCGTCCCGCCACATCGCCCCCTGCGGCAGCATCACGTTCGGCACGAAGACCGTGCTCGTCTCGTACTTGCCGTCGCCGTCCTTGTCTTCGAGCCGCAGCACCCGGTGCGGCTTCTTGGCGAGCTGCTCCTGCACCTTCTCGTTGGAGCCGGACGAGTCGGTGACGTAGAGTCGCCCCTTCTCGTCGAACGCAGCGGCGATGGGGCGCGGCACCACGTCGGCGCCGGCGGCGACCTCGACGGTGAACCCGACCGGCAGGGT
>JBGAQM010000040.1:0-24164 GCA_044220735.1 Urbifossiella sp. | reverse complement strand
GGGAGCACGCACAACGCGTTCTTCGCCGACCCCGTCACGGGGTTCGTCTACTACATGCCCGGGTACGACACCGGCACGCAGGCGCTGGAGTACCCGACCCTCGCCGACTTCGTCAACAACACCAACGTGCGGTTCATCACCCTGGCGGTGCCGTACGAGGGCACGTACCACGCCGCCCTGGGCGGGTTCCTCTACTACGCCCAGAACAACAGCAACACGATGGTCAAGGTCCGCGTCAGCGACGGCGCGGTCGTGGCGTCCGCACCCCTGACGGGTGCGGGGTTCCGTAACCAGTCCTCTTTCGACTGGGGCGGCTTCTCGGACATCTGCTTCTACGTCGATTCCGGCAACCTGCTCTACGTCGCCTGGGCGCCGCCGGGCAACGCGAACATGAAGGTGTCCCGCCTCGACCCCGGCACGCTCGCCGTGCAGCAGACCTGGGACGTCCCGCGGGCCAAGACCAACACCGGCTTCGCGTTCGTCGCTAACGGCGTGGTCTACATCGGGTTCACCTACAACAGCCCGCAGCTGAACGCCACTTACGACCTCGCCACCAGCACCTACAACGCGGCGTACACGAACGCGCTCTCGTCGGTGTCGGGGGGGGACTACGTCACCCACGTCTACTGGAACCCGACTACCAACCAGCTGTTCGAGCAGTCGAACGCCCACGACCTGGTCTACCCGAGCGCCCTCGCGGCCGGCGGCGGGACGCGCAACCTGACCGTCAACAGCGGCGGCGCGACGACGTTCGCCGCGGCCGTCGGCGGCTCGGCCGCGCTGGGCAGCCTGAGCGTCGTCACGGGCACCCTCACCGCCGGCGCCGTCGCCACCACCGGCGGCGTCTCCGTCACCGCGTCCGGGGCCGCCACCATCGCCGGGCCGGTCACCGGCGCCGGCGCGCTGACGAAGGCCGGGCCCGGTACGCTCACGCTGAGCGGCACCAACACCTACACTGGCACGACGACGGTGAGCGCCGGCTCCCTCCAGGCCGGCGCGACCAACGCCTTCGCCCCGAACTCGGACGTCGTCCTCGGGGCGACCGGCACGCTCGACCTGAACGGGTTCGATAACTCCGTCCGGTCCCTCGCGTCGGCCCCCTACGTCGGGTCCGTCGCCCTGTCCGCCGCCCTCACCGTCACCGCCCCGACCGGCACGTTCGGCTACTACGGCGGGATGAGCGGAAGCGGGTCGCTGGTCAAGAACGGCGGCCACACGCTCGTCCTCGGCGGGACGAACACGTACACCGGGCCGACACTCGTGAACGCCGGCACGCTGTCGCCCGCCGGGTTCTACGGCTACTCCCCCGACTCGGCCGTGACGGTCGCCGCCGGGGCGACGTTCGACATCGCCGGCATCCCCTACACGATCGCGTCGCTGGCCGGCGCCGGGTCGGTTACCCTCGGGTCCGGCGGGGCCACCCTGACGACCGGCGGGAACAACACCAGCACCACCTTCTCGGGCGTGGTGAGTGGGACCGGCGCCCTGACCAAGGTCGGCACCGGCACGTTCACGCTCTCCGGCGCGAACTCGTACTCGGGCGCGACCACGGTGTCGGACGGCACGCTGAAGGCGGGGGCCGCGAACACCATTCCGGCCGTGTCCGACGTGTCCGTCGCCGCCGGCCGAACGCTCGACCTGGCCGGCTTCTCGCAGACGTTCGACGGGCTCACCGGGACCGGCACCGTGACCAACTCCGTCTCCGCCATCACCCCCACCCTGACGGTCGGTTCGAACAACGAGACGGCGTCGTTCGGCGGCGTAATCCAGAACGGGGCCGGGACGGTTGCCCTTACCAAGACCGGGAACGCGACCTTCACCCTGACCGGCGCAAACACCTACACCGGCGCCACGAATGTCAACTTCGGCCGGCTCAACGTCAACGGGTCGGTCGCGGGTGGCGTGACGGTCGGCGGCGGCGGCACCCTCGGCGGCACCGGCTCGATCGCCGGCGCCGTCGCGAGCGCCGGCACCGTCGCCCCGGGCACGTCGACCGAGACCCTCGACACCGGCAGCGTCACGCTCACCGGCGGCACGGTCGAGTTCGAGGTGAACGGCACGACGGTGGGCACGCAGTACGACCGCCTCAACGTCACCGGCGCCGTCGCGCTCGGGGCGGGCGTCGCCGCCCTCAGCCTGCCGACGCCGACGATCACCGCCGGGGCGACGTACACGATCATCGCCAACGACGGCACCGACAACACCACCGGCTACTTCACCGGCCTGCCGGAAGGCGCGCTGGTCGGCACGTTCGGCGGGGTGCCCGTGTACATCACCTACAACGGCGGCGACGGCAACGACGTGCAGTTGCTCACCACCCCGACCGTCAACGGCACCGCCGGTGCCGACCTGATGGTCCTCCGCCAGAAGGCCGGCGCCCCGGGCAGCTACCAGTTCAGCATCGACAACGGCGCCACCTTCGCCGACCTCGGGGCGATCGCCTCGCTCGCCGTCAACGGCCAGGACGGCGACGACACCCTCACCATCGACGCGGTGAACGGCAACCCGTTCCCGGCCGGCGGCGTGACGTACAGCGGCGGAACCCAGACGGGTACGCCGGGCGACGCCCTCCGGGTCGTCAACGGCACCTACACGACGATCACGCACAACTTCCTGACCGCCGGCAGCGGCAGCATCGACTTCAACGACGGGTCGTCCACCCGCTCCGTCGCCTACGTCGGGCTGGAGCCGGTGCTGGTGAACGTCGGCAGCGTGGCCGACGTCGTGTTCAACCTCCCGGCCGCGGCGAGCACCGCCGTGCTGGAGGACGACGGCACCGGCGCCAACGGCCTGTCGCGGCTCCGCAGCACGAACGGCACGTTCGAGGTCACGACGTTCAACAACCCGACCGGCAGCGTCACGCTCCGGCGCGGCAACGCCGCCGACACCCTGACCGTGACCGCCCTGCCCGACCTGACCAGCACGCTGGCGGTCGGCACCGGCGCGAACCCGTTCGCCAGCCTGGGCGTGACCGGGACCGTGAGCCTCGGCGCCGGCAAGAACTTCACCACCTTCGGCACCGTCACCAGCATCAGCGCCGCGGTGTCGGTCGGCGGCGCGGGGGCGGTGGCGGTGACGGCCGGGCGGAGCGTCGCGGTGTCGGCGAACGTCACCGGCGGCACTGGCGGCCTGACGCTCGCGGGCGGCACGGCCCCGGCCGCGGTCAACTCCGTCGGCGTGACGGTCAGCGGCGGCGCGGTCGTGTCCGCGGCCGGGACGGTAACCGTCAACGGCACGGGCGGCGGCGGGGCCGGGGCGAACAACTTCGGCGTTTACGTGACCGGGGCGAACACGCAGGTGTCGTCGGACGGGGGGAACGTCTCGGTCACCGGCCAGGGCGGCGGCGCCGCCGGGGCGGCCGGGTTCAACGTCGGCGTCGTCGTGGACACGTCCGGGAAGATCACGTCGGGCGGGGACGGCACGGTCACGGTGGCCGGAACCGGCGGCACCGGGTCCGGGAGCAGCACCTACGGCGTGTGGGTGCTCGGCCCGGGCCAGATCACGTCCGGCGGGGCCGGCACGGTGTCCGTCACCGGCACCGGCGGCGGCGGCACCGGCTCGAGTAACGACGGCGTGGTGGTGGACGGCGCTGGCGCCACGATCACGTCCGGCGGGGGCGATGTCGGCGTCACGGGCTTCGGCGGCGGCGGGGCCGGCGCGGGTGCCAACAACGACGGCGTACAAGTCGGCAGTTCGGGACGAATCACGGCGACCGGGGCGGGCACTGTGACGGTGACCGGGACCGGCGGGTCCGGCACCGGCACCCGGAACGGCGGGGTTCTCGTGTTCGGCAACGGGGTGGTCACCTCGGCCGGCGGCGCGGTAGCGGTCAACGGCACCGCCGGCACCGGGGTCGGCGCCGCGATCGGCCACGGCGTCCAGGTCTCGCTCGGCGGGTCGGTCACGTCCGCCGGGGCCGTGGCCGTCACCGGGGTCGGCGGCGGGTCCGGCCCGACCGGGACCAACAACGAGGGCGTGACGGTCGAAGCGACCGGGACGATCGCGAGTACCGGGTCGTCACTCACGGTCACCGGAACGGCGGGCGCGAACACGACGGACGGCATCCAAATCGTCGGGGCTGGGAACGCGATCTCGGCGGCCGGCCTCGCCACGCTCAACGGCCTGCTCGGGTCGAACATCACCCTCGACGCCGCCGCGGCCGTGAACTTCGGCAGCCTCACCGTCGCCGCCGCCGGCGCCACCGTGACGATTTTCGAGGACTCGCCCACGGCGGTGAACACCATCACCGCGACGACGATCAACCTCACCTCAGCCGGGGCGATCACCGACAACAACGGCGCGGGCACCAACAACCTGACTGGCACCACCGCCGTGCTCGCCGCCGCCGGCGGCATCGACCTCGACACCGCCCTTGGCTCCCTCACCGCCGCCACCAGCGCCGCCGGCGCGGTCACGATCCGCGAGGCGGACGCGATCACCCTCACCAGCGTGTCCACCTTCGACGGGAACATCACCGTCACCGCCGGCGGCACCGTCTCGGCGGTCAGCGTCGTGGACGCGCTCGACGCCGCCCACGTCGTGTCCATCACCACCACCGCCGGCGACATCCTCGTCGGCAGCGTGGTCGCCGCCGGCGACACGGTGACGCTCGACGCCGCCGGCGCGATCGAGGAACTGGGGCCGACCGACGCCGCCGCCGACGTCACCGGCGGCATCATCAACCTGACCGCCGGCACCGGCATCGGCGCCGCCGGCACCGTCGAGATCGACACCATCACCACCGCGGCCCGCGGCCTGACGGCGAACGTCACCGGCACCGGCCCCATCGACCTGGCCGACACCGCCGGCGGCCTCCGCGTCCGCTCGGCGACGACGACCAACGGGTCGGTCGCCGTCACTGCCGCTGCCGGCGACATGGTCGTGGAGACGGTCACCGCCGGGGCCGCGTCAGCGGTCACCCTCTCGACCACACCGAGCGGCAACAACCTCGACGACGGCAGCGGCGCCACCCGCGTCGCGGGCGGCGCCGTCACGCTGGCCGCGGCCGGGACCGTCGGCAGCGCCGCGGGCGGCGCCGTCGACACGGCCGCGGCCAGTCTCACCCTGACCGCCGGCGGGAACGCCGCGGTGGACGAACTGGACGGCCTGTCGGTCACGTCGGCGGCCGTCGGGGCAAACGTGTTCGAGCTGGCGACCGCCGGCGCCCTCACCCAGACCGGCACGATCACCGCCGGCGGCCTGCGGCTCACCGGGAGCGGCGCCGCGACCCTGACCGCGGCCAACCTCGTCGCCACGCTCGCCGCCGCGCGGAACGGCGGCCTGAGTTTCACGAACGCCCAGGCGCTGGCCGTCGGCACCGTGACCGGCGACACCGGCACCACCGCCGGCGTCACCCTGACGCCGGCCGGCAGCCTGGCCCTGACGGTGACCGGCACCGGGAACGGCCTGACGATCAGCCAGCCCGTCTCGGTCGCGTCCGGCACCGTCACCACCAGCAGCGCCGGCGACACGACCGTGAACGCGGCCGTCGCCGCGTCCGGCGCCGCGCAGCTGAGCTTCGGCCAGGACGGCCTCGGCCGCGCCGCCGCGGTCAACGCCGCGGTCACCGGGGCGTCCGCGACGGTCACCGGCGGGTCGGGCGCCGACACCGTGACCGTGACCGTGACCGGGGCGACCACCCTCGACGTCTTCGGCGGCGGGGTGCCGAACCCGCTGACCGACTTCGACCAGGTCACGGCCGTGCTCGGGGCGACAACAGCGGGTCCGACAACTACCACGCCACCGTGGACGGCGCCGCCCAGGCCGGCCCGCTCACCTTCCACGCCAACACCCTGCTGAACGAGCTGAACGCCCCGCTCCCCAGCACCGCCAGCGGCGTCCGCCGCGTGAGCGTGAACGCCGCCACCGTCCTCGACTACGTCCCGGCCGGCGCCACCCTCACCGAGCTGTCGCTGCTCGGCGGGACCGCCGCCGACACCTACTTCGTCCAGTTCACCGACGCCGCCAGCAACCCGCTGTCGCTCCTCCCGCCGCTCGTGAACGTCACCGCGGGCGGGGCCGCCGACGCCGCCTTCGTGTACGGCACCAACAGCCCCGACGCCGTCGGCGTGAACGTCGGCGACAACGACCGCGTCACCTCGGCCGGCGTCGCCGTGCGGTACGACGGCACCCTCGAAGCGCTCACCGTGTACGGGAAGGACGAGGCCGGCCAGCCCGGCGACACGTTCGCCGTCCGCCCCGACCAGCAGACCGCCGTCACCGTCCACGCCGGCACCCCGCTCGTCTACCCCGGCGACACCCTCGACCTCGACGTCCTCGGCCTCGTCACCCTCAACCCCACCCTCAGCGACCCGGCCCTGCCGGCCGGCACCTTCTCGCTCACCGGGTACGGCCTGCTGTCGTGGACCAGCGTCGAGAACTTCCCCGTCCCCCGCGGCCTCGGCGGGTCGTTCGACTTCGGCACCGCCGCCGGCCCGGTCCAGTTCGGGTTCACCCAGGTCCTCCCGACCGCGTCGTACCCGGCGGCCGCCACCGCCGGCACCGGCTGGCACGGGTGGGCCACCACCCCGCAGTACGGGAACCTGGCGTACAACGAGCCGAACCTGTCCCCGGCGCTGGCCGCGTCGCCGCTCGTCGGCCTCCTCCGCGACTACGCCTACGGGTTCCAAAGCCCCGCCGACGTCGGCGTGTTCCGGGTGGACGTCGCGCCCAACAAGCCGGTGCAGATCACCGCGCTGCTCGGCATCCCGTACACCCTCCGCGACGGGCAGGTCGTCGAGTGGGGCGTCGCCAACACCCCGACCGGCCTGCCGACCACCTGGACGGCCATCACCCCGGCCGGCGGCACGTTCACCGCGGCCGGCGAGATGACCGCCGTGTCGGCGCTCCTCACCGCCGCCGACGTCGGCAACAACCTGAGCCTGTTCGTCCGGTTCCGCGACGTCGCCGGCGAGCCGTACTGGTCGGTGGCGGCCCTCGACGTGCGGCCGACCAACCCGGGGACGCCGACCCTCCTCCCGGCCGGCCTCGTCGCCCCGCTCCCGGTCCGCCGCGAGTACTCGACCGACGGCACCCAGCCGGCGCCCGGCGCGTACGCCGACCAGCCCGCGTTCGCGGCCGTCGCCGCCGACGGCGCGACCATCGACTACTACCGCGGGAAGGACGCCGTCCCCGGGTCGCTCGTCACCGTCACCGTGACCAACGGCACACCCGTGGACGCGCTGTTCACGGCCGGCGACACGGCGCTGCCCACCCGGGTGCTGGACGCCGACGCGGCCGGGTACGTCCGGTCGTTCCAGGTCCAGGCCGACGCGGCCGGCGAGTTCACGTTCGGCGTCCGCCGGCCGACCGGGACGGCCACGTCGACGGTCACCGCCGCCGACGTCACCGGGTTCCGGGCCGGGGCGTTCACCCAGGACTTCCAGCTGCCGACGACCCGCCGCCTCGACTTCGGCCCGCTCCCGGGCGTCACCACGGCCGACTACGGGAACGGCGGGACGGTCGGCCTCGGGTACGCCCCGTTCGCCGCGGCCGCGTACACGAGCCCGGCCGCGAACGCCCTCGGGTGGGCGGCCGGCACCCCGGTCCCGGTGGCGTTCACGCCGGGCGGCGCGGGCGTGACCGCGGTGCAGGCCGACGGCGTGTTCGGCGGGTACGCGCCGAGCGAGTTCGTGCTCGACATGCCGCAGGGGACCTACGTCCTCACGGCGACCCTCGGCGACGCCGGCACCCGCCGCGACGACCTGTTCGTCGAGGTGTTCACCGGCACGGCGTGGGCGGCCGCGAAGGCGTTCAACCCGGCGACCGGGGCCTACGACCTCGACCTCACCGGGCTGACGTCGCCGGCCGGGGTGAGCCCGAACGCGGGCATGTCGATGGCCCGGACGTTCGTCCTGGCCACGACCGGCAACGCCGGCGGGATCGGCCAGCTGCGGGTGCGGTTCGGGAACGTGACCGGCAACCCGAACTGGTCGCTGGCGGCGCTCGACGTGCGGCCGGCGCAGGCGGCGCTGGCGGTGACCCGCACGTCGGCGGCGCCGACGGCCGACGGGACGACGGTCACGACGTACGACGTGACCGGGGCGGCCCCGGGCGCGGTGCTGACGGTGCGGCCGGCGCTCGGGGCGCCGGCCGGGGCGGACGCCAACACGACGTACGACGGGTTCCAGGTGGTGGTGCCGCCGTCGGGCCCGGCGACGTTCGCGGTCACGGCCCCGTTCTCGGCGACGGCGGTGACCTCGGTCATCGAGGTGGAGGCGGTGTCCGGGGCGGCCCGCGGGACGGCGGCCGAGGCCTACGCGGCGGCGTCGCCGCCGCCGCCGGCGGCCGCGCCGGCGGTGCGGCGGTTCGACTTCAACGGCGCGTCGAACGACACGACCCCGGGGACGACGGGCGTGCGCGGGAGCGAGGTGTGGGCGACCGGCGCGGACTACGGGTGGCTGTCGGCGGTGAGCGAGTTCGAGCGGGCGACGACGTCGCTGCCGGCGTCGATGACGGCGGCGCAGAAGGCGCTGTTCCGGGACGGGGCGTCGCTCGGCGGGCCGGCCGGGACGTTCCGGGTGAAGGTGCCGGACGCCGGCCCGGCGGCGGCGTACGCGGTCCGGTACTACGTCGGCGACTCGGCGAAGAAGTGGCCGTGGATCCGGCTGCAGGTGGAGGGCGGCACCACGAGCGGCCAGCTGGCGACGAACGTGAACCAGTACTGGTCGTACGTGATGTTCGGGAACGACGCGAACGGCGACGGGTACCTGGACGTGTCGGTGTTCGGGTCGGCGACGTGGGTGCTGAACGGGATCGACGTGGCCCGGGGGAGCACGGCGGCGGTGCTGCCGCCGAGCCTGTTCGCGCCGAGCCCGCAGCTGGCCGCGTTCGACGTGACCAGCGGCACCGCGCCGGCGCTGACGGCGGCGGATCTGGCCCCGGTGGTGGCGGAGGCGGTGCGGCGGTGGGCGGCGGCGGGGGCCGACCCGGCGCGACTGGCGGCCGTCACGGTGTCGATCACCGACCTGAACGCGGCGGGCCGGCTGGGCGAGCACGTGCCCGGGTCGGTGCACATCGACGACGACGCCGGCGGGCGGGGCTGGTTCGTGGACCCGACGCCGGCCGACGACGCCGAGTTCGGGGCGGCGGTGGCGGTGGGGCTGGGGGCGACGGACGCGGCGGCGGCGCGGGGGGTGGACCTGCTGACGGTGGTGATGCACGAGCTGGGCCACGAGCTCGGGCTGGCCGACGTGGACCCGGCGGCGGCCCCGGCCGCGCTGATGGCCGAGACGCTGGATGTCGGCGTCCGCCGCCTCCCGGCCGCGAACCTGCCGGTCGTCGCGGCCGACAGCAAGGCCGGGCCGCCGGCCCGGGCGACGACGACGACGGTGACGACGACCGCGGCCGCGACGCCCGCCGTCGCCCGGCCGACGCCCGCCCTGTGGCTTGAGAAGTTGGAGATGGTGTCCACGACGCGGGTGCCGGTCGTCGTGGCCGACGACCGGGTGAAGGCCGTGGTGGCGGCGGTCGTCCCGGCTGGGCCGAAGGCCGTGGTCACCACGGCGGACCCGCAGGTGTTCTCGACGACGCCTGTTTGGCCGGACGACCTGCTCGACCTCGACGGTGTCTACGTCGGCTGAGCACGGAGGTGGTGCGACGAGGCGAAGTCCGGGCGGGACGACCGCCCGGGGTTGTGAGTTGTCAGTCGGACCGGTCGGCAGCCCGCCAACTCCGACCGGCTCGACTGACGGCTGACGACGGACAACTCACTTCTTCACCCGCTCCTCGGGCTTGTAGTTCAACACCAGCCGGCGGAACGCGAACCGGCCCAGCGGCAGGAGCGCGATGAGCGAGAACCCGATGATGAGCGTCACGAACGCCCCCGGCTTCACGAGCATCTTCTTCTTGCCGAGGATGTCCTTCTCGTCCATCTCCAGGAAGCTCCCCTCCAGCCAGTCGGTCATGTTGATGTAGCAGACGATGTCCACGACGATGAGCGCGACGCAGCACAGCAGGGCCGCGATCCCCGGCCCCAGGTGCGACATCCAGTCGCCGGCGTCGGCCGCGATCACCTTCTTCGTCTCGGCCTTGACCCGGGTGACGTTGTTGAACCCGCACCGGTAACACACCACCGCCTCCGGCGGGTCGAGCTCCACGGTGCAGTGCGGGCACCGCGGGACGTCCGACTCCTTCACCACCCCCATCGCCTTCACCCGGCCCTGCTCGTCCACCTCGTCGTCGTCGTCCAGGAACGGGCTCTTGGGCTTCTCCGGCGCCGGCGCCTGGTGCGCCGCCGGCTTCGCGGCCGGCTGGGCCTTCGGGGCGGCGACCGCGAACGCGGTGTCGCACCCCTTGCACTTCACCTTCTTGCCGACGAGCGCGGCCGGCACCTTGAGCGCCTTGCCGCACGTCGGGCACTTCACGTCGAGCGGATCGGCCATGGCTCAACCTCGCCGCGGGCGAAAAGCCGGCCCCGCGGGCATAACGCGGACGGGACGGGATCGGTACAGTAGAACGTACCGGATTCCCCGCCCCGCGTACAAGAAGGTGCCGGCCGTGCCCGCCGCGAACGACCCGCCCGAACCCCGCCTCCTGGTGTCGCTCGCCACCTACAACGAAGCCGGCAACGTCGCCGCCCTCGTCGCCGACATCCACACGGTCGTCCCGCAGGCGCACGTCCTCGTCATCGACGACAACTCGCCCGACGGCACCGGCCGCATCGTGGACGAGATGATTAAGACCGACCCGCGGATTCACGTCATCCACCGCCCCGGCAAGCTCGGCCTCGGCACCGCGACGCTCGCGGCGATGAACTACGCGATGGAGCACGACTACGACCTGCTGCAGAATATGGACGCGGACTTCAGCCACCCGCCGCGCTACCTGCCGGGCATCCTGGCGGGGATGAGCAAGTACGACGTGATGATCGGCTCGCGGTACGTCGCCGGCGGCGCGACGGAGAACTGGCCGGTGGCGCGGAAGGTGATTTCGCAGACGGTGAACCTGCTGGTGCGGTTCCTGTTTCGGATGCCGGTGAAGGACGCGAGCGGGGCGTTTCGCTGCTACCGGGTGGCGAAGCTGCGGCAGGTGGACCTGTCGGCGGTGCGGTCGCGGGGGTACTCGTTCCAGCAGGAGGTGCTGTTCCGGTGCCACAAGGCGGGGTGCAAGATCGGCGAGTACCCGATCCTGTTCGAGAACCGCCGGGCCGGGGCGAGCAAGGTGAACCGCCAGGAGGCGGCGCGGTCGATCGGCATGATCCTGCTGCTGGGGCTGCGCAACTTCTTCGGCCTGGAGCGCCGGCCGGGCCGTTAGGCCGGGGGGATGGCGTGGTCCACCTGGTGCTCGTGTTCTGCGTCGGGGTGGTGGCGGCGACGGTGGCGTCGTTGGTGTGGAACTTCCTGCTGCGGCCGGTGTTCTACACGACCGGGTGGGTGCGCTCGACGGCGCACGACCTGGAGGTCGCCGGGTGGCAGGCCGAGTCCGACGGCGACGTCGCCGGGGCGTTGGCGAAGTACGCCGAGTCGCTGAACCTGGACCCGTGCAACCCGGTGCTACTCGCGCGGGTGGAGGCGCTGCTGGAGGCGCACCCGTGGGTGCGGTTCGAGTGGCCCGACCCGCCGGCCGGCGAAAAACCGACCGATGGTTCTTGACGCCCGTTGCCGTCCCGGGTACGGTCCAACGTATGGGGGAGGACTCGCACCCGCCCCCGCGCCTGGTCTTCTCTCCGTTCGGGGGTGGTCTCATGTCCCGCTCTCCCGCAGCACCACGCTCGCGCGGCTTCACGCTCATCGAGCTGCTGGTGGTGATCGCCATCATCGCCATCCTGATCGGCCTGCTGCTGCCCGCCGTCCAGAAGGTGCGCGAGGCCGCCGCCCGGAGCAGCTGCACGAACAACCTCAAGCAGCTCTCCCTCGGCACGATCAACTGCACCGACACGAACAACGGCCGGCTGCCGCCGTCGATCGGGCTGTACGCCAGCAACGGGACCCCGGCGGCGGGGAACTCCAACGGCGGCATCTTCCTCCACATCCTGCCGTACATCGAGCAGAAGCCGCTGTTCGACTCCACCACGTCGAACCCCGACCCGGACGGCCGCAACGGGGCCAACCAGACGTACTCGCAGTGGACGGCCGGGGTGCAGAACGCCGCGCTGCGGGTGCTGGCCTGCCCGTCCGACCACACCTTGTCGCCGAACCAGGGCGGCAAGGGGCGCACCAGCTACGGGGTGAACGGCCAGGTGTTCCGCCACAACTACCAGTGGGGTGGCGTCGGCCTGACCCCGTACCCGGCCGGCCTCCCCGACGGCACCTCGAACACCATCTTTTACACCGAGAAGCTGTCGCTGACGTTCAACTGCACCGGGTGCTGCAACAACTACTGCGACAACTTCTGGCCGGACTGGGGGCCGCTCATCTCCAGCGCCGACTGTAGCATGCCGACCGGGAACGCGGCCATGTTCCAGACCAAGACGAGTGGCTACCCGTCGTCGGCCGACGGCAACCGGGCCAGCACCGACCACCCCGGGGGCATCATCGTCGGCCTCGGCGACGGCAGCATCCGCAGCGTGACCCCGAGCGTCTCGCCGGCGACGTGGTGGGCGGCCATGACCCCGAACGGGGGTGAGACTCTCGGTAGTAACTGGTAACGATTGTCGTGGCGGCCGCGGGCGACGGCCCCGGCCCGCCCCGGCGCGAGCGAGACTTCTCCGCACCCTGGGCTCTCCCATGCCTTCCCGCTCAGCCGCCCCCGTTCGCGGGGCGGTCGCCCTGTTTCTCGCCGGCTTCCTCGTCGTCGCCGCCGGGTGCGGCAAGCCCGTCGGCACCGTCTCCGGCAAGGTGACGTTCCAGGGGAAGGCGCTCAAGGGCGGCGGCGTCGCCTTCGTCAGCACCGACGGCGGCCCCAGTTTCGCCGGCTCCATCAGCCCCGACGGCACCTACAAGGTGCCCGAGATCGTCGGCGGCACCTACAAGGTGACGGTCGACAACAACTCCCTGAAGGGGCAGGAGAAGACCGGCGGCTCGTTCGCCGCGCCGCCGCTGGTCCCGGCCGGGGCGAAGGGCGGCGCGCCGCCGGGCGCCAACGTGCCCGCGGGTTACCCCGCCAGCGACCCGAACGCGATGAAGGCCAACGCCGCCGGCAAGAACTACACCCCCATCCCGCCCAAGTACCTGTCCGCCGACACGACCGACGTCACGTGGCGGCTCGTCCGCCGCCTCGCCGCCCCCGTCCGCTACGCCCGCCGCCGCCCCGGGCGGGCGGTTCTGTTCCTGGCCGGCGGCTCCCTCGCCCTCACGCTGATCGCCGCCGCCGGCACCTGGGCGTGGTTCGACCACCACCTGTCCGCCGCGCGCCGCGAGGTCGAGCGCGGCCACAACGCCGCCGCCCGCCGCCACCTCGACGCCTGCCACCGCCTGAGCTACCCGCACCGCGAGCTGCTGATCCTGTCGGCCCGCGTCGCCCGTCGCACCGGCGCCTGGGACGACGCCGAGGCCGCTCTGAACCTCTACACCGCCCGCCACGGCGACGACGCCGAATTGGTGCTGGAACGACTCCTGCTCCGCGCCACCCGCGGCGAGATCGAGGCGGCCGGCCCGCCGCTGTTGGCGCGCGTCGTCGCCGGCGGCCCGGAGGGCCGGCTGGCGCGCGAGGCGCTCGTGGCCGGGCTCGTCTACCGCTTCCGCTGGGCCGAGGCCGACGCCGTCCTCGCCGGCTGGCTGGCGACCGACCCCGACGACCCCCTCGCCGTGCTCCTGCGCGGCAAGCTGAACGAGCAGCGGCAGAACTCCGAGGCCGCGGCCCGCGCCTACCGCCGGGTGGTCGAGCTCGACCCCGAGCACGACGAGGCCCGGCTGCGGCTGACGACGCTGCTGCTGGTCAACCGCTTCGGCGCCGAGGCGCTGGCGCACCTGGACGTCCTGCGCGGCCGGCTGCCGGACCACCCGGAGGTCGGCGTCCAGTGGGCGCGGGCGCTGGCCCTGGAGGGGCGGACGGCCGAGAGCCGCGCCGCCGTGGCCGCGTGCCTGGCCGCGCACCCGGACTACCCGCCGGCGCTGGCCGAGCGCGGCGGGTTCGCCCTGCTCGACGGCGACGAGGCCGCGGCCGAGCGCGACCTGGAGCGGGCGGTGCGGCTGGCGCCCGGCGACCTGGCGGCGCGGGCGCAGCTGGCGCTGGTGCTGGCGCGGGTGGGGAAGCGCGAGGAGGCGGCGCGGCGGCAGGCCGAGGTGGACCGCATGAAGGCCGACGGCGAGCGGGTGACGGCGCTGATCGAGGGGCCGTTGCAGGCCCGGCCGAACGACCCGGCCGTGCCGCACGAGATCGCCGGGATCGCCCTGCGGGCCGGCGAGGTGGGCGAGGCGCTGCGGTGGTACGAGGCGGCGCTGCGGGCCGACCCCGACCACGCCCCGACGCACCGGGTGCTGGCGGCGCTGCACCACGAGCTCGGGAACCCGGCCCTGGCGGCGCGGCACCGCGCGCTGGCCCAGGGCGCCGCGGCGCGGCCGAAGGTCGGGCCGTAGCGGCCGGCCGCGCGGGTCGGAGGTCCGCTACAATACCCGCCCCGCCCGCGCCGCGGATGACCTCGATGCCCCTGGTCCCGTGTCCGGCGTGCGGCCTGCCGCGGGCCGCGGCCGACGCCGCCACCGCCTGCCCCGCCTGCCGCTGGGCCGACCCCACCCCGCCGCCCCCGGCACCCGCGCCCGAGCCGCCACCCCCACCCGCGCCCGAGTTGCCGCGCCCGCGAGCCCTCCCGCTCGTCGCCGCCGCCGTCGGCATCGCCGTCGGGGTACTCGCCACGCTGGCGGTTCAGTTCGCACTACGCGGGATGCCCGAACCGGAGCTCGTGCCCGAGCCCGAAGTCGCGACGGCGCCCGTCTACCCGCGCGTCGATTCGCTGCCGGTCGCCCCGCCGCCGCGGCCGGTCGAGCCCGCCGGGCCGATCGTCCTCACCGTGCCGGTGCCATTCCCGGTGGACGGCGGGTTCGCGGTGCTGAAGGTGGACCAGCCGGACGAGCTGTACCACTTCCCGAAGCTCGGCCCCGGCAACCGGGTGCGGCTCACGGGTCGCGTGAAGAAGCTGACCGTGGACGGGCTGGAGGCGGGCGCCGAGCTGGACGCGAGCGCGCTGGCGACCGAGGGCGTGTCGGTGGCCGAGGCGGTCGAGGGCGGGGTGCTGCGGGTGGCGGCCGACGGCGGCACGGTGACGTTCCGCCGGGGCGTGCGCGGCGGGGCGGTGGTGGAAGTGGCGGCGCCGAAGTCGTACGTGTCGTTCGCGCCGCTGACCGGGGCGAAGGTCGGGCCGTCGGTCGGCGGCGGTGCCCGGGTGACGGTGAAGGCGAAGGCGGTGGAGGTGGGCGGGCCGGTGGCCGGCTCGGGGACGGTGCTGGACGTGACGTTCTCCCGCGGCGGCTCGCTGCGGCTGAACGCGCTGGAGGACGCAGCGCTGGTGCGCTACCGCCCCGAGCACCGCGCCGACCCGCCGGTGCGGGTGACGCCGGGCCGCGTCAGCGGCGGCGACCTGCGCGAGGAGCAGGCGCCTTGAAGTTGGGTTGCCACTTGCGGCTTCGCGCTGCCCAACGCGAAGCCGCAAGCGGCAACGTCACTGTCACTTTCCCAGGTGCCGCGCCAGGAACGCGAACGTGCCGCGGCTGAACACGCGGTGCCCGCCCACCTGGTACTCGATCTCCGTCCGCGTCGGCAGCTTTAGCCGGTTCGCGTACAGGTAGCGCACCTTCGCGTACTCGTAGCTCACCATCTCGTCCGTGCCGACGCCGTCGTCGTGGCCGCGCTCCACCATGAACGGGCGTGGGGCGATCAGGTACGCCATCTCCGCGTAGTTGAACGTGTGCCCGAGGTCGAACTCGTACATCTCGTACTCGCCCGTCCACATGTAACTGCGGTCGAGGTCCACCGACACGTTCTTGCCGACCCACTCGTTGAAGTCGCCGGAGCAGATCGACAGGCAGTAGCGCATCTCGACCGCCGGCACCCGCATCGCCGTCTTCCCGCCGTAGCTCAGGCCGTAGAACGCGATGCGGGTGTGATCGACGTAGGGGAGCGTGACGAGCCAGTCGATGGTGCGCTGGTGCTGGCGGATGATGAAGCTGAACAGCGACAGTTTCAGCGGGTTCGCCTTCCGCTGCAGTTGCCGGAACGTGTTCTGGCCGATGTACGGGTTCTGCGGCGCGTACACGATGTACCCCAGCTCCACCAGCCGCCGCGAGAAGTGGTCGTAGACCGGCGCCTTCTCCACGTCGATGGTGCTGCGCGGCGTGCCCTCCAACCCGTGCTGGCACACGACGACGGGCCGCTTCTCGCCGGGCTTCAGGTCTTTCGGCAGTAGCAGGATGCCGTAGGCGAACACGTCGTCGTACACGTCGATGACGACCTCGTGGGCGGTGAATTTTTCCTCGTCGAGCACCTGCCGCGTCCGCGGGTTCAGCGGCATGGTGGGTTCTGGCAGCTTGCCGATCACGTCCGAGTGGAAGTACTCCCGGAGCCCGTCGGACGACTTCTGCCACGCCTCGGGCGAGCTGGCGTCGGCCTTCGCCCAGAAGCCGCGGCGGACGGACTCGCTGTCGCGCCAGAGCTTCTGCGTGAAGGCGACGAGCTGGTCGAACTGCCGCTTGTGACGCCTGACCACTTCGAGCGGCGGCAGCGGGTTCGCCTTCGTGTACCGCGGCACGTTGTCGGTGTGGACGCCGAGCATCATCGACAGGACGTGCGCGTCGCCGTCGATCGCGAGCTTGCCGCCGTGTAGCGCGGCGGCGCGCTTCAACTCGGCCTGGTAGGCGTCCACGTCCGGCGGGGCGAGCTTGCCGGGTGCGGCGCCGCCCCGGCCGCTGACCGGCGCCAGCGGGCCGGGCCAGTTCGGCCACGCCAGGAACGGGTGCAGCTCCTTCCCCTTCGCCGCCGGGTCGGTCTGCGGCTCGACCGGCATGAACCGCCCGGCCGTCAGGAGGTTCAACTCGGCGGTGCCGAACTCGGTGAGCTGGCCCCACACGTTGCGGTCGAGCGGGCGGTCCCACGTCGTCTCGGCCGGCACGACGTCGCCGAGCGGGGCGACGAACTTGATCCGCGGGTCGAGCGCGCCGGCGAAGCGGGCCAGGTACGCCCCCTCGCCGTGGCCGTACACCGCGACGCGCTTGCCGGCGTCGCCCGGGGTGTTGGCCACGAGCCAGTCCACGCCGGCGAGGATTTTTTGCACCTCGTAGCCGGGCATGGTGCGGCCCATCTCGTAGGCCATGCGGTGAACGAATTCGCGGTGCGGCTGGTTCGTCTGCCGGCCGAGCTTCGGGTTCCCCGAGTGCGTGTCGTTGCGGTCGATGAGGACGGGTACGAGGACGCGGAACTGGTTGGCGATGTCGGGGGCGATCTGCACCGTCACCGGCACGCCGGGGACGAGGCCGCACACCTGCTCCGGCGTCCAGCCGGCGTGCGGCACGACGACCGCCACGCCCTTCGCCTTCCCCTTCGGCTCCAGCAGCAGCCCCTCGGCGTCCACGCCCGGCAGCACCGCCCAGCGGACGTTGAACACGCGGAAGGCGTCCGCCTCGCCGACGAGTGCGGGAGAGTTCGGCCCGCCGACGTACTCCAGTCGCGGTTCCAGACGCTTCTCGACGACGCCGAGGTACTTGCGCAGCCGCTCGCGGTTCGGCTCGACGGACTTCTCGAACGCCTCCTGGCTGTCGAAGTTCGGCGCCCACCGCGCGGCGCGGGCTTTCACCGAGTCGGCGGTGGCACGGTCGAGGTACTTGTGGAGGCCGCCGACCATCTTCTTGGCGAGGTCGTCGGTGTCGGTGAGCGGCTTGGTGTTGGGGAGCTCGGCCGCGGGCGCGGCGGACGCAGCGCCGAGAATCACGACGAAGGTGATGAGGTGCTTCATGGGCGGGGAGAGAAGGTGAAAGGGAAGTTGCCGCTTGCGGCTTCGCGCTGGGCCGCGCGAAGCCGCAAGCGGCGGACTCAAAAGAGTTCCGTCACCGCCCGCGCCGGGTACACCGCGACGGGCGCCCCGTCCGGCCCCGGCATCGTCGCGCCGCTCGGCACCCCGAGCGCGTGGAACACCGTCGCCACCAGTTCCGGCGGCGTCACGGGGCGGTCGGCAGGCTCGCTGCCGGTGGCGTCGGAGCGGCCGATCACGCGGCCGCCCTTCACCCCGCCGCCGGCGACGAGCGCCGTCCAGCAGCCGGCCCAGTGGTCGCGGCCGGCGTTGGCGTTTAGCTTCGGCGTGCGGCCGAACTCGCCGACGGCGACGACCAGCGTCGTGTCGAGAAGCCCGCGCGCGTCGAGGTCGGTGAGTAGCGTCGAGAACGCGGCGTCGAACGACGGGGCGACGGTGGCGCGGTAGTCGTCGAGGGTGGTGTTCAGCGAGCCGCGGTCGGCGTGGCAGTCCCACGACGGGGCGTCGAACACGGTCGGGAACTGGTTGATCGTGATGAACCGGGCGCCGCACATCAACAGCGCCTCAACATCGGCGCACGCCGTCTCGAACGAGTTGTGTACCGGTCGCGTGTTCCACGTCATCGGAGGCGGCGCGGCGAGGAAGCCGCAATCCAGCCCATGACTCACGCGGATCCCCGTGTCGATCTCAACACTTGGATACTTCCACCACGCGACGCTCGTATCGCGGATCCCGGCCAGGTAGCCGAGAACCGCGCCCGCGTTCGGCCACGCGGGGCCGTCGCGGAACAGGCGGCCGGTGTTGTTCAGCTGTAACCCCGCCTCGTGGATCGGCGGCGAGTCGTGGTGCATCGAGCGGATCAGGCTGAACTTGTCGGCCAGCCCCGCGAGCTTCGGGAACAGCTCGCTCAGGTACACCCCGGGGACGCGCGTCGGGATCGGCGCGAACGGGCCGCGCACTTCCGCGGCGGCGTCCGGCTTCGGGTCGAACGTGTCGAGGTGGCTCGGGCCGCCAACGAGGTTGATGAAGATGCACGACTTCGCGCGGCCGGCGGGGGCGAGCGGCGCGGCCGCCGCGAGACCCGGGGCGCCGACGGCGGCGGCCGCGGCGGCGGTGCGGAAGAAGTCGCGGCGGGTGGGGTCGGTCGGCATCGGGTGGCCCCGGCGGGTGGGAACGAGCCCCATCCTACCCGCCCGCCGGCCGGATGCAACCGTCCGGTGTGGGGCCGGTTTCCAACCGGCCTGGCGTCAACGGTTCAGACCGCTTCCGATGGTGGCCGGCGGGTGCTCGCAAGGCCGGCTGGCAGCCGGCCCCACACCCGATCACCGCGGCCCGTACTTCTCCGCGAAGCGATTGCGGAACAACCCCGCCGGGTCGTGCCGCGCCTTGCACGCGAAGAACGACGCCGCCTGCGGGTACGCCGCCGCGAACTGCGCCGGCGTCGGGTGCAGCCGGTACGGCAGGTAGTAGCGCCCGCCGACCGCCAACGCCGCGTCCACCAGCTCGTGCGTCGTCGCCGCGTCGCGCGCGTCCGCCGCCGCGTCCCGCGGCTGGTTGAACAGCATCACCAGCGCCACCAGCTCGCGGTCGGCGTAACGGAGCGCCGTGTCCTTGTCCTCGCTCACCGTGCGCACCGTCACGTTCATCAGGTCGGCGCCGTGCTTCGGAATCACCTGCCGGGCCGTCGTCAGGAACGCCTCCAGCCGGTCGGGCGGTACGAAGTACTCGTGCAGGATGTCGGTGCGGTCGGCGTTCCGCTCCTGGTACACCTCGGCGCCCTCGTTCAGCAGCTGGTTCCGCGAGAAGAACGCCCCTTCGAGCCGCTGCGTGATCGCCGTCTCGGCGCGCCACCGGGCGGCCTTGCCGGCGTCGCTGCCGATTTGAGCGCGGAACACTTGCCGCCGCAGGCCCGCGAACCCGGCCGCGTTCAGCACTGGGATCTCGTCGCGGCCGCACGGCGCCCGCCGCCACGCCGTCAGCACCGCCTTCCGCAAGAAGTCGTCGCCCGGCACCACGCACAGCCGCCCCTGTACCATCCCCGCGTCCGCCGACGCCCGCCACCGCTCCGCGTAGCGGTCGGTGGGAATCACCTCCGACGCCGGCGTGTAGCGCTCGTTCGGCACCACGCGCAGCTCGGCGTCGAGGATGATCCCGAACAGCCCGTAGCCGCCGAGCGCGTGCGCGAACAGCTCGGCGTTCTCCGTCCGGCTGCACTTGTGAACCGTGCCGTCCGCGGTCATCAGCCGGAACGACTCGACGGTGCTGCCGATGGGCGGCCGGTCGTGCTGCCAGCCGTGGCAGTTCACGCTCAGCGACCCGCCGACCGAGAAGTCGTTGTTCGACTGCATCACCGCCACCGACAGCCCGTGCCCGTCGAGGTACGGCACCACCTCCGACCAGCGGGCGCCGGCGCCGGCGCGAAGGACGTTCCGCCCGGCGTCGAGCTCCAGCTTCTTGAACGGCAGCATGTCGATGACGACGCCGTCGGGCGCGATGGTGTGCCCGCCCATGCTGTGCCGGGCGCCAGCGATCGACACGTTCAGCTTTCGCTCGCGCGCCTTTTGAAGCACCTCGCGCAGTTGGCTCTCGGCCGCGGCGGGGTCCGACGGCACCGGCCACGTCTCGGCGACGGCGGTGCGGTTCATGCGGCTCACGTCGTCGGCGAACCCGGGCGGCACGGGTTCGGTCACCGGCTTGTCGCGCACCCACGCCCCGACCCACAGGAACGCCGGCTGCGCGCAGCAGCCGACGGCCGCGACCGCGGCGAGGAGCAGCGCCCAGCGCACGGCGCGGCGGTACGGGCGGCGGGGGGTGGGCGTCATGGTCGGATGATGACCGAAGCGATACGGCGGGGCAAGGGGAGCCGGGACACGACGCTCGAAACTCGGGCCGAGTCCGTTGTGTGTACGCCTCCCCCCCGGGGGGTCGCGGCACGAATTGAGTCGATGCCACAAAAGAGTATCAGATCGATGCGGCGGCATCGGGCAAAAATCTTCCACGTTCCGCCCGTTTGGTATCCGGTTTGCCTTTTCCCTCGCCGGGAGGGCGAATCATGGGCCTGCCGTACGACCTGATCTGGCTCGCGGTGCCGCTGTACGTCGTGCTGCAAGCGGTCGCGCTGGCGCGGCCGGGCGACCGCACCCCCGCCGCGCTGCTGCCGCTCACGGTCATGGTGCCGCTGTTCGCGTACGCCGGCGTCGCCTTCGCCCGGGAGAGCAACCTGTGGCCGCTGCCACTGCTGTTCGCCAGCCCGGTCGCGGTGCTCTACCTCGCCGCGGTCCTCCTCCTGACCCGGCGCGGCGCTGGGCCGCGCACGGTCGGCGGAGCCTACAATTAACCCGAATCCCTTTACACCGTATCACCCAACTGCCGTGACCGAACCCACCGCCCAGCCGGCCCCCGCCGACCGCGCCGCCACCGGCATCGAGGGGCTCGACGACATCCTCGGCGGCGGCCTCACCCCGAGCCGGCTGTACCTCGTCGAGGGCGTCCCCGGGTCCGGGAAGACGACCCTGGCGCTGCAGTTCCTCCTCGAAGGCGCCCGCCGTGGCGAGTCGGTCCTGTACATCACACTGTCCGAGAACCTGGACGAGCTCCAGGGCGTCGCCCAGTCGCACGGGTGGGACCTGACCGGCGTCACCGTCCGCGAACTCGCCCCGTCCGAAGACAGCCTCCGGCCGGACGACCAGTACACCATGTTCCACCCGTCCGAGGTCGAGCTCGGGGAGACGACCCGGGCGATCCTGGCGGACGTGGAGACGCTCCGGCCCACGCGGGTGGCGTTCGACTCGTTGTCGGAGCTGCGGCTGCTGGCCGGGAACTCGCTCCGCTACCGCCGGCAGATCCTCGCGCTGAAGCAGTTCTTCGCCGGCCGCAACTGCACCCTGGTGCTCCTCGACGACCTGACCACCCCGGAGCGCGACCTGCAGATCCAGAGCGTCGCCCACGGGGTGATCCTGCTGGAGCAGCTGAACCCCGACTACGGGGCCGACCGGCGGCGGATGCGGGTGGTGAAGTTCCGCGGGTCGGGGTACCGCGGCGGGTACCACGACTACGTCATCCGCAAGGGCGGCCTCCGCGTGTTCCCCCGGCTCGTGGCCAACGAGCACCGGCCGACGGCGCAGCTGGAGAAGCTGGCCAGCGGGGTGGTCGAGATCGACGCCCTCCTCGGCGGCGGCATCGAGCGCGGCACCAGCACGCTCATCGTCGGGGCGGCCGGGACCGGCAAGTCCACCCTCGCCTCGCAGTTCGTGGCCGCCGCCGCCGACCGCGGCCAGCGGTCCGCCATGTTCGTGTTCGACGAGGGCCTGAACACCCTCCTCAGCCGCTGCTCCGGGCTCGGGATCGACCTCCGCCCGCACATCGAGGCCGGGCGGGTGGCGATCCAGCAGGTGGACCCGGCCGAGCTGTCGCCGGGCGAGCTGATCCACGCCATCCGGCGGGCCGTGGAGGGCGGCGTGTCGGTGGTGGTGATCGACAGCCTGAACGGCTACCTGAACGCCATGCCGGGCGAGAAGTACCTGATCGTGCAGCTCCACGAGCTGCTGACGTACCTCGGGCAGGCCGGGGTGGCGACCCTCCTGGTCAGCGCCCACCAGGGGCTCATCGGCACCGCGATGCAGGCCGCGGTGGACGCCAGCTACCTCGCCGACGCGGTCGTGCTGATGCGGTACTTCGAGGCGAAGGGGGAGGTGCGGCAGGCGGTGTCGGTGATCAAGAAGCGCGGCGGGGCGCACGAGCGGACGATCCGCGAGTTCAAGATGGCCGACGGCCGCATCCGCGTCGGCGCGCCGCTGAAGGACTTCCGCGGGGTGCTCACCGGGGTGCCGGTGTTCGAGGGCGCCGACGGCACCGGCGGCGTGGCCTCGGGGGCGCGGAAGTGACGGACCCGGCCCGCACGGACGCCGAACGCCGGGTGCTGATCCTCGCCCCGTCCGGCCGGGACGCGGCGCTGGCGCACGACGTGCTCACCCGGGCCGGCGTCGCGGCCCGCGTCTGCGCCGGCCTCGCCGCCGTCTGCGCCGAGCTCGACGCGGGGGCCGGGGCGCTGCTGATCGCCGAGGAGGCGGCCGGCGCGAACCGCACCGACTGCCTGACGGAGTGGCTGGCGCGGCAGCCGCCGTGGTCCGACCTGCCGGTGCTGCTGCTGGCCCGGCCGGGGGCCGACTCGCCGGCCGTGAATCGGGCCATCGAGCTGCTCGGGAACGTCACCGTGCTGGAGCGGCCGGTGCGGATCGCGGGGCTGGTGTCGGCCGCCCGCACCGCCCTCCGCGGCCGCGACCGCCAGTACCAGGCCCGGCAGCACCTCGCCGACCGCGAGCAGACGGCCGTCGAGCTGCGGACGCTGATGGACCTCCTCCCGGTCGGCGTGTTCATCGCCCACGACCCGGCGTGCCGGCGGATCACCGGGAACCGGGCGGCGAACACCCTCCTGCGGATGCCGCCGGCGGCCAACCTGTCCCGCACGGCCCCGCCGCTGGAGCGGCCGACGCACTTCCGCCCGTCCCGCGACGGCACCCCGATCCCGCCCGACCGGCTCCCCGTCCAGCGCGCCGCCCGCGGCGAGGTCGTCCGCACCGAGGAGATCGACCAGGTGTTCGACGACGGCACCGTCGTGAACACGCTGGTGTCGGCCCTGCCGCTGTTCGACGGCGCCGGCCGGCCGCGCGGGGCGGTGGCGTCGCTCACCGACATCACGGCGCAGAAGCGGACGGAGGAGGCGCTGCGGGCGAGCGAGGCCCGGTACCGCGCCCTGTTCGAGTCGATCGACGAGGGGTTCTGCGTCATCGAGTTCCTGGACGGGCCGCACGGCCCGCTGTCCGACTACGTCCACGTCGAGGCGAACGCGGCCTACGAGCGGCACGCCGGCATCCCGAACGTCGTCGGGCGGAAGGTCCGCGACATGGTGCCGGACGAGGCCGACGGCTGGGTCGAGCTGTACCGGCGGGTGCTGGTGACGGGCGAGCCGGTGCGGTTCGAGCGCGACCTGGTGGCGACGGGGCGGCACCTGGAGCTGTCCGCCTTCCGGGTGGAGCCGGCGGCCCGCCGGCAGGTGGCGGTGCTGTTCCAGGACGTGACGGCGCGGAAGCGGGCCGAGGCGGCGCTGCGGGCGAGCGAGGCCCGGCAGGCGCTGCTGGTGCGGCTGGCCGACACCCTCCGCCCGCTGTCCGACCCGGACGCCATCCCGGCCGCCGCCGGCCGCGTCCTCGGCGAACACTTCGGGGCCAACCGGGTCGTGTACTTCGAGATCGTCGGGGGCGAGTACGTCGTCGAGCACGACTACACGGCCGGCGTGGCGTCGCTGGCCGGCCGCTACCCGCTGGCGTCG
>JBGAQM010000039.1:0-25324 GCA_044220735.1 Urbifossiella sp. | reverse complement strand
CTCGATCACCGGAATCTTCCACACGACGGTCCCACAACGCCCGCCGCAGGTGGCCGCGTCGGTTCCAACGTGTGGCCTGAACGCCGTCATCGTGCCGCTCATCCCGGGGGCGGCCGGCGTCGCGGGCGGCAGCGGAACCGTGCCGCGGGCGTACGCCCCGAGCCTCGGCGCGGCGGACATCTTCCCAGCTCGAGCCGCGTCCTGGAAGTCCAGC
Organism: Urbifossiella sp.; assembly: GCA_044220735.1. Lineage (GTDB taxonomy): Bacteria > Planctomycetota > Planctomycetia > Gemmatales > Gemmataceae > Urbifossiella. The sequence goes on along the minus strand of JBGAQM010000039.1, from coordinate 25,110 downwards.
GCCGCGGGGACGGCGAGCCACGGACACGGGTCGCGGGTGCCCTCGAACTCCAGGAAGCGCACGCGCGGCGTCGAGCCGAAGGCGTCGGGCGCGTCCGGGTCGCCGCTGCCGCGCGGGTCGCCGAGCGGGTAACTGTCCGGCTTGTAGCCCCAGCTGACGTGCAGCGGTTCGAGCGCGTCGCGGTTCGCCGCCAGCGCAGGAAACGGCCCTGCTCGCCAGCACCCACTTGCAGGTTCCCGGCGAGCTGACCGCGCGATGTCCAGCGGCAGCAGCCCGGGGGCGTGCGCCCCATCGACCACCGTGCGAACCCCCCGCCGCCGCGCCGCGGCGCACAACCCCGCGGCCGGCAGCACCAGCCCGGTCGGCGACAGGACGTGACTGAAGAAGAACAGCCGCGTGCGGTCGGTGAAGGCCCGTTCCGCGGCGGCGACGATCTCGGCGGGGTCGGTCGCCATCGTCGGCAGCGGGAAGGTGCGGAGGTCATGCCGCGGCGGGCGGCGAAGCGTTCCCAGACCCACACCATGCAGCCGTACTCGTGGTCGGTGAGGAGCACCTCGCCGGGCTCGACGGCCGGCAGCCCGGACGCGACGAGGTTGATCGCCGCGGACACGTTCGACGTGAACACGAACCGTTCCGGCCGGGTGCCGAGGAGTCGGCGGTGCGCTCGCGGGCCGCCCACAGGAGCGGCGGCAGGGTGCGGACGAGGAAGTTCGTTGGCCCCTCGGCGAGTTGTCGGCGCAACTCGGTGACGCGGTCGAAGACGGCGTGCGGCACGGGGCCGAACGACCCGGCGTTGAGCATGGTGACGGCCGGGTCGAGCATGACCGCGGCGCGGGCGGCGCGGACCAGTCGGGCATGGTGGAAGGGGTGAGGGGGGAAGGAGGGACGAGTCGACGGTAGTGGGTCGTTTCGTTGTTGGTTGATACGCGAGGTCTGCCGCCGTGTGTTTGTGCGTCGGCTTTGACACCCGGCCGTCGATCGGTTAGCCTATCGAGCCGGCCGGCCGACGATCGTTCGGTCGCCGACCCTCGAGTTGGAATCGCCACCCGATACAGGATCCGGACGGGAGGGGGCGTTCGCCGTCGGTAGTGGATCGAAGGCGAATCAACTCTCACCGGCGGGCTGACGCCGCGACAACTCCGCCGGAGCGATCGCCGCGCACGCGGTTACGGAGCGGGAGAGAGGGATCGGAGCACCGGTATGAACCTTTTTTCAAGCGTCATCTGGCCCGCGGTCGCGGGAAATGTCGCCTGGGCGTTCTTCTCGGTACTGGTCTTGGAGGGCGACCTCTCTCCGCGGTCATTCTACTTTGAGAGACTGGGACTGCTCGCGATTGTGGCCGCCTACTTGTTTCTCGACTGGACCCACACCGAGAAGATCAAGGAGAGGCTCAAGCGTTACTACTGGATTGCGGACATGTTCCTCGCGGCCGCAATCGCGGCCCTCGCCGTCGCCGCCCAGGCCCTGAAAGGCGACGGGAGGTGGTTCTTGCTCGCCGTCTATCTTGCCGCGGTCATCGGGCACGTGACTGATTCCTGGGTCGCGGCGGGTACCGTCCGGGGTTGGGGACCGCGGTTGTGGTGGGTTGGCCTCTATGGCGTGGCCTCACTCATCGCTGCGTTCGGTGGCACGGGCTGGGGGTGGCATCTGGTTGTGTCCGTCGGCCTCGTTGTCCTCGTCTGGATCTTGGTCCGGTACACCGCCCTGAGTCTCGCCGCCTGCTTCCGTCAGTAGAGTCGGTGGTCGGCCGCCGGCCGGCGAACGCATGACGCCAGTCCGGCGGTAGCGTCACGAGTCACAGTTGTCGTGGCAGGTGGAGACTCCTTGTAGCCGGTGGATCGCACCATCGGTGAGCCACGTCCCACCGTTTGTGGGGATGATGCCACCCCGTTGGCCTTGACGCCGCGCCGCCGCCGGGACACCCTACCGGGCATGGCGGACTTCCGCACCCACATCACCGTGTCCAGCATCCTCGGCGTCGGCGTCGGGGCGGCGGCGGTGCAGCCGTTCGGGTTCCCCACCGAAACCGCCGTCCTCGCCGCGGCCCTCACCGCCGTCGGCGGGATGCTCCCGGACCTCGACAGCGACAGCGGCGTCCCCGTCCGCGAGCTGTTCGCGCTCGCCGCCGTCATGCTCCCGCTGGTGATGATCCCGCGGCTCGTCCAGATGGGCCTCACCCGCGAGGGCGTGCTGGCGTGCCTGCTGTTCGGGTACGTCGTCATCCGCTACTGGCTGCGGGCCGTGTTCAAGCGGCTCACCGTCCACCGCGGCATGTTCCACAGCGTCCCCGCGATGCTCATCTCCGGCCTGATGGTCTACCTCGGCTACCACTCCGACCACCGGCCCACGCGACTGCTGTTCGGGTTCGGCGTCATGGCCGGGTTCCTGTCGCACCTCGTGCTCGACGAGCTGTATTCCGTGGACCTCCGCGGCCTGCGGGTGAAGCTGAACAAGTTCGCCGGCAGCGCCGTGAAGCTGTTCTCGCCGTCGATGCCGGGCACGGCGGCGTGCTACGCCGTGCTCGGGGCACTGCTGTACCTCGCGTACCTCGACTTCACCCGGCCGCAGGCGTCGTCGGAGGGGTGGTAGCAAGCAGAGGGCAGTGGACAGAGGACAGACAGGACAGAACTACCGTCTTTCTGCTGTCTGTCCTCTGTCCACTGTCCTCTGACCTCTGCCGCCGCGTTGCCCCGCCCCCGCGGCGCTGGTAAGGTGGGGAAGAACGTGTCGCTCCCCCAACCGACGGCTTCGGGAATGTCCACCTCCTTCGACGCCACCGGCATCGGCCAGTTCGCGGTGAAGCTCAACCTGGCGTCCGACGCCCAGGTCCGCGACCTGCTCGCCGAACTCGACGACCCCGGCGCCCCCGGCGAGGACATGATCCGCCTCATGGAGCGGAAGGGCGTCCTCACGCCGTGGCAGGGCGGCAAGGTCCGGAAGGGCGACACCGACGGGTACTACCTCGGCGGCTACCGCATCCTGTACAAGATCGCGTCCGGCAGCTTCGGCCGGGTGTACCGCGGCGACGACCCGCGGACCGGGCAGGTCGTGGCGGTGAAGGTGCTCCGCAACAAGTGGACGATGGACAAGCAGAAGGTGGACCTGTTCGTCCGCGAAGGCAAGCTCGGCATGACGCTCCGCCACCAGAACGTGGTGAGCATGCTCGCCGTCGGCCAGGACGCCAAGACCGGCCAGTACTACCTCGTCATGGAGTTCGTCGAGGGCGGCAACCTCCGCGACCTCATCTCGGTCCGCAAGAAGATCGGCGTGGACGAGTCGCTGCGGATCATGGAGGAGTGCGCCAGCGGCCTCGGCGGCGCGTTCGCCAAGGGGCTGACGCACCGCGACATCAAGCCGACCAACATCCTGATCGCGGCGCAGGGGGTCGCCAAGCTGGTGGACTTCGGGCTGGCCGAGATCACCACCATGGGCGGGTCGGTCCAGCTCCAGAAGCAGGCGGAGAAGGACGACGACGTGGCCGTGGACCGCACCGTGGACTACGCCGGGCTCGAGAAGGCGACGGGGATGAAGCCGGGCGACGTGCGGAGCGACATTTATTTCCTCGGCACCGTGCTCTACGAGATGGTCACGGGCGAGCCCCTGATGCCGGTGACGAAGGACAAGCATGCCCGCATGGCGGCGCGGCGGTACCAGCAGGTCGAGGACGCGCTCGCCAGCGGCGGCCCGGCGCACGGCCTCCCGGCGGAGTTGCAGAAGGTCATCGCCCGGATGGTCGCCTACGACCCGGTCCGCCGGTACCAGACGCCGGCCGAGCTGGTGAACGCCATCCAGGAGTGCCGGGCCAAGCTCGGCGGCGGGGCCGTGCTGAGCGTCCGCTCGCGCACGGCCGACGGGCCGCACACGCTGTTCGTGGTCGAGGGGAACGCCAAACTCCAGGACGCGTTCCGCGAGAAGTTCAAGGCCCACGGCTACCGCGTGCTGATGTCGATCGACCCGAATCAGCCGCTGCGGCGGTTCCAGCAGCAGCCGTACCACGCCCTCATCGTGGACGCCGGGACGGTCGGCGAGGACGGGGTGGAGGCCTACAGCCGGGTGCTGAAGGAGGCCGACACGGTGGGCGTGGACGTGGGGGCGGTCCTGATCCTGAACGAGGAGCAGGAAAACCTCCGCCACCGCGCCCGCGCGCACAAGCGCGGGGTGGTGCTGGTCCGCCCGGTGACGATGAAGCAACTGCTGGAAAAGGTGTACGAGCTGGCCCCGCCGCCCGCCGCCGCGAACGCCGCCGAAGCCGGCTGACCCGCCCGAGACGAACCCCCGATGCCCGCCCCGGCCCGCGTGCTCCCCACCCCCGGCGAACTCGCCCGGCACTTCCGCGACAAGTACGGCGACCCGGCGGCGGTGGGCGTCAACCACCGCCGCCGGTTCCGCGCCCGCTACACCACGCCGGCCGACGTCTATGAGGCCGCCGTCGCCAACGCCGTCTTCCCCGGCTGCGCGTGGCTCGACGTCGGCGGCGGGGCGTCGCCGTTCCCGCACAACCAACGGCTCGCCGAAGCGACGACCGCCCGCGCCGGCCGCGTGGCCGCCGTCGACCCGAGCGCGAACGTACTCGACAACCCCTACGCCGCGGAGCGGACGCAGGCGTTCGTGCAGGACTACCACCCGGCCGGCGCGTTCGACCTGGCAACGCTGCGGATGGTGGCCGAACACGTCACCGACCCGCCGGCGGTCGTGGCGGCGCTGGCGCGGCTCGTGCGGCCCGGGGGTCGCGTCGTCCTGTTCACGGTGAACCTGTTCTCGCCGATCACCGTGGTGTCGCGGTTCACGCCGTTCGGGCTGCACCACCCGGTGAAGGAAAAGCTCTGGGGCGGCGAGGAGAAGGACACGTTCCCGACGGCGTACCGCATGAACACCCGCGCGACGCTGCGCCGGCACTTCGCCGCCGGCGGCTTCCGCGAGACGGAGTTCGCCCGCCTCGACGACTGCTGCGCGCTGTACCGCTTCCCGGCGGCGCACGCGCTGGAACTGCTCGCGTGCCAGCTGCTCCGGGCCGCCGGGCTCGGCTACCCCGAGGCGAACCTGCTCGGCGTCTACACCCGCACCGACGGAGCCCGCCCGTGAGTGTCACGCTTCGCCGCGCCACCCCGGCCGACGCCGCCGTCGTGTGCGAGTACAACGCCGCGCTTGCGCGCGAGAGCGAGGGGAAGGAACTCGACCCCACGCTGCTCGCGGCCGGCGTGCGGGCGGCGCTGGCGGACCCGGCGAAGGGCGTGTACACGGTCGCCGAGCGCGGCGGCGAGGTGGTCGGCCAGATGATGCTGACCTACGAGTGGAGCGACTGGCGGAACGGCTGGTTCTGGTGGGTGCAGAGCGTGTACGTGCGGCCCGACGCGCGCCGCGGCGGCGTCTTCCGGGCGCTCTTCGAGGACGTGCTGACCCGCGCCGCGGCCGACCCGGAAGTCATCGGCGTGCGGCTGTACATGGAGCCCGCCAACGACCGCGCCCGGGCGACGTACAAGTCGCTGGGCATGGCCGAGGCCGGGTACGAGGTGTTCGAGCTGTACCCGCTGCCGGGCCGCTGACGTGGGGCCGGCTTCCAGCCGGCCCCACGTCGGGTAACACCTCTGTCACGGCCGCTCGACCGCCGCGCCGCGGCGGGGTACCCTCGGGCCGTCTCGCCCGGAGGGCTCTCCGTGCTCGCCACCTCGTCCTCGCCGCCGGCGTCGCGCCGGCCCAGCCGCCGGCCCCGCTCCCCGAGCGGTGGCTCCTCAAGCTCGCGCCGGACGACCTGGACGCGGGCGCCCCGCCCAACCTGTTCTCGCAGACGTGGTACGACGCCCACCACACCCGCGCCTTCGACCACGACTGGGAGCGCTGGGTGCAGTTCCGCGCCGGCTACCTCGGCGGCCCGGCGACCGTGACGATTACGAAGCTGGGTGGGCGCGACGTCCCGAAGCGCCCGCCGAATCAGGTGGAGCCGGTCACCTGCATCTGCCGCTCGCCGTCCACGGCCCGCTCGTCGAGTTCGACCGCAAGCTGTACACGGCGGTGAGCCGCCCGCTCCCCGTCGGCATGAAACAATCCACGACGCAGCAACTGCACCTCGGCGCGGCCGTCGAGCTGAAGGACCACGTGTGGTATCAGGCCGGCACGCGCACGGCCCCCGGCGGAACGACGGTCACGGTCGAGGAGTGGCGACTGGAATTCGCCGACGACCCGGCGCAAGGCCGACGCCGGCACCGTGACCGTGCGCCGCCGGCGGCGCCCGGTCGGGGAGCGCGGCGGCGAGGCGATGAAGCTCGACGTCCGCTTCACCGCGGAGCCGACGAACGAAGCCCGGCGGGTCCGCGTCGTGCGCCTCCACCCGCCGGACGGGGCGAAGGGGCCGCGACTGCCGTACCTTCAGATCGGGAACGGGGAAGGCGACCTCAAGGACACGCCCTGCTCGACGGGTGGGACCGCATGGCACTCACGCCGGCGTCACGACCCGCTGGTACGGGTGGAGCCGGAGGACTGGGCTGCGCAACGGCCGGTGAACACGTGGTCAAGGGCCAGCCTTTGCGGGTTCGTCACCACCGACGGCCGCACTCCTTGAGGGTCGTCCAACTACGTCGTCCGAGCCCTGCTGCCCGCACGCTGGCCGCCGGGCCGGGGCTTCAGCGCTTCCTCTGACCAGGGCAACCGCCAGCGTCGCCGCTGCTGGCCTGTCTTCTACGGCTCCGAACACGTCGTTCGACGCTACCCGCGAGACCGACGCCGCCGCCCTCACCGCCGGCCTCGGCGGCTACGCGCTGCTGCTCGCGGCCGCGGCCCTGTTCCTCGTCCGCTACGCCGGCTACTGGAACGACCTCCGCACCGTCCTCCTCCTCGTCGTCCTCATGTTCCTGGCCACGTCCGTCACGTTCGACGAACTCCTCATCATGAGCCCCGACCGCGGCGCTGGTGAACGCGGCCGGGCTGGTGTTCGCGGTCGTCGTCACGGAGGTGGTGCTGCATGACATCCGTCTGCGACGCCTCGTCCGGGTTCCGGGCGCCGTACTACCTGATGCTGGCGCTATTCTTCCTGTACCCCGTGGCGCTCACGCCGGTGGTTCGCGCGCCGGCGTCGGACGAACTGCTGTGGGGGCTGTGGGGCTTCGCCCCGGCCGCGGGGCTGGTGTTCCTGCTGCTGCTGCCGGCGGTGCGGCGCGGCGCCGACTACACCCGCGCGAACGGCAGCCCGTGGCCGTGGCCGTTCTTCCCGTGGTCGCTGTTCGTGTTCCTCGCCGTCGCCGTGTGCGGGCGGGCGTTCCTCCTGTGCTGGTCGTTCCACCTGCTCGACGGCGCCGGCGCGGAAGACCTCGTGTTCGGCCCGTATTTCCTGGCCCCGTTCGGGCTCGCGGCCGTCGTCGTGCTGATGGAACTCGGCCTCGTTGCGCGGCACCGGCCGACGCAGGTCGTGGCGCTGCTGGCGGCGCTGGCGCTGGTGCCGCTCTCCGGCGTGGGCCTCGGCGACAGCGCGGTCGCGGCCGACTTCCTCGGCCGCTACGCCGACCGGCTCGGCGGGTCGCCGCTGTTCGTGGCCCTGCTCGCGGCCGGCGGCTTCGCGGCGGTGGCGTGGGCGCGACGGGTGCCGTTCGCGGCGGACGCCGTCACGCTGGTGCTGGTCGGACTGGCGCTCGTCGGCCCGGACACGCTGCGGCTCACGTCCACGCGCACGCCGTACGTCGGCTTCCTGGCTGCGGCGTGGGCGGTGCAATTCGGCGTGGGATTGTGGCGGCGCGAGGCGTGGCGGTGGGGGCTGGCCGGCGGGATGCCGGCGGTGTGGGTCGGGCTCGAAGGGTGGCGCGTATACCTCGCGGCGCGGGCGGTCATAGCCGGGCTCGACCAGCTCGTCGCGGGGCTGTTGCTGCTGCCGCTGGCGGTGCTGGTGAGCCTCGGGAAGGCCGGTGTGCTCGGCCGCTGGGTGCGGTCGTGGCGCGGCACATGGACGACGTGCCGGCGTGATTCGTGGGGGCCGGCTTCCAGCCGGCCACGGTGTCACGCCGGCCGGCTGGAAACCGGCCCCACGAATCAGCCCACGAAGGCCGCCCGGCAGCGTTGCCCCGCAGGCAGCAGTGACGTCCTGGAACGTGCCCGGCTCGCCCTGCCGGTGAAGTTCTTGCCGAGGTAGACCCGCACGTTCGCCACCGAACCGTCGCCGCTGCCGACCGCCAGGGTCGGCCCGCGGCGTCGCCGTCGGCGTCCACGGCCGCCGCCCGAATGCCGCCGCGGTCGTTGGCGTTCCCCGCCACGAAGAAGTTCGCCACCGGCGCGTCTTGGCCACGTTGCCGGCACTCACAGCGCGCCGCTGATGATGAACACCCGCGGCGCGCCGCCCGGGCCGCCGCCGAAGATCAGGTCGGCGAACCCGTCGCCGGTCACATCGGACGACGCCACGAACGAGCCGTTGCGGAGGTTCACCGCGTCGGTGCCCGGGAACGCGAAGAAGTCGTTCACGAGCCGCGCCGGCGAACCCGCGAGGACGCTCTGGCCGGTGAAGATGGCCGTGCGCGGGCCGCCGCCGAACCCGGCCGCCACGACCACGTCGCGGACCCCGTCGCCGTTCACGTCGCCGGTCGCGGCGCGGCGCCGCCGCGGAAGCTCGGGTCGTCGATGCCGAGGAAGTTGGCGCGTGACCGTGGTGGTACCGTCGGGGTGAGGCTGTACACGGTGACGCGCGGGCCGCCGCCTTCGTCCGGCGTCACGGAACTCGTCGCGGCCGTCGCCGTCCAGGTCGCCGGCCGCGACGAACCCCGCCGCCGAGAAGTCGCCGCCGAACGGGTCGAACGGCGCCACCAGCACGGTCTTGTTGTCCACGCCCGAAATCACGGCCACCCGGATCGGCGTGCCGGGGCCGGTGACCACCACCGTGTCCGCGGCGCCGTCGCCGTTCACGTCGCCGCCCGCCACGCGGACCGTCCCGGTGAACCCGGCGAACGGCTGGAACGTCGCGTTCGGCTGCGTCGGGTACAGGCCGGAGGCGTTCGGCACGAACACGCCGGCCTCCCCGACGCCCCGGCCCACCGCCAGGTTCGGGCTCGGTGCTACCGGCGGCGTCAAGTCGGTGAGCGTCAGCGTGAAAGTCGCCGGCGCCCCGACGACCACCCCGCCCGCGGAGGCGATGCCGAAGACGGCCGTCTCGTTCCCTTCGATGAACACGTCGGCGTCGGTGGGGACGGTGAACGTGGCGGTGTTCGAGCCGTCGGCGAACGTCACCGGGACCGGGCCAGGGGCGTAGTCCACGCCCTCGGTCGCGGTCCCGCCGGTTGGCACCACCGTCACCGTGAGTACGCCGGTAGTGCTGGTGCGGGTCAGCGTCACCGTTGCCGTTCCGCCCTCGGCGACCGTCGCCGACGCGGCCTGGAAGCGGACCGGCCCGGTCGGGGCGTCCGCCATCGTGAACGCCGTGATCGCCACCGGGGTCGCGCCGAGGTCGGTCGCGGCGCCGGTCGCCAGGTCGATCCGGAACAGGCGGGTGGTCCCGCCGACCACCAGCGACGCGTACCCGGCCCCGACCGCGGGCGAGCCGTTCGGCAGCGGCGAGGACACGGCGGCGGGGATGTCGAACCCGGCGACGTTGGAGAAGTCGAGGGGGGCGCCGTTCAGGGCGACCGGGGCGACGACGGCGGTGAGGCTCGACGCGGGGTTCTGGATGAGCAGGTTGTTCGTGGTCGCGTCCAGGACGTAGAGCGTGGTCGGGCCGTTGACGCCCGGCGTCTGGCCGAAGCTGTTCGTGTACGCCGCCGCGACCGCCGCCGTGGCGGCGCCGTTGATCGCCGGGGCACTCGCGAGGACGGCCCCGTTCGCGGGGTTGATGCTGAAGCTCTGCCCGGTCGATGTGACCACCCGGATCGAGTCCGTCGCCGGGTTGAAGTCGAACCCGTAGCTCGTTGTCGCCGGGCTCGGCAGCCCGCCGGCGATGGTCACGGCCCCGACGGGGGTGACGGCCCCGCTCTGCGGGTTGAGCTGGTACAGGGTGCCGGCGCCGGTTCCGGCGTTCACGCCCAGCCCGTACAGCTGCCCGGTGTTCGGCCGGAAGTCGATGCCGACGAGCGTCTCGTTCGGAGTGGTCACAGAGACCGAGCTGCTGGTGCCGGGCGTGGCGGTGTTGAACCGGACGAGAGTGGCGGAACCGACGCCGACGCCGCCCAGCCCGAAGGCCGGGAAGCCGGCGTAGTCGTTCTGAATCGCCAGCCCGCTCACCGCCGCCCCGGTGCCGATCGTCCCGATCAGCGTCCCCGCCCCGGTCGCCAGGTTCACGGTGTATAACTGGGACACGCCGCCGACGGTCAGGGCGGCGAAGCCGGCCCCGGAGGTCACCGCCGTGCCCGACGCGCCCGACGCGTTCACACCGGCCGGAATGTCGAACCCGTTGACCGCGTCGAAGTTGCCGACGCCGAGCGCCCCGACCAGCGCGTCGCCGGCACCCGGCGTGCTCGGGGTCGGGACGCGGTAGAGCGAGTCGGTCGTCGCGTCGATGGCGTACTGGGTCGTGACCGTCGCGTTCGGCGCGTTGTTGGTTTGGCCGACGCCGCTGTACACGCGACCCCCGCCGACGGGCGTCTGGTTCGCGAGCGTCGTCCCGGTGTTCGGACTGAGGGCGAAGTTGTCCCCGTCGGTGGCGACGACGCGGATCGCGTCCGCGACCGAGTTGAAGTCGAACGCGAATCCGGTCCCAGCCGTGGCGGGGTTCGGCATCCCGTCCGTGGTGGTGACGCCGCCGGTCGGCCCGACCGGCGTGGCCCGGCCGGTGCGGACGGAGATGTCGTAGAGGGTGCCGACGTTGGTGCTGGCGCTGGTGGTGGTCACGCCGAGCGCGTACAGGTGGCCGTTCTGCGGGCGGAAGTCGATGCCGACGAGCCGCTCGTTGGTGGCGAGGTTGGTGACCGGGACGGTGCTGGTGATGCTCGGGCTGGCCGTGTCGAACGCGAGCAGGTTCGCGGCGCCGTTGCCGACCCCGGTGAGGGCATAGGCGACGACCGGGTTGACGCGGTCTTCGAGCGGCTCGCAGCGGAGCGCGGCCGGGCGGGAGGGGCGGGCCATCGGAACCTCAGCGGGATTGGTGCCGACTCGGGGCCAGGGTGGAGCCCGAGCACGTCCAAAGTACCCGCTCCCGCCTCGAACCTGTTGGAATTCGGGCGAGAATTCCCGTTTCCCAACCCGCCCAACCCCTACAACCGGCCCCCCGCCTCAGCCCACGAGGATGCCGTCGGGCACGGCGGTCGCGCCGAACACGCCGTTCATGATCGGGAACTGCTCGCTAGTCTTGGGGGCCGCGGTCGTGATGATCCGCACGATCCCACTCACCCCGGCGCCGGTCCCCGTCGCCAGGTCGGCGCGGCCGTCGCCGTCGACGTCCCGGGCGGCGACCCGCACCCCGCCGCGGTCGGACGTCCCCGGGGACGAACTGGAAGTAGTTCGACAGCGCCGCCGCCTGCGCCCGGCCACGTTCCCCGTGCTCACGAGGGCGCCGCTGAGGATGAACACCCGCGGGGCGCCGCCGGGGCCGCCGCCGAAGATCAGGTCGGCGAACCCGTCGCCGTCGCAGTCGCCGGCGGCGACGTAGGCGCCGTTCCGGAGCCGCTCGGCGTCGGCCCCGGGGAACGCGAAGAAGTCGTTCGTGAGCCGCGCCGACGAGCCGGTCACGATTCCCGCCCCGCGGAAGATCGCCACCCGCGGCCCGCCGCCGAACCCCGCCGCCACGATCACGTCGGGCGTGCCGTCGCGGTCCACGTCGCCGGCCGCGACCCGGGCGCCGCCGCGGAAGTTCGGGTCGTCGATGCCGAAGAAGCTGGCCCGAGCCGTGACCGCGCCGCCGGCGGCGACGGAGAACACCACGACCCGGCCGCCGCCGCCCTGGTCGGGCGTGACGATGAGTTCGGCGCGGCCGTCGAGGTCGAGGTCGGCGGCGGCGGCGAACGCGCCGCCGGTGAAGGATTGCTCGAACGGCGCGAAGTCGGCGGCGACGCGGCCGGTGGCGCCGTCGAGGACGACGACGCGCGGCGGGCCGCCGGGCCCCGCGGCGAGTACGTAGTCGGGCGTGCCGTCGCCGGTCACGTCGGCGAGGGCGGGGCGGACGTTTTGCCCGAGCCCTGCGACGTACGCGCTGGGGCTGGCGACGGTGATGCCGCTGTAGCCGGGGCCGGAGTACGAGAACACCTGCACGGTGCCGTCGGTCGGCCCGCCGGCGACGAACGTGCCCGCGGTCGCGGCCGTGAACCCGGCCGGCGTGGCGACCCCGACGAGCCGCGTCAGGCTGCCGGACGTGCTGTCACCGAACACCCCGCCCCCGAAGAGGATGTCGCCGTTCGGCTGGACGAGTACGCTGGCGGAACCACTCCCCAGTGTCGGAACACTCGCGGTTCCGTTCGTCCCGAACGTCGTGTCGGGCGCGCCCGCCGGGTTCAGCCGGTAGGCGGGCGCCATGCCCTGCCCACTAAGTCCGAACACGACTCGTCCCGCCGGGTCGATCGCCGGTTTGATGGTGGGGCCGAAAATGAGGACTTCAGGACGGTCGGTACTGAGCGTGCCGGTGACGACGATGCCGTCGCCGTCGTATGTCGGGTCGAGCCGCCCGTCCGCCGTCAGTCGGACGACGAGGCCTTTGTGCAGCACGTAGCGCTGGGCCGGGTCCTGCGGGTCCCGCCCTGAAACCTCTCCGGCCAGCATCACCCGCCCGTCGTCGAGGACGCGGACGGTGCCGACGAACCCGCCGGTCGCCACCTTCGCAACCCCGCCCGTCCCGAAGGTCGAGTCGAGCTGGCCGGTCGTCGTGAGCCGGACCGCCGCCGGGGTGTACGCCGGCTGCTGCGTGAAGCGGGGCGTGTCGGACGCGGCCGTGGCGAAAACGATCCGCCCGTCCGGCGCGAGTGTGGCGCCGCGGGCCATGAGGCTCGTGACTCCGCCGGAGGCGTTGTCCAGGACCGCCGTCCCGTTCGTACCGAACGTCGGGTCGGGCTGGCCGGTCGGGGTCAGCCGGCCGACAACCACGTCGTAGTACCGCGGGACGTTGAGGGCGAGGATGTCGGCGGTTCGGTCGCCGACCACAACCACCCCGCCGTCCGGTTGGACCAGTATGGCGTGGAGACTCGTCTCGACCGACTGGCCCGGGATGACGATGGTCGCCGTCCCGCCGGTCCCGAAGGCCGTGTCGTACACGCCGGCCGACGAGTAGTGGACGATGCTGAAGGCGCGGCTGACCTGGCTGATGCTGGTGAGTGTACCGTAGTAGAAGCCGCCGTCGGCGGCGGCGGCGATGACGCCGGTCTGGTCGTCGGCCGGGAGAACGGCCACGCCGCCGGCGAAGGTGGGGTCCGGGTCGCCGTCCGCCTCGAACCGAGCGACGCTGTCGGCGCTGAGGGCCAGAATACGGCCGTCGGGAATCAGCGCGAGCTGCAGCACCGGACTGCTGGTGGTCAACGTCCCGTCCCCACTGAAGGTGGGGTCGAGGGCGCCGGCGGCGACCGGCGTCACGCGGTCTTCGAGCGGCTCGACGCGGAGGCGGGCGGTGTTCGGCATGGTGTGAGCGCGTGGGGGCGGGCGACGGTTCAGACCGTCATTCTACCCGCGCCCCGGGCGACCCGGGAAGCTATGCAACATGAGCAGCGGCCGTCCCGGAGACGGCAACTCACCCGACCGCCGGCTTCTCGGCCGTCGCCGCCGCGACCGGCTTTGGCGAGCCGCGGAGTTTCAGGTTGATGAACTCGATCGCCACCGCGAACGCCATCGCGAAGTAGATGTAGCCCTTGTTGATGTGCTGCCCGAACCCCTCGGCCACGAGCATCACGCCGATCAGGATCAGGAACGCCAGCGCCAGCACCTTGACCGTCGGGTGGCGGTCCACGAACTCGCCCACCGGGCCGGCGAACACCAGCATCACCCCCATCGCCAGGACCATCGCCACCACCATCACCGGCACGCTCTCCACCATCCCGACCGCGGTGATGACCGAGTCCAGCGAGAACACGATGTCGATCACGGCGATGGTGGCGATGGTGCCGGCGAAGCCGGCGTTCCCCTCGGTGGGCGGGGTGGTGCCGGCGGCGGCGTGGGCCTTCGCGTGCTCCAGCTTCTCGTGCATCTCGTAAACGCTCTTGCCGATCAGGAACAGCCCGCCGGCGAGGAGGATCACGTCGCGCCACGACACCTCGCGGGCCTCCAGGTCGTGCAACATCGGCATGTCCGGGAGGGTGAAGATCGGGGCCGTCAGCCCGAGGATGAACGACAGCGAGAACAGCAGCAGCAGCCGGGTGCCGAGCGCCGCCGCGAGGCCGATCTTGCGGGCCTTCGGCTGCTGGGCCTTCGGCAGCCGGGCGGCCACGATCGCCAGGAAGATGATGTTGTCCACCCCGAGCACGACCTCCATCGCGGTCAGCGTCAGCAGCCCGAGCAGGATGCCGAGGAGCGACAGGTGCTCGTCGCGGTCGATGCGCACCTCGCGGAGCGCCGCCTTCGGGTAGTCCTTCACCGCGCCGTCGGCCTCGACCGGGAACGCGTCGGCGGTCACGCGGCCGCGGACGATCTCCTTGTCGGACAGTTCCACGAGGTCCTGCGAGTTCCCGTTCGGGTCCCGCTGGAAGGTGACCCGGCGCACGTGCTTCAGGTCGATGACGCGGGTGCCGGTGTCGGTCCGCAGCGGGACCGCCGTCAGCTTCAGGACGCCCTTCACGGTGCCGCTGCCGTCGTCAAGGTCGGCGTGGACCTTCGGGTAGTCCGCGGCCGGCACCGCGACCGTGACGGTGGCGTCCTTCCCGGCCGGGGCCTGACCGGCGACGCGGCCGGTGACCGCGAGGGCGACGGCGACCAGGCCGACGGCGAGGGTGACGACGGGGCGGCGCGACATGAACGACTCCGGGACGGGTGCGGGAGCCCGACCCGGATTATCTGTAGCGGGGCCGGTCAGGCGGCGGCAGGGGTCGGCAGCGATTCCGCGCGGGGGGCGGGTTCGGCCGCCGGCCGCGCAGCGCCGGCGAACCGCTGCTCGACCAGACGGCAAAAGGCGTACCCGACCGGCACGGACGCGAGCACGGCGAGGGGCAGGGTGACGAACACGGTGACGGCGGGCGACGTGAGGCCGGCGCGCCAGAACAGCCACGCCACCGGCACGGCGACGAGCGGGTGGACGAGGTACAGGCTGTAGCACATCCGCCCGCAGAACCGCAGCGGGGCGGCCCAGCGGGCGGACGACAGCGCCGCGTCGTGCGGCGACAGGCGGCACGCGAGCACGGCGAACGCGGCCGCCACCCACGTCCACTTCGCCAGCGTCTTGTGGTGGCCGAGCGGGTCGGGGTCGTAGCGGAACGCGGCGACGGCGGCGGCGAGCAGCAGCGCCTCGTAGAGCACGCCGGCGGTCGCGTCGGCGTGGTTGCGGCGGTAGTACACGGCGACGCCGGCCGCGAACGACAGCCACAGCCCCTCGCTGAAAAGCCCAGGGATTCGCACCTGGAAGCGCTCGGGGCCGGCGACGTTCAGCAGCACCAGGGCGGTGACGACCCACACGCCGGCGAAGAACCGACGCGGGCACACGAGCAGCAGCACGCCGACGACGAGGTAGAACTGCTCCTCGTAGCACAGCGTCCAGATTTGGCCGAGGAAGTAGTCCTTCTCCGGCCCGCCGAGCGCCGGCCGCCACTCCTCGATCAGCGTGAGGTTGCCGACCCACTGCACCGCCGACAGGCCGGCGGGGTCAGCCATCGGCACGCGGTCGGCGGCACCCTGGCCCGGCCACGCCGTTCGCGCCAGCACGAGCGCCAGCACCACGCCGAGCGCCGTCGCGGCCCACAGCGGCGGGTAGATGCGCCGCACCCGGCGTACGAAGTAGCGGCCGACGCCGCCGGGCTTGCCGCGGGCCGCGTCGGCGCTGGCGGCGATGCAGTAGCCGCTGATGACGAAGAACACCGGCACGCCGAACCAGAACCGCCCGACGGCCGCGAGGAGCCACTCGGCCGCGGTGCCGCCGCGGGCGCGGAGCTGTTCCTCGAAGGCGTCGGTGTGGGTGTAGACGGCCGCGTGGTAGGCCACGACGACGAGGCAGGCGACGCCGCGCCACAGGTCGAGCGAGTCGTACCGGGGCTGGCGCGGCGGCATGATGGTGCTTCCGAGGGCACCCAAGTGTAGCTCACGGGCCGGCGGAAGGCGCACCCCTACAATCGGAGCATGAGCCGTGAACGACACCTGCAGCGCGTCCTCGACTGCGGCATCGTCGCCGTCGTGCGTTTCTCCGACCCCGGGCCGCTGGTGGACGTGGTGCGGGCGCTCGCGGACGGCGGCGTCACGGTCGCCGAGGTGACGTTCACGGTGCCGAACGCCGTGGACGTGATCCGCGAGGCGAAGCGGCAGCTCGGCGACCGCGTCCTGCTCGGCGCCGGCACCGTGCTCGACCCCGAGACGTGCCGGGCGGCGTTCCTCGCGGGGGCCGAGTTCGTCGTCTCGCCGAGCGTGAACGTGGACGTGATCCGCATGTGCCGGCGGTACGACAAGCTGGTGATGCCCGGGGCGTTCACGCCGACCGAGGTGGTGACCGCGTGGGAGGCCGGGGCCGACATCGTGAAGGTGTTCCCGGCCGACGTGGTGGGGCCGGCGTTCTTCAAGGCGCTGAAGGGGCCGCTGCCGCAGGTGAAGCTCATGCCGACCGGCGGCGTGGACCTGACGACCGCGGCCGAGTTCCTGAAGGCCGGTGCGGTGTGCCTCGGGGTCGGCGGGCAGATGGTGGAGCCGGCGGCGGTCGCGGCCGGCGACTTCGCCCGCATCACGGCGCTGGCCCGCGAGTACGTCGGCGTCGTGAAGTCGTTCCGGGGCGAACGGCCGGCGTGAGCCGGCTGGTCGTTGGTTCCGGCACCTGCCACCCCCACCAGCCGGCTCACGCCGGCCGTTCGCCCGGAGCGGTCATGTCCGTCGATGTCGTCACGTTCGGCGAGGTGATGGTGCGGCTGGCGCCGCCGCACTTCCAGCGCCTCGAACAGGCCCGCAGCCTCGACGTGGAGGTCGGCGGCGCCGAGCTGAACACCGCCGTCGGCCTCGTCCGGCTCGGCCGCTCCGCCGCGTGGGTGTCGCGGCTGCCCGACAACCCCCTCGGCAAGCTCGTCGGCAACCGGGTGCGTGAGGCCGGCGTTTCCGACCGGTTCGTGACGTACGCGGCCGACGCCCGCTGCGGGCTGTACTTCCTCGAATTCGGCGCCGCCCCGCGGGCCAGTTCCGTGCTGTACGACCGCAAGGACTCCGCCGCCGCCGGCATGACCGCCGACACGTTCGACTGGCCGGCCGTGCTCGCCGGCGCCCGCTGGTTCCACGTCTCGGGCATCACCGCGGCCCTCAGCCCCGGCGCGGCCGACGCCGTGGCCGCGGGCCTGAAGGCCGCGCGGGCGCTCGGCCTCGGCACGAGCATCGACCTGAACTACCGGGCGAAGTTGTGGAGCCGGGAGGACGCGGCCCGCGTCATGGGCGGGCTCCTGCGCGACTGCGAGCTCGTCATCGCCAGCGAGGCCGACGCCGAGTTCCTGTTCGGCGTCACCGGCGCGGACTTCCCCGCGGTCGCGGAAGGGCTGATGGAGCGGTTCGGCGTGCAGGCGGTGGCCGGCACGCGGCGCGAGGCGCCGCTGGTGTGGCGGAACCGCTTCGCCGCCGTCGGCTACACCGCGGGCAAGCTGTACGAGTCGGCGTGGTACGAGGTCGAGATCGTGGACCGCCTCGGCGCCGGCGACGCGCTCGCGGCGGGGCTCATCCACGGCATGCTCGACGGCGACCTCGGCAAGGGCGTGGACTTCGGCGGGGCGCTGGGGGCGCTGAAGCACACCATCCCCGGCGACCTGCCGTGGGTGACGGTGGACGAAGTCGAAGCCGCGTTGCAGGGGCACGGGCTGCGCGTGCGCCGCTAACCGAACGGGACCCGCGATGGACACGACCCTGACCCGCGCCCAGGCGCGCGACCTCGACCGGCGGGCGGTCGAGGACTTCGGCATGCCCGGCGTCTGCCTCATGGAGAACGCCGGCCGCGGCGCCGCCGAACTGTTCACGCGCCTCAACCCCGACAAACTCCCGGCCGTGATCCTGTGCGGCCCCGGCAACAACGGCGGCGACGGGTTCGTCGTCGCCCGCCACCTCGACAACCGCGGCTGGCCCGTCACCGTGTGGCTCCTGCGGCCGGAGAGCGGGCAGTCGTTCGGCTTCGCCCGCGCCGCCGCGGCCGTCGACCGGAAGCTGTCGCCCGACTGCGCCGTCAACGCCGAGGTGTGGGCGCACGCCCGCGAGCTGAAGACGAACGACGCCGGCGGCAACGCCTGGAAGGAGGCGCTCGTCGCCGACGTACAGGCGGCCGGGTGGGTGATCGACGCCCTGTTCGGCACCGGACTCACGCGCCCCGTGGCGGCGCCGTTCGACGAGCTGATCCCGTTCGTGAACGCGAGCGGCAAGCCGGTGCTCGCCGTGGACGTGCCGACGGGGTTGGATTGCGACACCGGCGAGCCGCAGGGGCACACGATCCGCGCGACGCACACCGCGACGTTCGTCGCCCCCAAGCGCGGCTTCGCCGCCGGGGCGGCGTGGCTCGGCGCCGTTCACGTCCTCGACATCGGCGCCCCGCGGGCGCTGCTAGAAAGCATCGCGAGCAGCCGACCCGGCGAGCCGGGGGCGTCGGCCCCCGGGTTCTTGCCGCGCTGACGCCGGCGTCACGGCTTCGCCTCCGCGTTCTCGGCCGTCACCTTCGTCATGTCCGGGCGGCGGAGGTGGTGTCCGGTCGCGTCCTGGTACGCCTTCGCCACCGCCAGCAACTCGGCCTCGCCCCACAGGCGGCCGGTGAACGTCAGGCTCGTCGGCACCTGCACGTTGTCCTTGTTCCGCCACAGCCCGTTCGGCAGGCACACCACCGGGTGACCGGTCAGGTTCGTCAGCAGCCCGTTGTCGGGCGAATCGACGTACACGTCCACGTCGGTCATCGCCGCGGCCATCTGGCGCATCGCCAGCGTCCGCACGCGCTGGGCGCGGAGGTAGTCCACCGCCGGGATGAACCGGGCGCGGCGGAACGTCGCCGGCCAGGTGTTCAGCCCCTCGGTGACGCCCGCCCGGGTCAGGTCGTCGAACGCGGCCGACGCCTCCACGTCGAGGATCACGGACAGCGCCCCGACGGGCAGCCCCGTCGGGAGGCGGAACGGAACGAGCCGCACGCCCAGGTCGGTCAGCACCTTCTTCACCGCGTCGGTCGTGTCGTTCTCGAAGAAGCCGACGCGCAGCTCCTTCAGCGGGCGGGCCGCGGGCCAGGTGAACGGGTGCGTCACGGCCGTGGGGTCGTGCCCGTCGTGGCCGTGAATGACGGACAGGATGAGGGCGCAGTCCTCGACCGAGCGGGCCAGCGGGCCGAGCTTGTCCATGCTCCAGCTCAGCGCCATGCAGCCGTGCCGGCTGACGCGGCCGAACGTCGGCCGCAGGCCGGTGACGCCGCAGCGCGTGCTCGGCGACACGATGCTCCCCCACGTCTCGCTGCCGATGCCGTAGCCGGCGCACCCCGCGGCCACGGCCGCCGCGCTCCCCGCGGACGACCCGCTCGACCCCTGGCGGACGTGCCACGGGTTGCGCGTCATGCCGCCGAACCAGCGGTCGCCGTTCGCCAGTGCGCCGAGCGTCACCTTCGCCACCATCACGCCGCCGGCGCGGTCGATGCGGTCGGCCACGGTCGCCTTCACGTCGATCGTCTGCTCGCGGAACGGGGCGGCGCCCCACGTCGTTTTCGTGCCGGGGTAGGCGATCAGGTCTTTCGCCACCCACGGCACGCCGTGAAGTGGGCCGCGCGGCGTACCGGCGGCCAGCTCGCGGTCGGCCTCCGCGGCCTGCCGCAGCGCCAGTTCCTCCGTCAGGCTCACGACGCACTTCAGCGCCGGGTCGTACTTCTTGAGCCGGTCGAGGTACAGCTTCGTGAGGTCGGTGGAACTCACCTTCTTGTCGCGGAGCAGGGCGGCGAGCTTGGTGAGCGGCAGGAAGGCGAGGTCGTCGTCGGCCGCGGGGCGGTCGGTGGCGGGCGGCGCGAACGCGGCGCTGCCGCGCGGGCCGACGGCCGGCCGGCCGGGGTCGGGGAGGAAGTGCAGCGCCGGCGGCACGTCGTTGCCGACCTTCGCCGCGTGAAGGGCGGCGGTGCCGCGCATCGCGTTCGTGAGGCCCACGGCCACCTGGCGCCGCTGGTCGTCGGTGAGTTCGAGGCCGGCGACCCACTCGGCGTTGCGGACCATCTCGGGGGTGACGGTCGCGGGGAAGTCGGGCGCCTGGGCAGCGAGGGCGCGGTGGAACGTGGTACTACCGATGCCGAGGCCGGCGGCGGCGGCGAACAGGTCGCGGCGGGTGGGGGACACGGGCGCTCCGGGTGGGGGGCGGAGAGGCGGCCCGATTCTACCGGGCGGCCGGCGGCGTGTCCTGTACCTTCTGCCGACGCGGATTGTACCCTTTCCCTCAAGTCGCAGGAGTTACAACCGGCAGAACCCGCCGGAAACGCGGCGCGAACATTTCGTTGCGGCGGAAGTGCTGTTGCACGAAGGGGTTTGATGCGGGGCGCGGGAAAACGGCACGGCGGAACTACGGCGCGGCACGGCCGCTGCTTTGTAGTCGATCGTAACCGACAGTTACGACCGAAACCAACCGGCAAGGAGCCGCAAATGACCCCGACCATCAACGCCACCAAGACCGCCCCGGTTGCCCGGACCGCCGAGGCCGAGCAGCTTCTCCGCGACGCGGCGTTCGTGCTGAAGATGACCCGCCGGGTGAAGGCCGAGATCGTCCGCGACGCGGCCCGCCCGCTGGCCGCCCCGCAGGTCGCCGAGCGGACCGGGGCGGCCCTCGGGGTGTAATCCAATCCGCCGCTCGCGGCGGTGCGGCGAATCGGCCGCACTGCCGCGAGCGGCGGCACGAGGTTGCCCCTCCCGCGTACCCTTCATAAGATCACCTTTCGCGGTTGCGACCGACGACCGACAACTGACCCCGGCGAAGCCATGAGCATCGACAAGAGCCTGAAGCGCAAGGGCGGGATGAAGCGCACGCGGTGCGTGATGACCCGGGCCGAGCGGATCGAGAAGATGATGGAGAACGGCTCGTTCAAGGCCGACCAGAGCCCGTTCGGCATCCCGAAGACGATCGTGACGAAGGTCGTCCTCCGCAAGAAGGTGAAGAAGGAGGCGGCGGCCGAGGGCGACGCCAAGGACGAGAAGAAGAAGTAACGGCGCGACCCGCCCGAAACTCGAAGCACGAAATTCGAACCCGGCACCGGTGCTTCGAATTTCGTGCTTCGATTTTTGGAGTGCCCCATGCCCGTCGCGTACCTCGGCCTCGGGAGCAACCTCGGCGACCGGCGGGCGACGCTCGACGTCGCCGTCCGCCGCCTGCGGGCCGAGCCCGGTCTGCGCGTGCTGGCCGTCTCGGGGTACTACGAGACGACGCCGGTTGATTGCCCGCCGGGGAGTGGCGACTACCTCAACGCCGCCGCCGCGGTCGAAACCGACCGCGACCCGCACGAACTCCTCAAGTTCCTCCAGCACGTCGAACAGCGATTCGGCCGCGTCCGCACGGGCGTCAACTCGCCACGCACCCTCGACCTCGACTTTCTCTTGTTCGGCGACCGGGTGATCGACACCCCGGACCTCGTCGTGCCGCACCCGCGGTTGCACGAGCGGTTGTTCGTGCTCGTGCCGTTGGTCGAGATTGCGGCCCACACGATTCACCCGGTACTGCAGAAACCCACGTCCGCCCTGCTGCTGACGGCGGCCGTGAACGACCGGGGGTCGGTCGTGTCACGGGCGGCCACGCCTGCGTCCCCGTCTCAGCGACTCCGCGGGTACCACGCACTGGTTACCGGGTCCACCGGCGGGATCGGCGCGGCGATCGCCGCGGCGTTTCAGGACGAAGGGGGAGAGGTCATCACGCACGGGCGGCGGGCGCGAGACGGGCGCCACGTCGCCGCCGACCTCGCCGACCCCGCGGAGTGTGACCGGCTCGCGGCGGAAGCGTGGAACCAGTCCGGCGGCCTGGACATCGTCGTCCTCAACGCCGGGGCCGACACGCTCACCGGGGACGCCGCAAGCTGGTCGTTCGACCAGAAACTCGACGCCCTCCTCGCGGTCGATCTGAAGGCG
Organism: Urbifossiella sp.; assembly: GCA_044220735.1. Taxonomy (GTDB): domain Bacteria; phylum Planctomycetota; class Planctomycetia; order Gemmatales; family Gemmataceae; genus Urbifossiella. The sequence continues at coordinate 3,025 of JBGAQM010000039.1, read as the reverse complement.
ACGATGCGGCTCGGCCGCAACCTCGGCGCCCGCATGAAGGCGCGCGGCCGCGGCGTCATCCTCGCCGTCGGCTGGGACCAGGCCGAGACCGGCATGGAGGGCGACAGCGGCGAACTCTTCGCCGCGGTGAAGGGGGCGGTGATGTGCTTCACCCGGTCGCTGGCGCTGAGCCTGGCGCCGGAGGTGCGCGTGAACTGCCTCGCCCCCGGGTGGATTCGCACCGCGTGGGGCGAGACGGCGTCGCCGACGTGGCAGGAGCGGGTGCGGCGCGAGACGCCGCTCGGCGTGTGGGGGCTGCCGGAGGACGTGGCCGCGGCGGCGGTGTGGCTGGCGTCGCCGGCGGCGGGGTTCGTCACGGGGCAGACGTACAGGATTAATGGCGGGGCGGTGCGCGGGTAAGTTACGGTGCCGCTTGCGGCTTCGCGTTGGGCGACGCAAAGCCGCAAGCGGCAACTCGACTTGAGGGTCAATCGACGTACGGGTCGGCGCCGATGTCCTGCAGCATCTCCTGCCGGTGCTTGTCGTAGTTCATCAGGTCGAGCCGCTGGCGGTAGTGCTTCCGCTCGATCCGCTGCTGCGCCAGCCGGAACAGCGGGGCGAACTGGTTCCAGTCGCGGTTGCCGCCCGCCTTCCCCAACTCGTTCAGCTCGCGCTGCTTCGCCGTGCCCAGCCCTTCGAGCAGTTGGTCCTCCAGCGACAGCATGAACTGCGCGCTGCCGGGGTCGCCCTGGCGGCCGGCGCGGCCCTGGAGCTGCCGGTCGATCCGCTCCGCCTCGTGCCGCTCGGTGCCGATCACGTGCAGCCCGCCGGCCTCGGCCACGCCGTCGCCGAGCTTGATGTCGGTGCCGCGGCCGGCCATGTTCGTCGCCACCGTCACCGTGTCCGGCTGACCCGCCGCCGCCACCACCTCGGCCTCGCCCTCGTTCTGTTCGGCGTTCAGCACCCGGTGCCGCACCCCCACCGCCGTCAGCTTCGCGCTCAGCTTCTTCGACGCCTCCACCGTCCGCGTGCCGATCAGCACCGGGCGGTGCGTCTTCAGCATCTCCTGCGTCTTCCGCACCACCGCGTCGAACTTGGCGTCCTCCGTCGGGTACACCTGGTCCGGGATCACCTGACGCATCGTCGGCCGGTTCGTGGGCACCTTGCTCGTCCAGCGGCGGTACACCTTCCGCAGCTCCCAGAAGTTCGGCAGCAGGGTGCCGCTCATGCCGGCGAGCTTCGTGTACAACCGGTAGAAGTTCTGGAAGGTGATCTGCGCCGCGTGGTCGCTCGGCATGTTGATCTGCACCTTCTCCTTCGCCTCGACCGCCTGGTGGAGCCCGTCGCGCCAGTGGCGGTCGGGCATCGGCCGGCCGGTGCCCTCGTCGATGATGACGATCTTGCCGTCCTTCGGGTTGACCATGTAGTGCTGGTCGCGGGCGAACCGGTAGTAGGCGTGCAGCCCCTTCTCGACCGATTCGAGCAGCTTGTCCATCGCCTTGGCGTTCTTGCCGGTCGGCGGGTTCGAGTAGCGGACGAGCTGCCGGCCCTCGTCGGTGATCTCGATCTTGTCCTTCTTCAGGTTCAGGGTGAAGTGCTGGTCGCGGCGCATCTCGCGGGCCACGTTGTCGGCCCAGGTGAACACCACCTGCTCGTCGGGCTCGGCCGGCCGCGTCGGGTTGGCGATGATGAGCGGCGTCTTGGCCTCGTCCACGAAAATGCTGTCGGCCTCGTCCACGATGGCGTAGTGGAGCTCGCGCTGCACCCGCGGGTCGGTCTTGGCCGGGCCGTTGGCCCCGGGCATGAACGGCGCCCAGAACGGGGCCGTCGCCGCCTGCCCGCCGCGGAGCTTGAGCCGGTCGCGGAGGAAGTCGAACCCGAACTCGGACGCGGTGCCGTAGGTGATGTCCGCCTTGTAGGCGGCGACGCGGGCGGCGTCGTCCATCTTCTGCTGGAGCACGCCGACGGAGAGGCCGAGCTTCTCGTACACCGGCCCGATCCACTCGGCGTCGCGCTTGGCGAGGTAGTCGTTCACCGTCGTGACGTGGCACCCCTTGCCGAGAAGGGCGTTCAGGAACGCCGGCGAGCTGGCGCTGACGGTCTTCCCCTCGCCGGTGGCCAGCTCGACGAGCCCGCCGAAGTGCATGACGACGCCGGCGGCGAGCTGCACGTCGAACGGGCGGATGTTGAGCACCCGCTGGATGGCGACGGAACACAGGCCGAACGCTTCGGGGAGGAGCTTGTCCAGGTGGGTCTTGCCGCGGGCCTTGCCGCGCAGGGCCATGCTCGCGGCCTTCAGGTCGTCGTCGTTGAGCTTGAGGTGCTGCCGCTCCCAGTGGCGGATCGCCGGGATCATCAGCGCGGCACGCGACAGCCGGCGGTTCCACGGCAGCCCGGCGGCGGCGCGGACGCGGTTGACCGGCGCGGGGCCGAGCCGGCCGGGGACGTTCTCGATCGTGCGGTGCGGGTGCGAGACGCGCTCGCTCGGCGGCTCGACGACGGCGTGACTCATCGGCACGGACCTCGACAAGGGGGCACACCACAGGATACGTCACGAGTGAATTCCGGGGAATGCCACCCGGTCCGCCACTCGCGGCGTAGCACGCGCGTGAAACGCCGCAAGCGGCGTACACTGTTATGCGATCCTTCTCCCGGAGGCGCCGGATGCCGCCGCCCGACCCGACCGCGAAAACCCCGTTCGACGCCCTCACCGAGCCCGACCTGCCGACGCCGGAGAGGCCGCACCCGGAGCCGGCTTCGGACGAGTACGTGGCGCAGATCAAGGAGACCGCCGACAAGCTCCTCCGCGACCGCGCCTCCCGCGGGGACGTCAAACTCCTCGCCACCGCGGTGCGCGAGCTGCGCTACTGCCTCAAGGTGTTCGCCGGCTACCGCGGGCGCCGCAAGGTGACGGTGTTCGGCTCCGCCCGCACCCGGCCGGACCACCCGGCGTTCCGCGCCGCCGAGGACTTCGGCAGCAAGATCGTCGCCGACGGGTGGATGGTCATCACCGGCGCCGGCAACGGCATCATGGAGGCGGGCCACG
>JBGAQM010000541.1:0-2842 GCA_044220735.1 Urbifossiella sp. | reverse complement strand
CCCGAAGCCGCGAGCGGCGCCGTTACCCACCCGTTACGCTCGTCCCGTTAGACTGCCGGCGGGGCGTCGGATGGGCGCCCCGTTCCCCTCCCGCTCGGAGGACGACGCATGTCCCGGCTGATCCGCCCGCTCCAGGCCGCCGCCGCCGTCGGGCTCGCGGCCACGTTCGCCCTGAACCTCCTCCCCGCGACCGGCCAGCCGCCGGCCACACCCGCACCCGCCGCGCTCCCCACCGCCCCGCCGCCGACCGCGAAGGGCGGCGACACGCTGTCGCCGGTGCGGGTCACGAACGAGAAGGTCGAGATGAAGACCGCGGTGCCGCCGCGGCCGCTGTCGGACGCCGTCAAGAAGGGCCTCGAGTGGCTCGTCAAGTCGCAGCAGGACGACGGCGGCTGGAGCCAGGGCGGCGGGTGGCGGAACCAGGGGCCGAACGGCGGCCGCGTCGAGGGGAAGAACGTCGAGGACCCGTCGGACGTGGGGAACACCTGCTTCGCGCTGCTGGCCCTGTTCCGCGCCGGCCACACCACGACGACCGGCGAGTACAAGGACGCCGTGGCCCGCGGGCTGCGGTTCGTCCTCGCCCGGGTCGAGCGGGCCGAGACCGACACGCTGTACATCACCGACGTCCGCGGCACACAGCTGCAGGGGAAGATCGGGCCGTACGTGGACACGTTCCTGGTGAACCTCGTGCTGGCCGAGATGCGCGGCACGGCCGGGCCGGACGAGGCGCGGCTGGTGGCGGCGCTGACCAAGACGATGAACAAGATCGTCCGCCACCAGGGGGCCGACGGCGGGTTCGCCAACCAGGGCGGGTGGGCGCCGACGCTGTCGATGGGGCTGTGCAACAAGAGCGTGGCGCGGGCGCGGCAGAACGGCGTCGAGGTGGACCGGCGGGTGCTCGAGCGCGCCCTGGCCGACGCCAAGACGGCGGCCGAAGGGAAGACGCTGGCGGCCGGCCCGGCCCCGGCGGTGGTCGCGGGCCTGCCGGCCGGCGCGGCGAAGGCGGGCGACCCGGTGGCCACCCGGCCGGCGCTCCCCGGCCTGGCCGGGCCGGCGACCGAGGGTGGGCTCAGCACCCGCGGCGGGTACGCCGGCGGCGGCGCGCTCGGCGGCGGCGACGCGGGGGTGAAGCTGTACAGCTTCGGCCGCGGCGCCGGCAACACCCAGGACGCCGTGAACGGTCTCCGCGTGGACGGCGCGAAGGCGAAGGAAATCCTCAAGGACGCCAAGGCCACCGACAAGCAGAAGGCGGAGGCCCGCGAGACGGTCACGAAGTTGGCCGACGCCGAGCGGACCAACGACAAGGTGCAGGGCCAACTCGCCGCGACCGTGCGCGACGAGAAGTTCGTGGCCGGGTTCGGGTCGAACGGCGGCGAGGAGTTCCTGAGCTTCATGCACATCAGCGAGACGCTCGTCCTCAAGGGCGGCAAGGACTGGACCGACTGGGACGCGAAGATGCGGGCCGGGCTGGAGAAGGCCCAGGACCAGGGCGGCAGCTGGAGCGGCCACCACTGCATCACGGGGAAGACGTTCTGCACGTCGGCGGCGCTGCTGGTGCTGATGGCCGACCGGACGCCGTTCCCGGTGGACGTGCTGCGGGCGCAGGCCGAGAAGCGCGACGCCCCGCCGGCGAAGGAGTAACCGAGCTCCCCGTCCCGGGGCGTTGCCCTGGGGCGGGTTTCGTCCGCGGAGTTCCCATGCCCCCCCGCGTCGCGCTGCTCGCGCTCGTCCTCGCCGGCTGCTCCCGCGCCCCGGAGCCGGTGCTGAACCCCGGCCCGATGCCGGAGCCCGTGCCCGCGCCCCCGGCGGCCCCGCCGCCCACCCCGCGCGCCGACACCGCTGCGGCCGTCGCCTTCCTGCTGTCGCACCAGTCGCCCGACGGGGCGTGGCGGTCCGACGTGTACGCCGCGTTCAAGGACGGCACCGCCCTCACGCCGCTCGTCCTCGGCGCCCTCCAGGACGCCGACGCCGCCCCCGCCGCCCGCGCGAAAGCGCTCGCCTTCCTCGACGCCTTCATGAAGGACGGCGAGGTGCGCGAGCCGGACGGCGGGTTCGACTACCCCGTGTACACCGCGGCGCTGGCGCTGAGGGCGCTGTGCCACGCCGACGGCGCCGGCCGCCCCGCGGCGAAGGCGGCGTGGGTGAAGTACCTCCTCGACCGCCAGCTCACCCGCGACCTCGGCTGGACCCCGGACGACCCGCACTACGGCGGCTGGGGCTACTGCCGGGTCATCCCGAAGAAGCCCGACCCGAACGGCTTCGCCCCGCCGCTCACCGAGTCAAACCTGTCGGCCACCCTGTTCGCGCTGGAGGCGCTGCACGCCGCCGGGGCGCTGACCGACGCCCGCGCCGAGGCGGCGTTCACGTTCCTGCGCCGCTGCCAGAACGACGACGGCGGGTTCCACTTCGTCCACGCCGACCCGGTGCGGAACAAGGCCGGGCTAGTCGAGGGCGTCGGCGCGTCCTACGGCAGCGCCACGGCCGACGGGCTGCGGGCGCTGCGGCTGTGCCGCCGCGAGACGAACGCCGATGTGAACGCCCGCCGCACGGCCCTCGCCGGCGACTGGCTGCGGGCGAACTATCGGGCCGACGAGCACCCCGGGCGGTACTCGCCGCCGATGGAGCCGAACCGGAACGCGGTGTACTTCTACTACGCGGCGTCGGTGGCGAAGGCGTTGCCGGACGCAACGGCGGGGCTCGCGGCGGCGCTGGCGCGGCGGCAGCGGCCGGACGGCAGCTGGGCGAACGCGATCGAGCTGGTGCGCGAGAACGACCCGCTGGTGGCGAACAGTCAGGCGCTGGCGGCGCTGGCATCGCTTCGCGGAGGTCGCTAACACACCTG
>JBGAQM010000540.1:0-2853 GCA_044220735.1 Urbifossiella sp. | reverse complement strand
CCCGAGGTCGCGGCCTGCGCGTCGTACCTCAAGACCGGGCTGTCGGTGCTGGTGGTGTGCGACAAGCTGGTGGTGCCGCACCTGTGGGACGCCATCCCGGCGGCGGTGCCCAAGTCGCGCGTCCTCCTCGACGTGCCCGCGGCCGACGCCGGCGACATGCTCGGCCGCAGCCTCCGCCAGCGGCAGCTCGCCAAGCTCAAGGAGCTGATCGACGCCCTGCCGCCCGGCGACGTGCTCGTCGTGCCGCACCTCGACCTCCTCGCCGGCGGCACCGACGGCAACCTCGCCGCCGAGGCCCGCGAGCTGGTCGAACTCCTGTACCACGTCCGCGACGGCACCCGCAACGCCCGCGAGCCGCTCCTGCTGGCGTTCGCCGACCCGTCGCTGACCATCCCCGAGGTGCTGGCCGCCCGGTTTGCGGTGCGCTACCAGATCACCGGCGTGCCGCGCGAGGTGGCGACCGGCGGGGCGCCGCCGCGGCCGCTCGGGCAGGCGCTCGTCACCGCGGCGGAGGCGGCGCGGTTCGACGGGTACAACGCCGACGAGGTGTACAAGAACGTCGCCGGCATGAACCCGGTGCGGTTCCGGCAGGCGATTGCGTACGCGGTCAACGAGGCCCAGACCCGCGCGGGGAAGTCCACGGTCAAGGACCTGTACCGCTCCATCCGGGCGTTCAAGAAGCAGACGTCGGCCAACTTCGAGGTGCCGAACGTGCGCTTCGACCAGATCGGCGGGTACGCCGCGGTGAAGGCCGAGTTGCTTCAGGCGCTGAAGTTGATGACCGGGGCGTTCAACCTCCCCGACGGGATGCCGGCCGACTTCCAGCGCGAGCTGATCCCGCGCGGGTTCCTGTTCTACGGCCCGCCCGGCACCGGCAAGACGCTGTTCGCCAAGGCCGTCGCCAACTTCCTGAACGCCACCATCCAGGTGGTGTCCGGGCCGGAGGTGACGGACATGTACGTCGGCGAGAGCGAGCGGAAGCTGCGCGAGATCTTCGCCGAGGCCCGCCGCAACGCCCCCGCCGTGGTCGTGTTCGACGAGTTCGACTCGATCGCCACCAAGCGGAGCGGCCGCGACGACGGCGGCAGCCGCGCCGGCAACGCCATCGTGGCGCAAATCCTCACCGAGATGGACGGGTTCCGGCCGGACGTGCCCATGCTGGTGATCGGCACGACGAACCGGCTCGACATCATCGACGAGGCGCTGCTGCGGCCGAGCCGGTTCCGCCCGGTGCCGATCGACCTGCCGGACGAGGAGGCCCGCCGCGCCATCGCCGGCATTCACGCCGCCCACTTCCGCGTGCCGACGCCGCCGGGGCTGCTGGACGTGGTGGCGCACGCCACCGAGGGGTTGAACGGCGACGAGATCCGCGCCGTGTTCCGCGACGCCTGCGTCGGCATGTTCTGCCAGCAGCCGGCCGTCCCGCCGACGCCGTACCGGCTGGGCTTCCTGGTCGGCCAGCTGCGCGAGGCGCGGCAGCGGCGCGACCGCGAGGCGGCCGCGAACCGCCCCGCCGCCGCCCGCCGCCCCGCCGACGCCGGCCGCCCCGCCCCCGCCGCCGAGACCTGGGTCACGCTCACCCCGCCGACCAACGCCCCCGAGGCCCCGACATGAGTTTGCCGCCCGAGGTGAAACTGATCGTCGCCCGGCTGACGCAGTTGCAGGACGCCCTGCGCGCCGACTTCGTGGACCGCGACGAGGTGGTCCGGCTGCTCGTGCTGGCGGCGGTGTGCCACGAGCACGTCCTGCTGCTCGGGCCGCCGGGCACGGCGAAGACGGAACTGGTGAACCGGTTCGCCGACCTGGTGCGGGCGAAGCGGTTCCACTACCAGCTGACGCGGTTCACCGAACCGACCGAGCTGTTCGGCCCGATGGACCTCGCGCGCTTCCAGGCGGGCGAGTACCACATCGTCACCACCAACATGCTCCCCGAGGCGCAGGTCGTCTTCCTCGACGAGGTCTTCCAGGGGAGCAGCGCCATCCTGAACACGCTGCTGACGCTGGTGAACGAGCGGGTCTTCTTCAACGGGGCGGTGCCGCAGAAGTGCCCGCTGATCGGCCTCATCGGCGCCAGCAACACGCTGCCGGACGACGCCGTCTTGCGCGCGTTCGCCGACCGGTTCCTGCTGCGGGCGCTGGTCAATCCGGTAGAGCCGGACCGGGTCGAGGCGCTGTTGGAACTCGGCTGGCAGGCCGAGCAGAGCCGGGTCCGCGCGGCGGCCGGCGAGGGCGAGAAGCCCCAGCCCCTCCTCGACGCCGAGCAGGGGCAGTTCGAGGCGCTCCAGCAGGCCGTGGCGCGGGTGGACGTGAAGCCGGTGCGCCCGGCCTACGCCGACGCGGTGCGCGAGCTGCGGGCGAACGGCGTCGAGATGTCCGACCGGCGCGTGGTCCGCGGGCTCAAACTGGTGGCGGGGGCGGCGCTGCTCCGCGGGTCGATGACGGCCGCGGCCGAGGACCTGTGGCCGCTGCGGCACTGCTGGACGCGGCCGGAGGAGGCGGCGACGCTGCGGCAGGTGCTCGGCGCCCACCTCGGCGACGACCTCGCCGCCGCCGGCCCCGAGCGCCCGGCCGCGGAACTCGCCGACGACCTGGCCGTGCTCGACGACCACGCCGCCGCCGCCGCCCGCGAGGGGCAGGTGGTGGCGCTGCTGGCGCAGTACAACACCGTGCGCCGGGAGGTGCTCCGCGACCACCCGGACAACCCCGAGCTGCGCACCCGGGTGGAGCGCGGCATCGCCCGGCTGATGGACACCCTGGCCCGACTCGAGGAGGGGAGCCGTGTGTAACCCGCGCCGCGTGAACGTGACCGCCACCCGCGACCTGGCCGAGGCGTGGCGGCGCGAGGTGACGCGC